>CAYRPC010000156.1:0-6744 GCA_964425995.1 uncultured Phycisphaeraceae bacterium
GACAATGCCCAGAGCGTCTACGAACTCTCGACGATCGAGCAGATTCCGGGCATCGAGAAGGAGATCGAGAGCACGTTCGGATTCAAGCCCGACTTTGAGAAGGGCAAGGAGTTCCTGGAGGAGAACGACGGCGCTGGCAACACGTTCAAGGCAACCGCCAAGCCCGTGCTGATCGGTACCGCCGTGGTCGGTGCTACCACCATGATCTTCTCGATCATCGTCGTGCTCACCGGTGGCCTCACGGCCAACCTTGACAAACTCAGCCTGCTGCACGCTCCGTTCCTGCTAGGGTTGATCACGGGCGGCGCAGTGATCTACTGGTTCACCGGTGCGAGCATGCAGGCCGTGACGACCGGCGCGTATCGCGCGGTGGAGTTCATCAAGGCCAACATCAAACTTGATGGCAACACCAAGGCAAGCGTTGAGGACAGCAAGAAGGTCGTGACCATCTGCACCGAGTACGCTCAGAAGGGTATGTTCAACATCTTCCTGGGTGTCTTCTTCGGCACCCTGTCGTTCGCCTTTGTCGAACCGTTCTTCTTCATCGGCTACCTCATTGCCATCGCACTCTTTGGCCTCTACCAAGCCATGTTCATGGCCAATGCTGGCGGTGCATGGGACAACGCCAAGAAGATCGTCGAGACCGATCCGGCCTATAAGGGCACGGGGCGTGGCAAGGGCAGCGACCTGCACGCTGCGTGCGTCGTGGGCGATACCGTGGGCGATCCGTTCAAGGACACCAGCAGCGTCGCCCTCAATCCGGTCATCAAGTTCACGACCCTCTTTGGCCTGCTCGCTGTCGAGTTGGCGATCCACGTCAAGAAGCCCGGCTTCGTCCACACGCCGCTCACTATTGCCCTGGCCATCATCTTCTTCCTGATCAGCGCGTTCTTTGTCTATCGCAGTTTCTACGGCATGATGATCGACAAGGACGAAGCCAAGCACGCGTAAGCGTCCCATACTATTACTCCCCGCACATGTAACGTACCGCTTCATCCCATCAAGCCCGCGACCTCACGGTCGCGGGCTTTTTTTGTGGTCGCCCTACGCTCCATCCATGCAAGGCTTCTTCCCGAATCCGCAGAACCCACCCGGCCCGCCACCGCTCGAAGCCGCGTTGCAGCAACTGCACGCCCAATTCCAGGAAGAGGCCAGTTTCTCTGACCGGCGCTTCCGCGAGTTTCAGGGGCATCTGCTCTCGATACGCCAGCGGATCTATGCACTCGAAGCTCGCGCAAACCTTCGAGATGCCGGGCGCACGCCCCGCATGCCCGTCCAGTTCCGTGCCCAGTATGGCGAAGACTTGATGCTGTACGACCTGCTTGGAGATGAGCCAAGCGGCCTGCTTATCGAGGTTGGCGCATTTGACGGCAAGCATCTCTCTGTCACCTATGCGATGGATGCAATTGGCTGGGATTGCCTGCTCATCGAAGCGATCCCGCAGCGCTTCGAGCAGTGCAAGGCCAATCGTCCCCACGCTCGTGTCGAGCACGCCGCGCTTGCCCAGCCCGGCGCGCCGCGCGATGTTGAGTTTACAGTCACCCAAGACCATTGGGGGGGCATGCTCAGTTATCTCTCCGCCAGCGAGGAGCACAAGCGGGCAATCGCAACCCAGCAACTCAAGACCACGAAGGTCCGCGTGCCCTGCACCACCATGAACGACCTGCTGAGTACTCACACTGGCGAGATCGCCGCAGCCTCGATCGATGTCGAGGGGGGAGAGATTGACCTGCTGCGAGGCTTTGACTTGGCCAGGTATCGTCCAAACGTGCTGCTTGTCGAAGATCAGTCGCAGCAGGAAGGCACGCCAGTTGGTGAGTACATGAAGACCCAGGATTACCAATTCGCGGGCTGGCTTCCCTTCTGCCGGATGTACATCCACAAGGACCAGCAGGAACTGCTGGCCAAGTCGCAACGCGTTGGATAGCGACGCGGATCGACTCGTCAATGCATGTCCAAGTCAGTGCATGTCCAGAAAGTTCTTCAGCAGCCTTGGCCCTTCGAGCGTGAGAAAACTCTCGGGGTGGAACTGCACGCCCTCGACAGGCTTCTTGGTTGCATCCGCCCAGACCCGGCGCAGGCCCATCACGACTCGACGGGTCGCGCTGGCAGGATTATTCACTTCGATGGGATTGATGGGATTGATGGGATTGATGGGCTCGTCGGTCCATGCCGATACTTCCCATCCGTCCTTACCCGCTTGTCGCTTTGGAATAGTTGCTTCCAATACCACAAGCGAGTGATAGCGCGTCGCCTCGAACGGATCCGAAAGTCCAGCGAAGACACCTCGGTTGGTATGGCGAATCGGACTGGTCTTGCCATGCATAGGCACCACATGGCGCGTCACGGTCATGCCATGCATATCGCCCATCGTCTGATGCCCAAGGCAAACGCCCAGGATCGGCACCTTGCCCTCAAACTGCTGGATGATCGCCGAGGAGCAGCCAGCCTCCTTGGGAGTGCATGGCCCGGGCGAAATAATAACCTTGTCTGGCCCCTTGCCGCCCTGCAAAGCAGCGGCCTCGCGTGCTGTTATCTTGTCGTTTCGCACCACGAGCAGGTCTGTGCCCACTCGAAGCGACCGATCGATCTCGCCCAGTCGCTGCACCAGGTTCCACGTAAAGGAGTCGTAGTTATCGATGAGTAGGATCACGAACTAACTATAGGGAAAACTCTGTACGTCCGGCGTTTAGCGTTCGACGCCCGGTGTCGGGGTAGGCAGTATGCAAACTTGCCAGGCGGGATGCCGGGCTTACGCGCCGCCGATCCAACCCAGTGCCCGAAACAGCGCCCGCGTGGGGGGAATGATCCGCTCCTCATTCGCCGTGTCGAAGGGCTCGATGCTGTCGGTCGCGAACCAGCGTACCTGCTCATACTCCCAGTTCGCGGCGTGCGCTTGTGCGCTCGCCTCTTCGAGTGTGCCGACATCGCAGACGAACACAACATCGTCGCTCATCGCCTTGTGGTCTCTGGCAATCGCCACCGCCTGCCCAGCCCGCACATGCAGCGCCGATTCCTCCAGCACCTCATCAGCGAGATGCGCCAGGATCGTGTCATGGTCCATGCTTGTAATCGACGCAGGCGGAACTGCCAAGCCTCCGCTGGGCCCCAGTTCCCACATCCCGCCATACACCCGAGTCGCGCCAGCACGCTTGCCCATCAGCACCCATTCACGCCCGACCGCATCCTTTGCCACCAGCACGCCAGTGACCGAGAGAATGCGAACGCCGGTCTGCACTTGCGGCTGCACAGCGAGCATCGCGAATCGATCCTGCCTCGCGAGGATTTCGTAGAAAAGTGGCTCTGCCTTCGCGCTCAGTGCAATCGCGGCCTCTCGTGCAACCTCATGGGGCAACTGCAGCACGCTGAGGATCGGGCCATCGAAGTATCGTGGATTGTCCGCGAGCAACTTGGCCCATGCAGCGTCCACCGCGCTGCTGTTGAGCTCGCGTGCATCCTTGGTGATCACGACGCGAAGTGGGCCATCCCCAAGCCTGATGGGAATGATCTCGATCTGTGGAATGCCGCGATAGGCGATCATCGCTGCGACCCCATGCGTCTGCCCGCTGCCATCGGTTATCGCCCACCTAGCAAGGAGCCCAGCCCGCCCATATCGCCGATCCCGCCGGGCAGGCCCATTGCCTTGGCCTCATCATCGATGACCGACTTGATGCGGCCTTGGGCAGCGCCCAGCGCGTTGTTGACGGCTTCGGCAATGATCGTCCCCGCCAGTTGGCGAGTCTTGTCATCGCCAGCGATGCCATTGGCCAGCGCCGGGCTGATCTCAATCGAAAGCACCTTGAGCTCCCCCGAAACCGTCGCCTTGGCGGCCCCATTGCCCCCCTCACCCGTAATCTGCGCATCAGCCAGCCGCTCCTTCACACGAGCCGCAACCTTGTCCTTATTGGCCATCAGTTTACCGACAGCACCGAGCATTTTCATATTGTCGAACATTAGGATTCTCCGTTGTGAGTTGAGGATAGGGAGCAAGCCGCTATTGGCATCGCGGACCCGCAGGCCCTGGCCATTGCGAGATTTCTCGCAGAATAACACAAAGTGACTCCAAGCACACATGGCGCATGGGCCCGGGTTCTTACTACGCTTGGGCATGCCTTCCATCCGCCACGTTGCCCTCTATCCCGGCTCCTTCGATCCCATGACCTTCGGGCATCTCGACGTGATCAGTCGGGGGAGAAAACTATTCGATGAATTGATCGTCGCGATCGGACGTCACCCGGGCAAGAACCAGCTTTTCAGTTCCGACGAACGCGTCGCGATGGCCCAGAGCCTGGTGCAGGACATGATGCGGCAGAAGCCCGAGGGCGCGGTTGTCCGCGTCGAAGCCTTTGAGGGCCTGACCGTCGACTTCGCCCGCGAGCTTGGTGCCACAGTCCTGCTCCGAGGCGTGCGCAATCTCTCCGACTTGCAGTACGAAATCCAGCAGGCCGTGACGAATCGAGAGGTCGCGGGCCTTGAGACCGCCTTCGTCGTCGCGGGGTCGAGCTTCGCGTACACCAGCAGCAGCCTCATTCGTCAGATCGCAGCCTTGGGCGAGAACCTCGACGAGGCCCTGACTCCGATGTGCCCCAAACTCGTAATCGAGCAGTTGAAACTCAAGAAGCGTGAGAAGCATCCCCAATTAGAGCGTCTGCGCATCGCGACCAAGGACGAGGGCTGATTGTTCCAGATTCCTGTTTACCCCTGCCCCGCGAGTTTGCGCACCGTGACATCAAAGGTCCGCACCATGTTGCTATGCAGGCCATAGCACAAGGCCGCGAAGACACCAGCCCCCACCAACGCGCCGATCGCCAGTGCCATTCGCGCCGCGCCGGGACCCTGGTCGGTAATGGTGTCCGCCATCGCTCCGTTGGGCGTTGTCAGCGCGAAGACATACGAGGCTGGCGAAAGCCCCGCCATCAGTGGGCCAAGAACCTTGATACCCGTCAGTGCCTGCCACGAGCACAATCCAAGGATTCCCGAAACCGCCCCGACAATGCCCACGGTCCAGACCGTGCTTGCGAGCGTCCCCTTGCTCTTCAGGCTCCAATGCAGCCCCACCATGACACAGAAAGCCATGAAGGGCACGACCACCAGTGGCGCGAGCAATCCCGACTCTGGCAAGAGCACCGGTACGGTCTGTGTCGTCCCGCCACCAAACGGAGCAACCGTGACCGTCACGCCGCCGCTCCGCCCGATTCCTCCCGACAACACATAGGCCCCCGCGAACAGCAGCGTCCCCAAGGGCACCAACAACAGAGGCACCAGATACGCCACCAGCCCTCGCAACTTGCCCCAGGTATAAGCGCTGGCGGTGATTGGTGTGGTGAGCAGCAGGTCGAGGTGGCCTTCCTCTCGCTCCTTGCTGATGGCGGTCGCTGCGGTGTTGATCGCGACCAGTGCGATGACCAGCAACTCGCCCCACACCGTCGCGGAGATTGCGAACTGGAACTCGTTGTGGCTCATGCTCCCTGAGTGGTAAAAGTAAATCAGAACGATCCCAAAGGCGAGGCCAATCGCAACAAAAATCCAGCGCGCCACGATCTTGGCGGGCGATGAATTGCGGCTTGCCGCCTCGCGCCAGGCGATAGGGTTGTGCCAGACCGTGCGCGGCGCACGATGCGACGTGCCGTCGCCACCGGACTCAAGGTTTGCCTGCGAAGCCGACTTGCGCCCCAACCACTTCTTCCAAAGGGGTATTCCGTCCTCGCCCTCGCCCAGGTGGGCCAAGCCGCCAAGCCGGACGGTAATCGTGCTCGCGGCCATAAAGAGCAGGCTGATGATAGAGCTACCCACGCACCACGTCGTCACCGGCGTCTCGAGCATCCAGCGTGTCAAGCCCGAAGAACTGCCTTCCGCCACGCGCGGATATGTCGTGGGATTGAGCAACGCCGTCAGGGCGAGGAACGGATTGAGCGATGTCATCAGCGTGACACCATCACCGTTGGGACCCGCGCCGCTGCCAGCGTTCCGCAGCCATGCATCGATCGCGATCGTGACGGCAAGGTAACTGATGATCGCAACATAGAACGCGAAGAAGGCTCGCTTGCCCGCAAGCCGCGATACCGCAAGCCCGATCGCAACACTCCCCACCAGCAGCGCCGCGCACGCCGCGATGACATAGCTCGCAAAGATCGCTGTTCCCGGTACCCCGCCGAAGTACTGCGTCAGCGCAAATAATGGCAACGAACAGAGCAGCAATCCAAACACGAAGGTCATTCGCCCGAACAGGTTGCCCAGCACCACCTGCCCCGCAGTCAGAGGCGTGGTCAGCAGTACATCCCAACTCTTGGGATTGGCTTCCTGGCGAATCGCACCGCCCATAAAGACCGGAGCGAGCACGCAGATCAGCGTGATCTGCAGATAGGCGATGTACTGAAAACTCTGCGAACCTGCCGCCGCAAGTTCCTGGTAGGACAGACTGCCGGACCGCGTGCCCAGAAGCAACGACCACAGCAGCACGATGATCAGCGCGCCCAGGTACGTCGCGCGAATATACATGTGCTTGACACGACGACTCCCGTTCTGGACGAGGCGTGTCGCGATCGGATTGCTGGGTCCCAGCCCGAGGAGATAACGCACAAACACCGGCATGCAGCAGCGTATGGGCATGGAGATCAGCAGGTTCGCGAGTCCTACTACGCTGGAGCGTGGAACGATTGCCGTTTGATCCATCCAAGATAGCTGACCCAGCGACCTCCGCTGGCAAGACTGCGGGAAGTAGCCTGCCCGCCCCCGCCTCTGCCC
>CAYRPC010000157.1:0-6607 GCA_964425995.1 uncultured Phycisphaeraceae bacterium
TGTTCTCCTATCGCACACTCGACGATGCTGGCAATCCCGCAACAGTGCGCTGGATGTGGCTCCAGCCCCACCAATCCGCACGAGCGCGTTGGCCCCGCCTGCCCGAGTATGCGCTCCCGCCCATCGTGGTGCTGGTCGCCCTGGCTGGCTGGCTTTTCCTGCTCAAGTCCCAAGGCCCGTTTGTATTGGCCGTCACCATGTTCTCGCCCATCGCCTCCATGCTCATCTTTGTCTTCATCGCCTTTGGCCTGTGGATGCTGCGCTGCCTTGCAAGGCATGCCAGGCGCTGTCGCTCGGCGGAGTTAGCAATGGGCCGCTGTCCCGGCTGCTCATACTCGCTCGCAAATCTCCGCCCCACAAACCCCAGTTCCACAACCCACGCCACCTGTCCAGAGTGCGGCACGACCTGGAACCTCTCACCCAGCCGCGACCAGATCGAGACCATCCAGATTCAGCAACCAACCCTCGCTGGTGCCGAGCCTGTACGCGAACCCACTTGACAGCGCCAACCAACTACCACAGCCTTGCCAATCTCCCCAACCTCGCCTCCCGAAGCCAGTCTTTCACAGCCAGCCTCCCGCAATCAACCGCCTTCTTCATTCTCCATTGTGACATTCGCCTGTAACAAATGGGCGGTGGAAACATGGGCAAGTGCATGATCTGCATTCCAAACAAAAACCGAACACAACGTCAAAATTAGGCAAAGCCTCGACTCGGGGCCTTCACCCTCCTACAAATCCGCACCCGAGCAATCTACGCAAAGGCGTCGTGAGTACTCTCCGCTCCCGACTTGCAGCAGTCCCACTCCAGACCCACTCGAACGGACCTCGAAAGGCGGCCTATATGGGCGAAGCCAAGCCCTGGCAAGTAGCGGTGATTGTCGTCGGACTCCTCACGCTGGTGGGAATGGTGGTGTGGCAGTGTCGGAACAAGTCTGTTGAACTTGCGTCGAGCATCGTTTTGGTTGATGTTGAATCCGGCCAACTGATCGAAGCAGCGCTGCCAACCAATCGAGCAGTCATGTTTCCTGCCACCAATCCAGAATCCAAGCGCGAAACTCTCTACCCTGCGACTCGCGGCGATTCGGGGGGTTGGAAGGTAATAGAGCGATACGTACCATACCTCAATACAAAGGATGTAGATCCCAAAGCTGTTGATCTCAAGACCGGAAAGATTGCCGGAGCCAATGAACCCGTGAAGAAGAGTGTTTTCTAGTTGCCTGTATTCTCAGGCTTGCTCCACACGATTGGCCAACATGCAAGGACATTGCTCATGAACCGTACGCTTGCCACCGGTCGTCGAGAAGCCTTTACGCTAATCGAGTTGCTCGTGGTCATCGGCATCATCGCGTTGCTCATTGGCCTGTTGATTCCTGCCTTGTCCAAAGCGCGTGAGGTTGCGCGGAGTGTGGTTTGCTCCGGCAACAGCCGTGGGCTCAGCCAACTCACGACTTTTTATGCAAACACTTACCAGGAATGGATTCCTGGTCACTACACGACTGGTGAAGCAAGCGACGCGACAAACGGTGCAGCCTTGTACGGGCCGAACAACGACGGGTATACCACGCCGAACACGCCAACGACCACGATGGATTGGCTTTCTCCCATCCTTGGCGATGCCGCCGGATTGTCTCCTAATCGAGCACTGCGAACGTTCCAGATCTTCAACAACTGGGCGTGCGCTTCGGCGCGAGTGATCAATCAGACAGTATTTCCGCCCGGAGGCGGCGGAGCGCCTGACTTCCAGGAATTCCGCAATCTGCAAGACAACGGAGAGCGGTCGCAACCATATCGCCAAGTCAGCTACCTGAAACCCGTGCTTTTCGACCGAGTATCTGCGGTCGCTCGGGGCAAGATACTTGACTTCAGGAATGCGTATCCGGGCCAAAGCCAAGTCAGGCGGAACAACGGGGCAGGCAGCGGAGTGTTTCCCGATCCTGCTACTACACCTGCGGGGTTTGTTCCACGCCTCGATAGAATCGGCAATCAGCTTTCTCAGAAAGTGCTGTTCATGGACGGAACACGCTATCTTGATTATGAGTCGACCGGTCCTGTGCTGGACTTCGACATCACCGCTGATCCGACATTCTTTTCAAGCTTCACCGATCAACCGATTCGCCCCTTGAGCGTTGCATATGGCTTGAGAGCACCAAATGCGACTGGTGATAAGCCGCACATGAAGCTGTCGTACCGCCACAACAATGGAGTGCAAGCATCTTTTTTTGACGGGAGCGTGCGATTCCTCAAGCAAGTGGATGTTTTCGCAAACGCGGACTACTTCGCGCCATCGGGAAGCACGGCGGTTTATACTCCTGGAGTTAACAGTCCCGATATGTACATTGAATCTCAAACTCGTTTTCCGCAGTTGACCAAGTTACCCTAATCTTTGCGATTCACATCCCTGTACACAAGCCCAGTTTTAACTTACATGCATTATGCTGAATAGATTGTAAAATTGTATTGCTGCAAATCAATTTGGCTCGTTATCGCCGGACTCAGTTTATCAAACTCTATGTCGCATGCGGGATGTGCCCAGGGCTCTGGTCGAACATGGTGGGACTTCAGTGGCTCGGGTGCCTCTTGCGTGGCAGTTATTACTTACGCCTGGGCCGCCCAAGCCTATCCAGATTGGTAGAATCCCATAGCGTGCGAACTGCTTCCAAACGATGATTCAATTGGTGCATGCTTAATCTATCTTAGTGTGGACACTTAATCTATCTTAGTGTGGACATAAATGTTGCTCTTTCTCCGTGCATAACTGCAGCATATGCTAAAGCCCCGTACGGGGAAGCAGATTGTGGTCCAAAATCGAATTCTGCGAGTGGCTACGTTGTAGTCGACGGACTGACTGGTTACATGTATAACGAAGCACAAATCAGAGGATACCCGAGTTATCCAGAGTGTCCCGGTTGCAATAGCGGTGTCGCCGTATCGGCTACGGGCATCATCTACGAAGTTGTGCCGGTGGTGGCTCCTGCGACGCTTGTCGTAGACTCGTCGGCTGGATCAAGCGCACTAGGAAACATCGCGGCCGGTTCTCCGCGTATTGCGTCATTGTCTGTCTTGCTCGCGACCGCATCCGCGGGCATCTACGACGTATCCAGTTCCGTGCTGATCGATACTCCAAACGGCGGAAAGGTGAAAGGGCTCACATACGGTGTGAACCCAGTCAGTGGATTCACGGAGTGGCACGGCACACGCTCGCTCAGTCTGCCGACTGGTATAAATGGCGTCGACATCGACTTCAACAACGACGGAAGCGTCTTCGATCCTGATGACATCGCTGCTTTCTTGAGCGTCTTTGCCGAAGGGCCCTGTGTTCCGTCGAGCGCGACTTGTGATACAGTCGATGTGAATTGCGACGGGTCGCTCTTCGATCCCGCTGACCTCGAACTCTTCGTGGACGCATATCTCGAAGCGCCGAACGGTCATTGCTAAACCAGAATGCACGGCTGGTTTTTCCCAGAACCGGGCGACAGGCCCGATCTTGCATTTGTGGTTTTTTGTTCGCGAGCCATCGTCCCGATTGATCTGCTGGTTAAGTTCAAGCATTGCCCATCGGCCGGTTGCCGCCTATGATCTCCACTCACGGCTTTTGCCTGTCGGGTCGCTTGGTCAGTCTTTGTTCGGAGTATGTCATGCAGAAGGTTACGGATCTCGGATTCAAGCTTGGGCAGACGCTCCAGTGTACGGTCACCAAGCTGCCGCCCAGCGTGGATGCGCAGGACACCATCGCCCGGCTGATGCGGCTGGATCCCAAGCACAAGAAGGCTTTGGCGACTGCCCAGCGGATGCGTCGCCAGCGCGAGGTGATCTACAACCGCGGCAACCGCGACTGGGTCAAGCGTGAGAAGACCGCCAAGGTCGTCTGGGTCGCCGCCGGTGCCAACTGGTCTATGTCCTTCTCCTTTGACCTCGCCCACGACATCGCCAGCGTGAGCAAGTTCATCGACGTCAAGGCCAACTAAGCGCCCCATCGCTCTCTGACATATCCCATGCTCATGAGGCTCAGGCAGCTCAGGCTCGCCCGCCGAGACTTTGCATGACACGTCAGGCCGACACCTCGGCCCCGTTAGCAATACGCTCCATTCCATGAACGCTACTTCTCCCCGCACCCTCCGCGTCGCCATCATCGGTGCCAGTGGTTATTCCGGTGCCGAACTTGTTTCCATACTCCTGGCCCACCCCCATGCTCACATCGTCGGGCTTTTCGGCTCCGGCAAGGCCGAAAAATCCGGCGGTCCTCCGCCCTCCTTCGCCGACACCTTCGGTCGCTTCCGCTCCATCCTCGAATCCCCCGTCGCCGCGACCGACATCTCCGCCATCGCCAGCCTCAAGCCCGATGTCGCCTTCCTTTGCACGCCCCACGAAGCAAGCCTCGAACTAGCACCGCAGTTGATCGAGCGTGGCATGGTCGTGGTGGACCTGTCCGCCGCCTTCCGTCTCCAGCATATTGACAATTATCCCAAGTTCTACGGCTTTGAACACTCGCATACTGCCCTGCTGCGCGAGGCTGTCTATGGCTTGCCCGAACTCTTCCGCGAACACCTGGCAAAGCCCTCCACTCGCCTGATCGCCGCACCGGGCTGCTATCCCACCTCGATCATCCTCCCACTCGCGCCCCTCGCTCGCGCCGGTGCAATCGCTCCCAACACACGCCCCATCATCGACGCCACCAGCGGAGTCTCAGGCGCCGGTCGCAAGCCCGAGCAGAGGCTCCTCTTCTGCGAAGTTTCCCACTCTGTCTATGGCGTCTTCAAACATCGCCATCAGCCCGAGATCGATGAGTACGTCGGACAAGAAACTCTCTTTACTCCCCACCTGGGCACATACGACCGCGGCATCCTCAGCACGATCCACGTAGACCTCGCCCTAGGCTGGACCGAAGCACGAGTGCGCGACTTGATGGCAAGCGCATACGCGCACGAACAGTTCGTGCGTTTGTGCAAGCCCGGCACATGGCCAGCAGTGGGGGACGTGCGCGCCACAAACTACTGCGATATCGCCATCGCCCTGCAAGAGTCCACCTCCGCTTCAAGGCCGGCCCACGCCATCATCGTCAGCGCCATCGACAACCTCACCAAGGGTGCCGCTGGACAAGCCGTGCAGGCGATGAACGTTCGATTCGCCCTGGATGAAGCCACGGGCCTGCGACGATAATCACCAAGGCCAGTAATTTCACCGATTGCATCTGTCTGCTTCAGTTTGTTCCCAACCAGCCCCACACAGCGATTGCCCCTGAGCCGTAGAGCCCGCCCCTAACTTTCCAATATGCGTCCCATCCCCGATCGCATCGAAACCGTGCCGTCACGCGTGAGTTGGTCCTTGAGTTTCGCCAACTGGGTCGCGACACTGGCATCAACCAGTTGATCACCGATCTTGATTTTGATCCCGCCAATCATGGATGGTTCGGAATAGGCATGGACAACAACCTGCTTGCCCAGCGTCTTGCTCAGTCGCTCGGTCAGTTCGCGGAGCATGTCGGGCGTCGCTGCCTGCGCCGTGAAGACATCCACCTCGATGGTCCCAAACTTTTCCTGCACAAGTTCGTCAAAGGACGCAGCGACCGCCGGCAACGCACCGATCCGGTCCTTCTGATTGAGGACCTGCAGGAACTTGTACGTCGTGTCGCTCACGCGATTCTTGAAGACATTCGCGATGATCTTGGCCCGCTGATCGCTCGTGATCGCCGGGGTCGCGAGCATCTCGCTCAGACCCGGCTGCGCTGCGGCAAGTTCAACAACCTGTTCAAGTTCGTCCAGACATTGCTCGACACGGGCACGCCCCTGATCCGAAGTTTGATCCGAAGTTTGATCCGATCCCTGATTACCGCCCTCGCTCATGCAGAGTTGGTACAGGCTTTTAGCATAAATACGTGTGGTCGCGTTGGGAGGAGTCAGTGTGAGAGGCATGAGGAAACTTCGCCTTGTAAGACCCAGGCATCGCTGCCTGTACTTTGAATTGATCAGTTGATGACAGGCAAGTACGCCTGTGCCAAACTACTTGGACGACTTAGTTGCGGCTGCCCGCCAGTTGCTGTACCGATTCTTCAAGCAGTCGCTGCGTGTCGCCCGTGTTCACTTCCCGACGCAGAATCTTCCCCGCCATGGTCGCGGCCAACTGCGTGCTGTGGGCATAGATCTCACTGACCGCCGTCTTCTTTGCGTTCTCAATATCGCGCATCGCCTTCTCACGCATCGCAGTCAACTCAACATCGGCCTTGGCCTTGAGTTCCGCCGAGATGATCTGGGCCTGGGAGCGGGCCTTGTCGATCTCCTTCTGAGCCTCGGCCCGAGCCTGGGCCAGGCTCTGCTGGTATTGTTCCAACGCGTCCTTGGCCTGCTTGCGGGCCATCTCCGCGGCATCAATCTCATCCTTGATCTTCTGGGCCCGGTCATCCAGCCCCTTGGCAATCTTGGGCCACACAAACATGCCCAGGATCGCAGCGACCAGGGCAAACACGATCACCGCCGTCACGCCAGTCGCCAACCCCTGCTTCACAGAAGGAATCGCGCCGACGACCTCGCCATCGGCGGCAATGGCAACCGAGGTCATCATCGTGGCAATGGCAACAGCAAGGCGGTTATGAAGGCGAGCGGGGGTGGGGG
>CAYRPC010000158.1:0-6526 GCA_964425995.1 uncultured Phycisphaeraceae bacterium
CCCCCGCTCCAACTCCCCCCCCTCCAACTCCCAACGCTCCCGCAGCGGACGTCATGGGCTCCCCCACTGCCACGCCCGCCACTGGCAAGGGCGGCAACATCCGCATGCCCGGGGAGAAAACCGATGCCGAATCCACGGCCTCTTCTCGCGAAGTTTCAATGACCTATCGCCCGGGCAGGCCACTCGCGGGACCTGGCATTCGTGTGCGCCCGGTCTCTCCGCGATTTTCGCACACCGCGAAACTGACTACTTCGCCCCGCAATCCCTTGATCCTCATCAAGTTCAACCGCAAGGGCATCGTGACCAGTGTCGAGTTTGAGAAAAACCAAGGCACGGGCTACACCGATATCGATGGCCCGCTCCGCGATTCGATTTTCCGTTGGACCGCATCGGGCAAAGCGCTCCTCGAACTGCCCGCGAATGATCCAACCGCAACCGTGACCATGAAACTGGAGTACCTGCTGCGGGAGTAGTTGCCTGCGAGGCGACACAATCACCCATGAATGCACCGAGTATGCAGTCCACGAAGTCGGGTTGCAGGATCATTCCTGCGAGCCTTGTCGCGGGCATGGCCGCGCTCATGGCCCTCGCTCAGCAGCAGCAGCAACAACCGCTGCTGCGTCCCATCGACCAACGCCTTGAAGGTGCCAATCAACTTGCCACCAGCCTCCGCACGCCTTTCACCGACTTGCGACTGCCCCTGAACTTTGACCGTTTGTACGAGGTCGAATCCTCTGCGCTGCACACTGCGGCGGGTGTACCTCGAAACTCACGCCTCTACGCGCGAGCCAGCGCCGGCCTCATCGCGGTCTTCCCGCGCACCGAAAATCGCCAACTCGCCCGCGGCGTCGAACAAGTCGGGATTCCCCCAGGCACCATCTACCTCTTCGCGGATTCCGCCAAACTCACGGGCATGAACACGCCGCGTATTCGTGGCAAAGGCTCGCAGCCTTCCTTACTACAGCGCATCGAACAGCCGCCCATTCCTCAACCGGCCCTCCAGCCGGACACCCGTCCAACGTCCAGTATTCCTGTGATAAACCCGCAAGGAGTGTTGGAATCCAGTCGCGACGCAACAACGCCATCCGATGAGCCGGTGGTGGGTCCAACCATTTGGAAGGATGAAACGCTGCGCCAGACTCGCATCAGCGCGCTCATTGATCGCGCGTTCAAGGGCGGTTGATGCGCGATGAGATCGTGCAGCACGTTTCTCAGTGTCACGCGACAAGTCCTTTACGAGCCGTCGCGCTGCTTCAGAAACTGTAGGGATTCTCGACCCAGGGCCGACGCCGCACCGTCGACGGCAACGATGCTGTGATCGCTTCTCTAGCAACACTTTCGAGCGCTTGGCTCAGTTTTTCATGGTCGGGTACTGCGTCGAGGTACTCGATGAAGTCCTCCACCCGATGCGCGGCGGGCCATTCGCTCCGCACCTTGCGGATGGCCACATCGCCAAGTTGTTCCTGAACCTGCTGGAACCACACGCCATCAGCAAGAGCCTGTTGAATGGTGTTGGGATCAATCTGTATGATCTGCCCAGGGGCAGATCGCAACGCAGCGGGCGGGTCAACCTGCACGCGGACGACGACATTCTCAAATTCGCCTCGCCCAACACCCACGATGGGCCACTTGCCGGCTGCGATCGTGGGTTCTTTGACAAGCACCAGCGCGGGAATCTTCCGGGCCCGCAGCATCTCGCCAAGCGTGTTGCCATCCAGCCCGATCAGAGGCGGCTCCAGCAGGTAGAAGCCCGCTTCGAGCGTCGTGCCACGACTGGGCAAGGCGCGAAGGACAAACACCTTGCCCGCGTCGCAGGCAAGTTGGCGCACCTGCCGTCGCGCCTCTTGCAGGGGCATCGTGATCCGCGCGATCCGTTCCCAATCTTTCTTCTTGCGTGCCCGGTCGAGGGCTCGCAGTGAGAACTCGATGGTCTCGAAGTAGTCCATCCGCAGCAGCGCCGCGCTGGCCCGTTCCATCCAGGCATCGACCTGCGAACCGCTCTCGCCCACAGGGCTTCCCATGACTTCCACTGGTTTGGCAGGTGCCATGGAACCAGATGTGATAGAACCAGATGCGAGCGAACCGGGCGCGACAAAACCGGGCACGCCCAGCGCCGAAGGCAGCGGATTGGGCCTGCCGGCAAGGCTCATCCAGGTTGCTCCGCGCTGGTTGTACCCGTCACAGTTCCAATTCCAGTTCCAGCCCCCGCCTGCTGCATCGAAGGCAGCGTCCCCACGTAGTCCGCGAGGCTCGTCAGCAAGCGCACCCACGCCTGGGCTTCCTCACACAAGTCATACTCCAACGTATCTGCAAGGGCCGACCAGTCCTGTCGCGTCAGTGATGCCTTCACATGCTGCAACTGCTTCACCAGTCGCTGAGACGAGGCTTCCAACGAGTCAGTCGGCGTCAGGCCGCGCAGGGCCACGCCGTCCAGCGGCTGCTCGAGCAACTGTGCACTGTGCTCGACGATGTTCTTGACATTCTGCCACGTCTTGAAAATATCCTGGAGGCGTTCCAGCGCCTCGCCTTCCTTGCCCGCGTGGATAAGGGCGCCAGCCTGACGCTGCTCAACGACCAATTCCCGAAGTGCGACCGCTGCATCGTCCAGCGTGACCTTCACGAGTGCTCGGGGCTCAGCGGAGATCAGCGTCACTTCACGCATCAATGCCAGTTCGTCGGATGGGCTACCCAGTTGGTCATCTGTCAGGGTGATGCCATCGGCCTTGGCTTCGATGATGACACGACCGCGCGCTCGCGCGGATGCAGCACCCGCAGCCAGGGCACGAGCCAGGGTCGGTTTGTCGACCAAGACCGGTGATCCGTCCAACATCACATGCATACCTAGAACATGCGCCATAAACCGACCTTTCGCAAACAAACGGGCGCGATAACCCGACGCGCCAGCCAGATTTTCGGCGTTCAGGGGTTCGTTCGCGCACATACGGACGCAGACAAGGCATTGGTAGTTGCCGGAAAGCGCAAGTCTGTCACACGCTTGCGGGATGCTCAAAGCAGCGTTTTGCAACTTCGGACCTTCTAACCCAGGGAGAGCCTTGCTTCACCCTGCTGATTGACACCCAAGGCTCGACGCCGCTCATATGCTCCTGCGTGCGTCGCGGCTTCACGCTCATCGAGTTGCTAGTGGTCATCGGGACAGTGGCGTTGCTGCTGGGCCTGCTCATCCCTGGCCTGAGCAAGGCCCGGGAGGCTGGGCGGGCGATGGTGTGCCTATCGAACCTCCGCTCGGACGTCACGCTGATCCAGGCGTATGCGGACGATAACAAGGGATTCTCGCCCGCACTTG
This sequence comes from uncultured Phycisphaeraceae bacterium, assembly GCA_964425995.1. Classification (GTDB taxonomy): domain Bacteria; phylum Planctomycetota; class Phycisphaerae; order Phycisphaerales; family UBA1924; genus BJHL01. Next base: position 3,305 of record CAYRPC010000158.1, read on the forward strand.
GAAGGCCCTACACCGAATCACCCAACTGGGCTGTCGTTGTGCAGAATCTCGCGGGGGTGCAGGGCAAAACCGTGGGCGAGACGCTCACACCCAAGTCGGTCGTGGTCTGCCCCAGTGCGGTCGCCTTCTATGGAATGCCACTCAATCGTGCCTACGCGATCAACGTGACCGGGCACGAAGGCGACACAGCGGCAAGCGGCGCGGGCGGCTTTGACGACCCCACTATGACCGTACACATCCGCATGGATAGGGTCAACGCCTCACTCCGCCAGCCGCTGCTCATGGACTCGGCCAACGTCGCCCCCCCTGTCGAACGCACGGCGAGCGTGCTCAGTTTTAGGATTGCGGACCATGTCGCAACCCGTCTGGGACGCTGGCACGGGCGAAAACAGTTTCAGGCGGGGATGGTCGATGGGTCGGCGAATATTTACGCAGAGGTTGGCGAGACGTGGCGGGAAGGGTTGCCGTAGGACATGATCTTTGCACCCCACGCGGATTGCACACATACACGAAAGGTATAAATTTCATAATTGTTAAACTTTAGCGTTGACGCATGCGTATAAATTACGATAATACATGGGATTTCGTACATCTCTTGTCTTGCAATCGGACCATTCTCCATGCGTATGTTTCTGGAATCTCTCGATGAATCGAACCTGTCACACAAGCCTTTGGAGGGCCGAGGCGGATGGACTTGCAAGGCTTCCTCAACTGGCTCGAGCAGGTATGGAAGTGGCTCGCGGGGCAAAGCGCAGTGGCTCCCCAGAGTCCATTCGTGCATGACATCCAGTTGGCAACTTCGGATCAACTCATTCGAGTATCCAAGGTGGGCCAGGCCGCGTGGGACTGGTACCAGTCCAATACACGAACGCATGGTGAGCGCGAGGCCTTTGCGGGGTTGCTGCTCCAACTCGACGCTAACCCAGCACTCGGCGGTCCTGCATTCCATATTGGTCAGGGGTGCCGTTCGCTTGGCTTTGCTGAGCGAGGACGGCGCTTTGGTGTCGTCTATCAGATCATTCCGGCGAAGAATGCGATTCGAATCATCTCGATATCTTCGATCTCTTGATTCTTGTATCAGAGGATTTTTTGCCGCCGGTCACAAGGAAGGCGGTATCGCATGAACGCAACCATATACCCAACGGTCCAAGTAGACGGTGTGGTAACTCATGTGCTGGTTCCCAGGCAAGACTTCGAGCGGCTGGCTGGTGTCTCAATCTCTGGTCTCTCGATTTCTGGCGATTCGATTGCTATTGGTCCGGGCGCAGAACCAGATGCGAACGGCGTGTTTGCTTGGACGCCCGATGCGGAACAGTCGCAATTCGCCCGCGAACTGCTCCATCATCCATCGACACGATGGCAGAGCGCCGAGTCGATCATGTTTCAACTGATCGCGGAGGGACTTCGGTCTGTACGCGAGCGCCACAACATGACCCAGCAGGAACTTGCGAACGCGATTGATGTCACACAGCCGCACGTATCGAGGCTTGAGCAGGACCTCGACGGCGTGCCACTGCGGCTGTTTCGAAAGCTCGCGGATGTGTTTCGGTCTCGCGGAGCGAGATAGAACCAATTGAATAGGAACCGGCAACTACAAGCCGTAATCACCAAGATTCTACCGGGGGCTCTTCCCAAGTTTCAAGAATCATTGAAACCGGTTCCCATTGCCGCTAGAATATGTGGTTATGACGGTTCCTACTGGTGCGTTCGCCACTCCAACTCCGGTTACCTCTGCCCTCAGCACTGCCGATAGTTTTGCTGCACGGGTGCCCGTGCAGCATGAGGGGCTGTGCGGCCTCGACGCTGGCCTGCTCGCCGATGTCGTCGCTGGCCAAGCCCGCCTCACGCCCGAACAGGGGCTGGAACTCTTCCACAATATGTCCCTGCCTGAATTAGGCCGCTGGGCGGATGCGCGATGCCGGGCCTTGCATGGCGATGCGTTTCGCACCTTCATCATCGACCGCAACATCAACTACACCAATATCTGCAACGCCAAGTGCACGTTCTGTGCGTTCCGGCGGGACGGGGACGAGGCCGATGCGTATACGCTGACCTATGACCAGATTCATGCGAAGATTCGTGAACTTGTCGCCATCGGCGGCACGCAGATTCTGATGCAGGGGGGGATGAATCCGGCGCTCCCGCTGCAGTGGTATCTCGACCTGCTGAGCGGGATCAAGCGCGAGTTTCCCAGGCTGCACGTCCACGCGTTCAGTCCACCGGAGTTCATCGAGTTTGTACACTTTTTCGACCCGCCCGGCGAATCGCTTCGCGACAAGATTCGATGGGTCATGGTGCGGCTGCGAGAGGCGGGGCTGGATTCCCTGCCGGGCGGGGGCGGTGAGATTTTCGCCGATCCGGTTCGTAGAAAGATTGGCCTGGGCAAGTGCGACGCGGAGAGTTGGCTGACGTGCATGAACGTGGCGCACGAACTGGGCATGTTCACCAGCGCGACGATGATGTTTGGGCACATCGAGGGATACGCGGACCGCATCCATCACATGTGGATGGTGCGCGAGTGGCAGGACAAGTTGGGTATCCGAGGGGATATACAAGGCAGTCCGGCGTTCGGGCAGTACAAGGCGTTTATTTCGTGGCCTTTTCAGCGGGAGAACACGCCGCTGGGGCGAGTACCGGACTGGGGCAGTGATCCAGTTGAAGTTGGGAAGGAGTTTCCGGGCGACGCGATTGCGCGGGCATGGGACTATGGACGTGGAGTGGGCAAGCAGCCCGCGGGCACGCGTGCCGCGGATGCGTTTGATTTTGGCGCGATGGATAAGCACGCGTACCCGAGCGCGCACCTCTACGGCAAGCGGGTGCGCATGAGCATGGCCAGCGACTACCTGCGAACGCAGGCGGTGTCGCGCCTGTTCCTGGACAACATCTACAGTATCGGATCATCCTGGGTCACGATGGGCCCGCACATTGGCCAACTTGGCCTGATGTACGGTGCGAACGACATGGGTAGCGTGATGATGGAGGAGAACGTGGTCTCGAGCGCGGGCACGACCTATTGCCTCGACGAGGCCGTGTTGTGCAGGCTCATCCGCGACGCGGGGTTCGTACCCGCGCAACGGGACAATACGTATGACATTCTCAAAGTGCATGCGGGGGCAGAATCGCCGGACCTGCGGGTGACTGATTGGAGCGAGCACCGAGCCCGCAAGACGCACCAGCAGGCCCCAAGGGGGAAGAAAGCGATTGCACCCCTGGGGGGAGGGG
>CAYRPC010000159.1:0-6469 GCA_964425995.1 uncultured Phycisphaeraceae bacterium
CCCCAGCACGTCCACCCCCGCCCCCACTTCACCGACTGCTGGCGATGAGCAGCAATTCGCGTCGATTGTGCGAACCGTTCGGGAGCGGGACCCGGCAAGCCCATTGGTGCGACGCTTGATCGCGCGCGACCTTGCGCAGCGTAACTTGTGGCGACAAGCACAGACCGAGATCGCAGGACTGATGGACGACCGGGGCGAGCCACAAGAACTGATGGACCTGCTGCTGCTATCGTGGCAGCGACTGGGAGACAAGAAACTCGTCGAGAGCGGCGTGCAGCGATTGACATCGCTTCTCAACGCACGACCTGATTCACCAGTTCTGACCAAGCACCTTGCGCAGGCTCTGGTGCTCGCAGGCCAGGCGGAACTTGCCAACGAGGTACTCGCCCAGCAGTATGCGAAAGTGCCCATCGATGAGTTGGCTCGCCAGCGCGAATCCATCCTGCGGGATGTCATCAAGCGCCCCGACGAGGCACATGCCCTCATGGTGGCGCGAATGGCGCATCGACCAAAGACACTCGCCAATCAGGTCGAACTGGCTCAAATCCTGATCCGAACCGGGGACGTGCGCGGTGCCACGAATGTCATGCGAGAAACCCTGGACCAGAGCAGGAGCAACCTCACGGGCGAACAGGCCAGCGTGGTGGTTTCCTTGCTGCGTCTGCTCAAGGCTGAAACGCTGGTCAAAGCACCACCAGACCAGCAGGCCGCTGCGCTCGAACTGCTCGACATCACCAAGCGAAAACTGGGCACGGATGCGGCATCCGGGGGCGGCGGGCTGCCACCCGACGTTGCTTCGCTGCGGATAGACCTCGTCTGCCTGATCTCTCCAGAAGACGCGAGCGCAATCCTCGAAGCAGTTGAGGCATTCGCGACGGCCGCGGGTGGTGCCGGGACATCAAACCCCAACCTGAATGCCATCAACCGTGCTCGACAAGAGGCCCTGACGCGCGTCCAGCAGCGACTGTTTGCGCTCCAGGATCCGTCTGCGGTGCTGCGCATGCTCGAAGAGTTGGATCGCCGGACAGATCCATCCAATCCCAAACTCGGCGCGCAGTGGCTGCTCAACACGGTAGTGCTGGGCGATGCCGATGATAACCGCCGCATGATCATGAACTGGCGCGACTTGGAGCATCTGCTGCAATCGCTCGCACAACTGCAAATCTCACCCGATTGGGATCAGACGACGATGGACGAAGCCCGCCCCGAGTTTGCGTACCTCGTCGCGCAAGCGATCAACGGGCAGTCGCGCGAAGCCACCGCGGCTGCGATCTACCGCGTGTGCCTCGAACTGAATCCCAAGCATCCGTGGGCAAGCAACAACTTTGGATACATGATTCTGGAGCGAGGCGGATCGCTGGAGGAAGCAGCCCGTTTGATCGAACAGGCCCACGAGCAACTGCCCGATCAGGCCAGCATTGCCGACTCGCTGGGGTGGGTGCGATACAAGCAAGGACAACTCGAAGATGTGGCGCTGGCGGATGGAGGCATCCGCGAGGGAGCTGTCACGATTCTCGAACGATGCGCCGCGATGCCCGAGGCTCAGGATAATTGGGAGATTCAGGATCACCTTGCGGATGCCCTGTGGCAACGAAATCGAACGCCAGAGGATCGACAGCGGGCGATTACAGCGTGGAAAGGCTCGACGGCGTTGATTCGCGACGAAGCCGCCTTCATCAGAGCCACCAACCAGCAATCGCCCCCGCCCCGACTGACAGAACTGCTCATGCGCCAGCAGGAAGTGCAGGCCAAACTCGACGCCGCCAGCAATCCGACTATCAAGCCGCAGGACGTGCCCGTCTCGTCCATGTCGATTCCAGAGACCTTCACTCCACTGCCCGATCCGGTGTTGCCACCCCGGGGCGAGATTCGCAGGCCCGCAGAAATCTTGTTGCCGTGAACAAGCGCCGCCCTCATCAACGTGCTTCTCGGTCATTGGCTACGCCGGGCTGGCCACGCGCCGCACCGCCCTGTCGATGATGTCGGTCGCCGCATCGAGGCGGGAGTTGGATGGGGACCTCAGCACCACGCGATGCGGGCATACCACCGGCACGCAGTCCAGAATATCTTCGGGAATGACAAAGTCGCGCCCGCGATAAAAGGCCGTTGCGCGGGCGGCCTGCGTCAGCGACAGACTGCCTCGCGGAGACAACCCCTGGACGAGCGCATCATCGCGTCGAGTCTCCGCCGCCAGGCGAACCACATACTCAAGCAGCGTGTCATCAACGCGAACGCGATCAACCTGGTCTTGCAACTCAATCAGTTGCACGCGCGTGATCGCGGGGCGCAGCACATGCAATGGCGAGTTTCCCGGACGCTCGCGCAGCACGCGTGCCTCCTCGGCGGGGCTTGGATACCCAAGCGATAGCCGCATCAGGAACCGATCAAGCTGATTCTCTGGCAGCGGATACGTCCCGTCAAAGTCGTAGGGATTCTGGGTGGCAACCACCATGAAAGGCGGTTCGAGTTGCAGCACGCGACCATCGATCGAAACCGTCGCCTCGGCCATCGCTTCGAGCAAAGCGCTCTGCGTGCGGGGCGGCGTGCGATTGATCTCATCGGCGAGCACGATGTTCGCAAAGATCGGGCCGCGCTTGAAGATGAACTCGCCCGTGGGCCTGTCATAGATGCTGACGCCCAGAATGTCGCTGGGAAGAGTGTCGGGCGTGAGCTGCACTCGCGTAAAGGAGCAATCGACGCTGCGGGCAAGGGCCGTGGCAAGCACCGTCTTGCCCACGCCCGGCACGTCCTCAATGAGGCAGTGCCCCCGTGCGAGGAGGCAGCAGATGATGCTGTCGACGGTATCGGCGTGTCCAAAGACGACCTTGGCAATGTTGTCGCGAAGCGAGGCAAGCAGGGGGTGCATTGGTGCCAAGCGTAGGGACAAGGCCACACGCCAATCGCCAGATCGCTGGCAGCACCCATCCGCATGCCCCCTGGTGCCAGCGATTCATCTCCAACCCGTTTGCTACCCTCTGCCCGCATGGCTAAGCACAACAAGTGGAGCAAGGTGAAGCACCGCAAGGCGGTGGTCGACAAGCGTCGCGGGAAGGTCTGGACCAAGATCGCCAAGGCGCTGATGGTTGCTGCCAAGCATGGCGGAGGCGACCCTGACACCAACTTGACGCTCCGCTATGCAATGGACGAGGCTCGCTATGCCAACATGCCGCGCGACACTGTCGAACGAGCGATCCTGAAAGGTGTCGGCGGCGGAGACACCAGCAGTTTCGAAGTAGTGCGCTATGAGGCATATGCCCCGGGAGGTGTGGCGATTGTTGTGGATGCTCTCACGGACAACCGCACCCGAACCGTCACGCTCGTCCGTGAAGTCATCGAGGATCACGACGGCAACCTGGGCACCAGCGGCTGCGTGGCATACATGTTTCAGCCACGAGGCCAGATCGTGGTGGTGGGCATGAACTTGAACGATGAGCAGATTATCAACCTCGCCCTCGACGCCGGGGCCATGGATGTGATCAGCCCGCAACCGCAGCCCGACGAGGACGAAGAGGGCGGGTGGATAATTCTGACCGAGGTTGTCCACTTCAACAGCGTGAGGGCGGCCCTCGAAAAAGCCAAACTGCCCATCGCCCAAGCCGCCCTCGCCATAGTGCCCGACGACCTGGTCAGCGTCTCTGCGGAACACGCGACCAACATCGAGGCTCTGATGGAAGCCCTCGAAGACCTGGACGATGTGCAAAAAGTCTACACCAATGCGGATCAGTAGGCCCGGCATATAGCTAAGCATCTTGCCGCAAATCTGGCCGCAAATCTGGCCGCAAATCTGGCCGCAAGTCTGGCCGCAAGTCTGGCCAACAAGCCTACTTCTTCACCGATCCAATACGCCTCGCCCGAGGCTTCACAACCACTGGATGCACCCCGTTGGACTTCGCCGGGTGCTCGATGCGTTCGCCCGTGATGGGGTTGTGAAAGTGAACCTCCTGCACGGGCACGACTTCTTCCAGGATGTGCTCGAGGATTCTGGCCGGGCTGCCAGTAGCGTCCACTTCCCGAATGATGGACTTGGGGTAGTAGGCAAGCACCGGGAAAGTCTCTCGCTCGTAGACCGCCCAGCGCTTGCGAATCACCGACTCGTTGGCATCGTCGATGCGATTCTCCTTGAGCGCACGCCGACGCAGCCGCTTGATCATCTGTTCCTTGTCGCGGCAGACCAAATGAATGATCATCAGCACGTTGAGATGCTTCTCAAGCAGTTTGGCCTGATTGACGTTGCGGGGAATGCCATCCAGCACCAGCAGATCGGCCTTGGGCTTGTAGTCGCTCAGCACCGTGCGCGCGTGCATGTTGTGCTGCCACATCCCAACCGTGATGTCATCGGGCACCAGCATCCCCTTGCTGCTGTAGCGCATGAACGTCTGCCCCAATTGGCTCGACGTGTCGATGGTGCGAAACACCTCGCCGCACGACAGGTGATAGAACCCGGGAATCTGCCCCAGAATCTTCCCCTGCGTCCCCTTCCCCGCGCCGGGCGCGCCAAAGAGCAACACAGTCTGATACTTGGATTGGGCACTGGGCTTGGGCATAGGAGCAATTGTTGGTAGGGTGGAGGACCGGCGTAGAGGCGATCCTGCTGTGGTCCTCAAACTATGCAGTGTGCCACCTGTGGGCCTGGGGCTCTGTGAAACCTCCAGGCCCACCGGAGGATTGTGCAAGCAATCGGCAGAATCCGTCGCTCGTGCAGTGTTGCGATGCGCCCGCTTCACAAACCTGACCTTGCAAACCGACGCAAGGCCGATCTTGAGAGTTTGCAATCAAGAACGTGGGAAGGTCACAACTTGACCAACTCTCCAAGAAAAAAGAGGGCGCACGCGTTGAAGAGATTCTCGCCGTGCGCCCCGAGGAGGGAGGGACTGATTCAACTGTTCGCTTTCACCACATCAAGCCCGATTGATTCGCCATTTACTACGATTTCTAGCGAGCCGCTGTTCGAATCTGCATGCTCAGATTCTCCAGCAACTCTCCGAAACTAATGCCAGGATGCTGGGGCACCAGGTCAGCCTCAACCAGCGCGTTGGCGTTGCTTTGCAGTTGCCTCTGCAGGCGGCGCTGCGCCGTGATGACTGTCGAATGGTTGGGCCGCCGCATCCCCCGCGCAATCTCGGGAAAACTCTGCGTCGTCAGAACCCGGCACAAGTGAGCCGCGACCGAGCGTGCGAAGACGACCCGCTTGTGCCGGCCCTTGCCCGCAAACTCGCCCATATCAACGCACAAACCCTTGCATATCTGCTCGATGATGGTCCGCAGCGCGATGGGTCGGCGCGAAGAAGCCCCCGACGCTGCCCGCATGTGGACCGCACGTTCCTCGATACCCAGCGCCCGTTGGATCATTTGCACACCCAGCGTGCCCTGCGGACCAACGACCTCGGGCATGAGCCGCGCCATCGCCTCAACCTGATTCAGCAGACCTTCAAGTTCCCGCACCGATCCGCCAAAGCCGCCCAGGCTGCCAATGGCCTTGGAACTGCGGGCCGCGAGCATTTCTGATGCGTCCACATCCAGCGGCAGGCCGCGTCGAGCAGCCAGATGACGCACGAGGTCGCGGCGCAGCGTGGTATCGGGAGTTTCCAGCCGCACCACGCAGCACGCCAGGAAGCGGGAAACCAACTTCTCGCTGAGTTTGCGAATCTCGCGCGGGTGCTCATCGCTCGCGATCAGCACCCAAGCACCAGCAAGCCCCACTGCATCAAAGGTGTGCAGCATCTCCTGCTGGGTCGCGTCCTTGCTGGTCAGGAAGTGAACATCGTCGATGCAGAGCAGATCAACACCCCGGTAGATCTTGCGGAAGCCATCGACACGGTTGTTGCGGACAGACTGGATGAAGTCATTGGTAAATTGCTCGCCAGTCACGTACCGCACGCAGGCGCCTGGGTGCAACTCGATGTAGCGGGCGCACGCACCTTGCAGCAAGTGGGTCTTGCCCAGGCCGCACGCACCATGGATGAAGACTGGTGCCAATGCGTGATGTGCGTGATGTGCGTGATGTGCGTGATGCACCTGCTGCGCCTGCTGCTGGGCTTCGATCAGTCGCGTGACCGCCGTGAAGGCCATGCGGTTGGCGTGCCCAACAACAAACGTGCTAAGAGCATGACGGAAGAGCGGCTGGGGCGTAGCCCTGCCAGCAGGACGCGGGCGAGAGGCAGTCGTCGCGGGAGCGGCCGTGGTGTGTGGCGCGCTCATCGCGGACATCGGTGCGGTAAAGACGCTGCGATCCACATCAAAGCGAAGCTTGGCCGTGCCAGTCGCGCGAAGCAGTTGATCGGCAAATCTGCGGTCCAGAAGTTGCGCAAGATAACTGCTGGTGACGGTGACATGCAGCGTGTCCCCTTCGCGGGCAATCCGGGTCTGCCCCAAGAAGTACCGCTCAAAGGTCTCCACGCCCAATTCATGCGCGAGACGGCGCAGCACTTCACGCATGTCGACCCCCGCGAGGGGGGCGACATGCGTGAAG
>CAYRPC010000160.1:0-6386 GCA_964425995.1 uncultured Phycisphaeraceae bacterium
GGGGCGTAGGTGGCGGCGGACGTGCCCGTGACCTGGACGACGGGACACCGCCCATGACTGCACAGGCCTGGGTCTCTGGCCTGTTGTACTCGTACCGAGGGCGTGCATTCCTACTACCAACCGCCATCGCCTTTGCGGATGAGCCTGCGGATGATGCAGCACGTGGTGCATCACACGATGGAGCCAAGCCCGACAACAACAAGACCATGACCAGCGCGGCTGCGCCAACAGCGCCCATGATCAATGCCAAGGCACCCAGCGAGGACATCGCTGTTGTCATCAAAGACCTCGAACAAGCCTGGTCGACGCGCCGCACACTCTCTCGCCCACAACGCAACGACTCCGACCGCGAACTCCTGAACTCGCCCGCCAACGACGACGGTTCCGACGCTCCCCGCCCCATGCTGCTCCCCGAGCGCACCGTTCTCAGCCAGGTGCGCGGGCGTCTGGTTCGCCTTGCGGAGGCAGAGGGCCGTTTCGCCTTCGCCCTGGACAATGATCCCAATAGCCCCAACCCCGCGGCCGCGCCCGAGCCGTTGCTGCTCTTGCCCAGCCGCCAACTCGAACAGATCGAGGATGCCGTCGCACAATTGGGCGACAATACCGCCTTCACGCTGACGGGTCGCGTCTACGAATATCGCGGCAACCGATACCTGCTTCCCATCGCGTTCCAGGTGGAGTCCGCGACCGACATCAAGCCCGCCCAGTAGTATTCGCGAACCAGACCCACACGCGTCTGGCCTACTTTGCTGCCTGCAAGGGCTTGCTGTTTTCTGGCATCATGATCGAGAGCACCACTGCCAGCGCGAGCGTGGCCAGCACTGTAATCAGCGAGAGCGTGGTATCGATCTTGATGCTCTTGCCCTCTTCCCAGACAAACCCGAACCACTTGCCGATATCGTCGATATAAGGCGGTGTCGCCAGCAGCATCAACTTCACGCCCACAAAGGCCAGGATCAGGATCAGCGCGGGCTTGAGGAATCGGAACTTGGCGATCAGGGCCGCGAGGCAGAAGTACAGCGCACGCAGACCCAGAATCGCGAAGATGTTGCTGGTGAACACGATGAACGGATCGGGCGTAATGGCGAAGATGGCCGGGATCGAGTCCACCGCAAAGATCAGGTCGGTGATCTCGACCATCACCAGGGCTAGGAACAAGGGTGTGATGGCCCACTTCGCGGAAAGCGTGCCCGGCTGGGCGGGATTCATGACCTGCCTGCCGCCGACATCGACGCTGTACGTCGGCGCAACCGTGCGCTTGGTGAAGAATCGCTGGCCATCAAAGAAGTTGACAACCGGAAACACTTTCTGAACGATGCGGAGAATCGGATTTCTAGACGGATCGCTCTCGCTCTTGATGAGCGCCATCTTGAGGCTCGTCAAAAGCAGGAAGAGGCCGAAGATAATCAGCACCCACATGTAGTTGGCCACCAGCGCCCCGCCAATGGCGATCATGCCGCCTCGCATGATCAGCGCGCCGATGATGCCCCAGAAGAGCACGCGATGCTGATACTTGCCGGGAATCGCGAAGTAGCCGAAGATCATCGCGATCACGAAGATGTTGTCCATCGCCAGCGACTTCTCGACGACATATCCGGTGAGGTACTGCTTCGCGGCCTCAAGCCCGCGCACCTCCCCCACCACGATGCCGCCGTCGCTGTAGTAAGGCGTGTCCAGGCCCAGGCCCAGCCAGTGCTGCTCGTACGCGAAGTAGACAAACGCGCTGAATGAGACGCCGCAGGTCAGCCAGACGATCGACCAGATGATCGACTCCTTCATCGAGACCTCGTGCGCCTCGCGATGAAAGACGCCCAGATCCAGCGCCAGAAAAACAATCACCAGACCGATGAAGCCGACATACGCCCACACCTTGAGGTCCGCGCCCGACGCAGTGACCGGCGTTGCAATATCCGAAACCGTCTGGGCCAACATGAACAAGTCCATCACGCACGTTCCTTCCCAAATCATTCTGGCTCTCGCGTTCCAAGTCTGAGCTGCATGCCAGCACGACACTCGCCCACACCAACGCCCGCACAACGGACCGGCAGAGCCAGACCGCAACAAGCGGCTTCGATCGCGCTATACCAGCCCTGGCCCCCTATGGGACTCGTCATTTGTGGTCCACGTCACTTGCTGGGCTAGCAAATGACAAAGCGACTACCTTGCAGAGCTACCTGTATGTGCGGCTACGAATATGCGCGGCTACGAAGTTGTGACTGGTCTTGCAACGCCCTCGCCAGAAAAGCGAAAGCTCATGGAGCCGGGACCTCGAAACGCCCAGTGCAAACCACCAGTGCGAACGTGATCCGTCTTGACGACTCGCACGCCCGAGCGACCAACGCTCGGCAGCTACTCCCCAATCGATCAGACGACCAAGATCTCAATCGTACCAAACTTCGACTTAGCGTCCACTACCGAGGCGGAAAAGTGGCCCTATTTTACATGGAATTCAGAGCATTTCAACAGACACCCGTATCATCAAATCCGCAACGACGCCGCTTCGCGCCATCGAATCGCTTCGCACCATCTACTTCTCGCCGCCGTTATGACCAAACGGGCGACCAAGCCCTTCACGCTCATCGGACAGTTGATCTGCCATTCGATCTGCCAACTGATCTGCCAATTGATCTCTAGACGCCTCCGCCAACTTGCCACTAGCCTGCCCGTCTGAGGCCTGCGAAACCATCGGCTCGACCCCCTCGCGATCCTGCGTGTCCCATCCAATGTCACCAGTGTCACCTGTGTCACCTGTGTCACCTGTGTCACCTGTGTCACCTGTGTCACCCGCATCGGCGGACAACGGCTCAAGCGCCAGCACGTCCTCGCCCTCATCAAGACCCTCACCAGCACCATCCGCGTTGTCGGCGTGCATCGTCGCGCTGTCGCTCGCCAGGTTTGCCATGCTGCGAGCTCTGTTGGCCGAGCCGATCGGACCAACGCCACCGGCCATGGGTGCTTCGCCAGCGCCGCTGCGCAGGTCTTTATACGCGCTGCCATCGACAAAGCCCTGCAACTTCCGCGCCCGCACCGGGTGCTGCAACTTACGGATCGCCTTGGCCTCAACCTGTCGAACCCGCTCTCGCGTCACCTTGAAGATCCGCCCCACTTCCTCCAGCGTGTACGTGTACCCATCGCCAATCCCGTACCGCAGTTTGATGATCTCCCGCTCGCGATAGGTCAGCGTCTTGAGCACCGCCTCGATTCGCTGCTTGAGCATTTCCTGAGCCGCCTGGTCCGCAGGCTCGCCCGTCGCGTCGTCTGGAACAAAGTCGCCCAGGCTCGCGTCGTCGCTGTCGCCCACGGGGCGATCCAGCGACACCGGGCTGCGCCCGACGCGCAGGGCCTTGCGCACCTCCGCGCTGTTCATGTTGCAGCGTTCCCCAATCTCATCGACCGTCGGCTCAATCCCCGTCTCCTGCATCAGCATCTTCTGGGCGGTGTTGATCTTGCCGATCGATTCGATCATGTGGACGGGAATACGAATGGTCCGCGAATGGTCTGCGATTGCGCGAGTGATGGCCTGACGGATCCACCACGTCGCGTAGGTGCTGAACTTATACCCGCGCTTGTACTCATACTTATCAACTGCGCGCATGAGCCCGGTGTTTCCCTCCTGAATGATGTCCAGGAAAACTAGCCCGCGATTGCGATACTTCTTCGCGACGCTGACCACCAGCCGCAGGTTCCCACCCGACAAGTCCCGCTTGGCCTGCTCATATTCCCACAGCACAGTCGCCAGATCACGCACCCTGCGCTGCAGTTCCAGCGGCTCTTCCATCACGAGATTGCGAAGTCCGTCCAGTTCCTCGCGCATGACCGCCAGGTCTTCCGCGTCGTGGGGCTTGCGCGCTTTCCCGCGCAGGCGGGGCGGCAGTTTCTCCACCGGCGTTGTCGCCAGTCGCAGTTCCTGATCCAGGTCCATCATCTTCTTGGCAATCGCCCGCAGTTTGCGCATCAGCGGGATGATCCGCCCCGTCCGCAGGCAGCATTCTTCCGCGAGTCGCGCCATTCGCCGCCGCCGCGCTGCCAGCCGCGTCTTGATCTGCTGGGCATCCTCAATCCGCTTCTCGCGCCGCGCATCCTGCAGCCGCTCCCAATCCGCACGGTTCAAGTCAAGCAGCCGCTCGATCGTTGGAATGTTGCTGGGAAGGCGCTGCGCGATCTTCTGCTTGGCCTGATCCTCCGCCGTCGAGATTCGCATCGTGCGGTCAAATGGCACCTCGCCACGCATCACACCACGCAGCACCTCCACCGCGTGATGCACGATGTAGTCGCTCTCCATGCAGCGCCGACGAAAAATCATCCGCGTGACTTCGATCTTCTTCGCTAGTCGCACCTCTTCCTCGCGGGCCAGCAGCGGGATGTTGCCCATCTGCGACAGATACATCCGCACCGGGTCGTCGAGGCGCTTCTCGCCCGTCTCCTCCACCAGTTGCTGAATGTCGCGCCGCAGTTCTTCATCCTCGCGATCACGATCGTGCTGCGATGCTTGGCCCTTGCCTTTCTGCAGCGTCCGGCGCAGCGTCGCCGCCTCGGCACTCCGCTCCCCGCCCGACACGCTCATGGCCCGGCTGAGTGCTGGCACCATCACGCCAGTGATCCCACCAACTATGCCGCCAACCATGCTACCAACCCTGCTATTCGAAGTCGTCGCTCCCGTCGTGCCCTGGTCCAGCGCGAGGCGGTGCATACGGGCGCGATACTCCAGTTCGTCCACCAACTCCAACTCGCTGCGATCGATCAAGCACAGCATCTGATCGACGTGCGCGTGATCAACCATCTCATCGGGAAGCGTGTTATTCAGTTCTTCATAACTGAGCCAGCCGCGCCGACGAGCGACAGCGAACAACTGTTCAATCGCGGGATGCAGGTCACCTGTCACGGGGCGGCTCCTAATTATGAACCAGGAAGATCCACTGGAACATAGACGAGGAAAAACGAAAGAGCGGAAGAACGATAATCCAAACGCCAACAACCCTGCTGACATCAATCACTACCCACCGGGCCTGGGCACCTTGCGTCGGTCCGGCCCCATGGTCCGGTGCAACTCCGCCAATTGCCTGGTCCGTTGTTCCCAACTTGATGATGAAGGTGATGCAGATGATGAAGATGATGAAGACGATGAAGACGACGGACTCGACGAATGTTGGCTCGATGGCTTGGCTTCGATGTCGGTCGCCGGATGGAGATGGACGCTGGAAGCGGGACGGGTCGCCGCGATGTCCCGCCTTGCCTGCGAAAGACTAAAGTGCCAATAGGCATGCAGGCGATCAGCAGTGCGTTCGGTTTGCTCGTCGATGCGGCTCGCCAGACCGACGGTCGCCTCGCTCGCTGGTCCATCATCGCTCAACTGCGTCAGGACCGCGTGCATCGAAGGAGACTGGCCATCTTCCCCAAGGTCATGCACGGCTTGCGCAACGCGCTGTAGCACGCCAACATCATAGGAAACCGGCGCGATCGTGTCCTTGTCGGCTTCCCCCAGTGTCATCCACAACCGCCCGTCGCACAGCAAGCATCCCAGCAAACTCTCGGCGTGTGTCAAGGTCCGCTTCCGCAGCGCCCGAGCCTGGGCCAACTCTGCGACCCCGGCATCCTGCACCTCATCCTGCTCGCGCGTTGCACGCTCCATGATCCGCTGGCCTGAACGACCCGCAGGAATCGCGGCTCGCACCGATTGTTCGCTCACGCCCGCGATGCTCGCGAGGCGACGCACGATCAGCGCCTGTCGCAGCGGCTCGACCAAAGGAAGCCCAAGCTCAACGAGTCTTTGCAATTCCTCATTCATCGCCTTCGCCAGCGCCGCCATCCCCGCGCCGGCAAGCCGCTCGCGGATCCGCTCGAAGCGATACTCAAGCACGTCCTGCGCCTTCGCGAGCGCGGCGCGGAATGTCTCGACCCCACCCTCACGCTTGAGCAGTTCATCGGGATCCTTGGCATCAGTCACGCGACTGAGCGTGACGACCGCGACATCCACGGGCTCAGCGAAGAAAACCTCCGCCGCGCGATCCGTCGCGCGCTGGCCGGCTTCATCTCCATCAAAGAGCAGCACGATTTTATCGCAGGCCAATCGCAACTGCCTGGCATGCTCGCGCGTGAGAGCCGTACCCAGCGTTGCCACGGCGTTGCGAAAGCCGCCCTGGTGGCAGGCAATCACGTCGGTGTACCCCTCGCAGATGATGGCCGTACGCGTCTGCTGAATTTCTTTGAGAGCCATGGGCAGCGCATACAGGGTTGCGCTCTTGTTGAACAGTCGCGTCTCGGGGCTGTTGAGATACTTGGGCTCATCGTCGGGGTCGAGTTTGCGCGCTCCGAAAGCGATCACGCGCCCGCCCCGGTCGTGGATCGGGAACATCAGACGATTGCGGAACGCGTCGTAGTGCCCAGCC
>CAYRPC010000161.1:0-6368 GCA_964425995.1 uncultured Phycisphaeraceae bacterium
GCCCAGCGCCCGATGCCATGCCCAGCAGATCCGGCGATGCCAGCGAATTGCGAAGTAACCCCTGAAGCAACGCTCCCGCCAGCGACAGGCAAGCGCCAACGAGCACCGCGCTCCCCACGCGCAGCCCGCGAATCTCAAGCAGCAACCGCGTGTCCTCGCCCGTCGCGCCCATCCCGCCCACAAGCAGACGTATAGCAATCCCAGCCAGCAGAAATACCCCAATCCCCAACAAGACCCACCCAGCACGACGCGAATCGCGGGACGCTCCATCAATGTGTTGAAGTGGTATGTTTGCCAAAGCGTGAGGCCAACCATAGCGAGGCCTGAAACCAAGCCCCAACCAAACGGCATGTCGTG
This sequence comes from uncultured Phycisphaeraceae bacterium, assembly GCA_964425995.1. Classification (GTDB taxonomy): domain Bacteria; phylum Planctomycetota; class Phycisphaerae; order Phycisphaerales; family UBA1924; genus BJHL01. The sequence continues at coordinate 358 of CAYRPC010000161.1, forward strand.
CTCGACATCCCCGTGATGATGCTTTTTATACCAGGGGAAGACACCCACGCGAGCGCCTAAACTCACAACTCAGTCGCAAGTACAATTCGGCGCATGCCGTACATGCATGAAACCTGCCTGAACTGATTGAGCCCTTTTCTGCTTTCCCTGCCCGATTTTTCCAGTTGGAGTCTTTCGCGTGGCCAAGTCCTTCCGCTGCAAACTAGTGACCCCGACCGCCGCCCTGCTCGACGACAAGGTCGTCTACGCCAGCGTCCCTGCCTGGGATGGTCTCATGGGCATCCAATCCGGACACGCCCCCATGCTCCTCACGATGGGGCTGGGCGAACTGCGTCTTGATATGGCCGACGATGCCAAACTCGGCAAGGGCGGCCAACGCAGTTTCGTCGTTGATGGCGGCTTCATCAAGATCGCGGGCGACGAACTCACGATCCTCGCCGAGCAAGCCGTCGCCGCAGAAACGCTGAGCACCGCCGATGCCGAGGCCGAAGTGCGCCGCCTCGCCGATGTCAAACCCAAGGATGCAACCACCGCATCGCGAGAATCGCTCGACCGCCAGCGTGCCTTGGCCCGCAAGAAAGTCGATGTCGCCCGCTCCTCGAAGGGCATCTAGATCTTCGTCTCCCTCACCCCGCGCCACCCACTGACCAACTCACTTTGTCCAAACTCACTTGTCCAAAGCCGCAGCCGCTCGCTCAGCGAAAATCGCTGTGAGTAGTGCCCTGCGCTGGTCTTCCATCACCATGTTCAGGAGGTTGCGAACATGCGCTACCTTCTGTTCCGGTGCAACCTTGGAAATATCGCCCGCCTCTGTCACACGCGAGGCAAACTCATCGGCCACCGCCTGAACCAGTGGCTGTTGTCCGGGCGATAGCGCAAGCGTCTGCACCGCGTTCATGATCGCCTGGTTTGATTCGCCGATCTGGCGATCCACCGACTGACGCACTTCCTCCGTCGCCGTTGTGAAACTCTCCATATTGGTGTGATGGATCAACGCATCCTGCTTCGCCTGCTCCCGTGCCCGTGCCTGGCTCAGGTTGATCCACGCCCGCCGATAGCCACTCGTTAGCGCGGCAAAGTTCTGGCCATTGGTCGCTGACAACGTCCCCACGATCGCATTGCGGTATTCCTGCCGCAGGCGAATGTCGCTGAACTCACGCCCAAACTCGCGGAATGCGTTCACGCGATCCTGCGTCAGCCCCTCTTCCTTCACGCCCTGAATGCGCATCACCAATGGTAGATGTTTTCGAACATGAGCGTCCACATCCGCGTGCCGCTTCGCAACCACCGCCTCAACCTTCGCACGTTCTTCTGGCGTGAGCGTCAGCAGTTTGATCGCCGCCTCCTCGGGGCCTTCGGGATAACGAACGATGTTGCCCGACGCGTCCAGGTTTGCAAGCGTCAAACCCGTCGCCGCCGGAGACGCCACCTGCTGAGTCTGAAGCGGCTGGACTTGCTGGACAGGCTGCGCTGGCTGAGTCGGCTGACTTGCAGGTGCCGTCAGCATGTGGGAGGGATCTTCCTGCTGCCCCCACGCAAACTCCACAGCGGCATGTCCCATGACCCCCACGAGTCCCATGTGCAGAGCAACCACAATCAACGCGCGCGCAGGATGAGCAGGGAAGTGTGTCATGCGTTGATTGTTCGCCGTTCGGACACGGGCGTTCGGAAACTTTGAGTACTCCACCAGAACTCCGTCCAGCCCTCCCCCCTCCACACCAAGCCACCACCTCGCTTACATTAAGACATGAGTGAGCATCCCAAAGCACAGTTGGCAAAGGCAATCGCGGACGTGGCGTTGCTCAGAGGCACATTCACCCTGCGTTCGGGAAAAATCAGTTCCTACTACCTCGACAAGTATCTATTCAGCACCCGTGCCGAACTGCTCAAACAACTCGCGCCCCTCTTCGCCCAACGCATCGCCAAGATCGAGCACGATTGCGCCACCAAAGTTCACCGACTCGCGGGCGCCGAATTGGGCGGCATCCCCCTCGTCACAGTTGCAACGCTGCACACTGGCCTGCCTTGCATCTTTGTCCGCAACAAAAAGAAGGAATATGGCACCGCCAAGCAACTCGAAGGAGTGCTCGAAAAGGGCGACACGGTCGTGCTGATCGAAGATGTCGCCACCACCGGCGGCCAGGCCCTCGAAGCCGTCGCCAGCCTACAAGAATCAGGCGCACGCGTGCTGGGTGTCGTTGCCACCATCGACCGTCTCGAAGGCGCCCGCGAAAATGTCGAGCGAGCAGGCCTCAAGTTCGAGTCCCTCTTTACCAAAATTGACCTGGGCGTGACCGACTAAGCCTTCATCATGATGATGGCAGCGAGGGCAACGAGGACAATCAGAGCAATACGGGCGACGCATCCTCCCGGAACAGCACGCAGCACGCCGTATGCCCATGCAGAAAACTGCGCCCGCTGATCGGCCCGATCTCACCCGCAGCAAAGAACCCCGCCTGCGGAATCGGCGCATCCGTCGCCGGATCAACAACCCTCCCCGCCGCCGATATGCTCTCACCTTTCAAGGGCGCAAACGCTCGCTGCACCGCGCCCGCATCGCAGTGGGGGCGTGCGAATAGCCGCTCCCCCCGCCCGTTGCAGGTAATCAAGAGCGACCCGAGCGGCGGGTCATACAACTTCTGCGCGTCCATAAGCAGCGCAAGATCTTCCTCCGCCGTGCGAGCATCGCGCATGTGCAGCCGAACCGTCTGGCCCACCTTGGGAAAGTCCGCAACCGCAACAGCCTTCCGTTCCGGGTCCGCTCCAAGCAATGCCCGCATCAGAAAGTCATTGCGCCCAAATCGCGGCTTGTGCTCGTCAATCACCATCCCCACGAACATCCCCTGCTGCAGCGACTGGCGGTCAGCCTCATTCAGTTGATGCACCACTTCCTGCATGACTTCCAGCGCAGGATGGCCGCCCAACTCGAAAATCAGATTGCGGTGCGACTTGGTCACCACCATGGTCGGACCAAACGGCTTGCACCCCTGGCTCAGCACAGTATCGACGTGGACGCGGCCACTTATCGTTAGCCCAACCAGCCCATGGTGTCGAATCCGATCGTTGAGCATGATCACATTCGTCCCCGGGCGTGTGCTCGCCGACGCCATGCCGCCAACGATGCACGGTGCAGGATGGCCAGAGGAAGATCCTGACGACGATCCAGACGATCCCCCAACCGCTCGCACGCTGCTGGCCGCAGCACCAAACCAAGGCAGCAGCGTCATCATGGGCACCGATGTCGGGTCCGAAAGCAGGATGCTGCACCGCGAATCGCTCCCAAGGCCCATCCTGGGCGTCCATTGCTCCCCTGCCTCAGAAGCGTTCTCGACCACCGGCAGGTCGTCATCAGTGAAGACCGACAATCGCACCCCAGGCAGCGAGCCAGCGAACATCGACACCGCCGGCGCACGCTCGATCTCAGCCCCGCCCGCGATCACGCCCTGTGCCGATACGCCCAGAATCGGAACCTCACCGAATCGCTCGCGCGCAACCCGCGAGATATCCGCGGCATGATCGATATGGTGCGGTGAGAAAAAAACCAGTGCGAAGTCCGGTGCCGATCCCAGACTCGCAAACACCTGATCGCAAGCTTGCGACGTCGCTCTCGACGTGTCCTCGGACACCGACGCGCACCCAGCAAACCGCGGGCGAAGTTGTACAGTTGATTCGGTCACGCGCAAGTATTCGCCAGGTTTTCCCTCGGTGTCTATAGGTGGTGTCTACAGGTGGTGCCTACGACTGCATGCTCACCCAGTGAGCCCCTCTCACGACAGCGGCGGCGGTATCGATTCAATTGATCGCTCATCCAGCATCGCCCCGGCCCACCCCAGCCCAACCGGAATGCCCAGCAAAAGCCCACACGCCCACTCCAGACTCACGATTCGCGCCAAAGGCATCAGCGAGCCTGCAAACGTTGCGTCAACCAGTTTCGTCCCATGCATCGCCTGTGCGATGACCGGCCCCAACGCCGCAGGCAGCAACGCACTCAGCGCAACCAGCGCAGGCGAAACGTTCCCGTTCTGTCCGCGCGAAACCAGATGAGCAACCACACCCGCGGCAAGCCCGCCCACAAACGAAGCGAAGACCGTCTGCCCCTTGCTCATGGTCGCCGCAACCAGCACCGAGGCCAGCCCCGCCGCCAGTGTCGCCGCACCCAGGCACATCCCAGCAATCCGAAACGAGCCTTGTCCATTCCCATCCGTCGCCAGCAATCCAATCGCCGAACCCGTTGCATGGCGATGCGCCTGAGTCTGCCGACGCTCTGCGATCGCGCTGATAAGCCACGCAATCCCCGCTGCGCACAACACGATCAATCCGTTTTCCAACGCGAGCAACGAAAGGTCAGACCCGCTGCGCGTCCGACGCACGATCTCATCGATCGTCCCCATCCGCCACGCGCCCCATCCAACGATCAGCCCGCTGCAAGCAAAAGCGTTCCCCGCCGAAAAAAACCACGCGCTGACAGCCGCGGCCACTGTTGCAGCCACCAGCACCAGCCCCGTCGCCACTACGCTCGCCCCCATGCTGCCGGAGAGAAACATGGTGACAGCATGCCCACCATCCGTGTCACGCAATTGTGCCAGCGGCATCGATGCAAGCGGCCCGATCACCAAAAGACAAGTCAGAATCATCGCCCAGCGAAGCGTGGTCCGAATCCACGCTGCCTGCGCCGGGGCCTTGCCCTGACTGGGAACAGCAGTGGAGGTGGCGATCGGAACAGCCGAAGCGTTGGTCACGGGGGAACTCATGTGCTGCCATCATAGTTGGATCAATTCAGCACGAACGTTCGAGTTGCGTGACATGAAAGTGCTCGATGTCCGAGCCAGAGCGTCTATGATCGCCCCAACGCTGATGGTGGTTCAAGGGCATGGAATGGCCCAGTCTTGACTGAATCAACGAGCGGATTGGCAAGTGGTTGCAAGTGGGTGTTAGGGGGATCGTCGGAGCAGGTAGCATGACGCGCGATGAGATTTTCGGGACTGTGCAGGAACTTCTGGTGGACGCCTTAGCTGTCGATCAGAGCGATGTCACCATGGACGCAAGTCTGACCAGGGACTTGGGAGCCGAGTCAATCGACTTCCTCGACATCGTCTTCAAACTCGAACAGGCCTTCTCGATCAAGATCGGCCAGGGCGAACTCTTTCCCGAGGGTTCGGGTAACGACCCCCGATTCGTCAAAGATGGCAAAGTAACCCCAGAGGGCATCGCCGCTCTCAAGGCTCGCCTCCCGCACGTCAACTTCGCAAACTTCGAGGCCAACCCCCAAAGCAACAAGGTCGGCGAACTCTTCACCGTCGATACCCTCGTCCGATTCGTCGAAGCCAAGTTGTCAAAGGCCACTTGAAGCAGGCCACTTGAAGCAGGCCAGCCACTCCGTCAATATTCTCAACCCATGCGTTGGATGTGGATCGATCGTGTTGTCGAACTCGTCCCAGCCCAGCGGCTGGTAGCGATCAAGCACGTCTCGTTCGCCGAGGAGCATCTCCACGACCACTTCGCAGCGACCGCAACACTGCCCGCCCTGCCCCTGATGCCCATGAGCCTGATCATCGAGGGCATGGCCCAGACCGCAGGCATCATGCTCGGTCACGCCCATCAGTTTCGCGAGAAGGTCATCCTCGCGAAAGTCAGCAAAGCCGAGATGCGCGAGGACGCAGGCCCGGGCTGTACGCTCCGCTACACCGCCACCATGGAACGCATGGAGACTTCCGGCGCCAGCACCAAGGGCCTCGTCGAACTCTTGACCCCCGCCAGCCCCGCATCCGCCACCGCCCCAGCGTTCCGACCAGTCGGCACCATCGACCTCATCTTCAGCCATCTCGACAACAACATGCAGGGCATGACCTTCCCCGAGCACAACTTCGTCTTCGGCGAAGGCTTCAAAACCCTCCTCCGCACCAGCGGCATCCAAATTCCTGGATGATGTGATCAGTTGTGATCAGTTGTGATCAGTTGTGATCTGTTGTGGCCTGTAGTGGCCTGTAGTGGCCTGTAGTGGCCTGTAGTGG
>CAYRPC010000162.1:0-6325 GCA_964425995.1 uncultured Phycisphaeraceae bacterium
TCGTCATCGATTACTGCTTAGAACCCGGCATTGGTGGTGGCGGGGGCGGGGGCGGAGGTGCAGTAGGTTCCCATGCCGTCGATCTCTTCAATGAGGCGCAGGGCTTCGCGTTCTATGGTGTCGGTAAGGCTTTCGATAAACCAACTGCCGCCCAGTGGATCCGTGGTGCGAGTGACGCCAGTTTCGTGCGCGAGAATCTGCTGGGTTCGCAGCGCGACGGTCACGGCTTGCTCAGTGGGCAGGCCCAGGGTTTCGTCCATGCTGTCGGTATGCAAACTTTGACAGCCACCCAGCACCGCAGCCATGGCCTGATAGGCAACGCGGACGATGTTGTTCATAGGTTGCTGCTCGGTGAGCGAACAACCAGCGGTCTGGACGTGTGTCTTCATGAACCAGGAGCGCTCGTTCTTGGCACCGTATCGCTCGCGCATGACGCGGGCCCAGATTCGCCGTGCTGCGCGGAGTTTGCATATCTCTTCGAAGAACTCATTGTGGCTGTTGAAGAAGAAGGAGAGACGAGGCCCGATGGCATCAATATCCAGGCCTCGCTCCATGCTGGCCTCGACATATTCCATGCCGTCGCGCAGGGTGAATGCCAGTTCCTGCTGGGCCGTGCTGCCAGCCTCGCGGATGTGATAGCCGGAGATGCTGACAGAGTTCCACTTGGGGGCAAACTTGGATTGGAACTCGATGGTGTCAACGACCAGTTTTACAGATGGTTCGGGTGGATAAATGAACTCGTTCTGGCTGTGGAACTCCTTGAGGATGTCGTTCTGGAGCGTGCCACCCAATTGGTCCCAGGTGATGCCGCGCTGCATGGCGTGGGCGAGATACAAGGCCCAGATAACCGCGGCGGGGCCATTGATCGTTTGCGAGACCGTCACCTTATCGATTGGAATGTCCGCGTAGAGGCGATGCATGTCCTCGATGGTGTCGATAGCCACGCCACACTTGCCGACCTCGCCCACGCAAAGATCGTCGTCGCTATCGCGCCCCATGAGTGTGGGCAAGTCGAAGGCTGTGGATAAGCCGGTGTTCGCCGCTGTGCCCTTTGCCTGGGAAAGCAAGTACTTGAAACGCTGGTTGGTGTCGTCGGCGGAGCCAAAGCCAGCAAACTGGCGCATCGTCCACAGACGGGTGCGATAGCCCTGGGGGAAGAGGCCTCGCGTGTAGGGATACTGCCCCGGCATCGCGCCCTTGCCTAGGTTGGCTTCGAGTGCTTGGGGCGAGTCCAGCGTGGTCGTGATGGTCGCGGGCGAGTACGTGGGATCGAGCACGATGCCGGAGATCGTGACGGCTTGGGGGTCGATCGGGCGCGCTGACGTGGTGACCGGATTGGGGCGGGGGGTGGTGGTCATAGCCCACCATGGTAAGGGGCGGGCTTGAAGGCTGAATTTAGGGCTTGTGAATTCCAGTGGCGGGTTAGCGGTCTGGGTCATTGATGATGTAATCAGTACCGGAGGGCAATCGTGACCATACGAGTTTCAAGTATGGCATGCCTGGCTCCATAGGAGCACGCGCGCCTTGATTATCTGTGCCGTCGGGGCCCGCGAGATACAGGAGATACGAATGCTTGAAGATGTCGGTGGCTGGATCGACTCGCTTATAGAGGGAGGTCTGGCCCGAGAGCAGGTTGATGGGGACAGGAATAGACAATGTAAGTTCGTCGAGTGATGCTGGGTAGCGGTCGTGTGCAGCGTGAAAACGCTCGATGTCCAATCGGAGCGCAATTGAGTCGCGGAGTTGCGCGGAAATGCCAGCCCCGGATATAACCCAGATCGGCTCAGGAAGAAAGATTCTAGCGGGGAGATACCGTTCGACCTGTGCCTTCAGCACTAGCGGCACGAGGGCATGCTGCGAGTAGGGAAGTAGGGCTTGGGCTTTGTGGTGAGCGAAGTAGGCGTTGGCGATATCGAGGTTCTGGTTGAGCGTGCCAAGGCTCTGCTTGAAGTAGCGTTCCATAAGTTTTTCATATATATATCTATTGCCACCCAGACGTATGAGCAATTCGACAGTTGCGGGCGAGAGCATGCCAAACCGTGCCCGTTCTGGTTTGGAGAACCACCAGCAGACGACATCCCGGTACTCAACGTGCTGGGCATCGAAGATGTCAACTGCGGTGATTCGCAGGGCACGCCGACGGAATATGTCGTCGAGCCGTTGGAGTTGTGCCATGGAAGGCCTCGCATCAAGGATGCGATTGACAGCGTGGTTCGAATAAAACTCTATCGAAAGCGCCGTGTACTTCTCGGTCGAACTTGCCTGATCGCCCAGTATCTGCGTGAGTGCCATGAGTTCTTCGAGAATGGAGAGGGCTTCATCGACACGGCCTTCGTGGACGGCAAGTTGGACGCGACCCGATTGGAACTGGGCGAGGGAGCGGAACGAACCAAGTTCCGGTAAGAGCACTTCGATGAGGGGCTGGTCAGGGAGTAGGGTGATCGGTCGGACGCCGAAGGTTTTGGAAGAAAGCTGCGCGAGTACGCCAAAGAGTTCGGTCTTGGCAGCCCGGTCGTGTATCTCGCGGGCGGCTTTGCCAGACGCTTCGTAATAGCGGGCATGCTCTGGTGTCGGGCCTGAATAGGGTGGCGTGATATAGGAAAATCAGGATGTATCTGTGGTCCGCCAGCAATCCAAGCGGGGGCGACATCGGGCGTGAGTTTGCCTGATTCAACAAGCGCCTTGACATGGTCTGATGGTTCGAAGCGAGGCCAGGAGCCGCCCAGTTCTATGCGGTAGTCTTTTTCAACCCGGTTCCGCAGTTGGCCTGCTCGGACCAAGAGGGCCCAAGCGTCGTCTGCGCTTGAGTAGGACTGGGTCGCTTTGGTCGTGCTGGCGAAAGCTGCGATGCCTGGTTTCAATGCTCGGGCACGGGTGGCTTGCCATTGAATAAACCCTTCCCAGGACAACGCGAGGAGCAAAACTACAAGAGCACACGCGGCCAGAGTGCGGATAAGAATTTTGCGGGAGCGGAGCGGGCGACGTGTGACGGGGGGCGGAACAAACGTTGTTTGCTTCGAGATGGTTTGGGTGGTCCCCGTCGATGTCGTTTCGATGGCCAATTCGCTCAGGGCCTGATCGACCTGCGAAACCTCGCCGCATTCGGGGCAGGTGATGGTGGAGTTTTTCGCGACGGGAAGCCCCAGCAGGCGATAGGCGCACTTCCAGCAGTTGGCGTTGTCTGCCAGAATGCGCCGAACCCTGCGCCGCAGAAGCGAATCGCGAAGCAGCAGCGTGATAAGACAAGCCGAAAGGCAGGCGATAAGAAACACGGTCGCGAGAGCAAATGGCTCGGGTAGGGAGCCGTAGGTGCGCCGGCTATTGGGGCCGTCGACAAACAGAGCAGAGAGCAAGAACGAAACGCCCGCGCACATCGCGGTAAAGATGACAAATCCAAGAAGCACGAGAGCGAACAAGCGCGCCGCACGCCACAGGATGTTGCCCTGAGCAGCCTTCACAAAGCGAACGCAGCGGTCGTCGTCGAAGTTATCGAGTTCGGGGAAGGCTCGGTAGAGCTTGGATGTCGGTATCCGCATGAAGAGTTGTACCGACGATAAGCGTTGCGTGTTGCGGGAAAGCCAGGACTGGACGTAGAGAAAACCAGAAGAGTCATCCCGCTTCGCCCCCGACAGGCATCCGACCGGGGAGAGGAGTAGAGGCAGGGTGCGGCATCAGACAATCCTGATCACGGCATCCCGTTCGCTGCGAGTCAACAGTTCGCGCGCATCCTGCAGCCAGCGAGCACCATCCGTGGCGTACCCCGCCGTGGGCTTGAGTTCAACATGGGCGCGCTGGCGAGCAACATCATTCCAGGCGCGATTGAATCGGAGCATCGCCAACTCGCGCACCAGTTTCGCGATCATGGATGCCAATGCAACCGGGAGGTGCGCCTGCTCGGCTTCCACGAGGAAACTGATCCCCGCCCTGCGCCGAACGCCGCCTTCAACCTGTTCGACCACGTACCGACTGCGCACGTCTGACTCCTCGACGGTCGTCACAGTGGCATCGGGAAAACACCACGCGAGGAATGGCCCGTACATCGCGCGACCTCCCTGACGATCACAGACGATGCCCAGACGCCCCGTACTGATCGGGGCATCGCCCTCAACAATCCCCCACCGCTCCCAGACCAACCGCAGATGCTCGCGCAGCGCAGCGCCCGTCGTAGCCGCTTTGCCCCCGTTATTCTCGCGAGCAAGCGCGTTGAACTCGCCCTCGCCCATGACCCGGCAACACAGCGCTAGTGGCACAACATTAGTGGCCAATAGCGTTCGACGCAAGAGCGCCGCCGTGATGCGAAGTTGGCCTTCATGGTTGGCGAGGGGCAGTGTCTGTGGATCCAGCGCGCGATACCACGGCGCGTTTGGCCAAGTTGCCTCCAACTGTGCGAGCAGCCAATCGTCGGTCATTGGCTGGGCATGGATACCCACATCGTCATCGAGCCTGTTCAGACCCCTCACAAGCAACATTGCTAGGACGCCCCGTTCCAGATGCACCAGCGGGTGCGTGGTCTTGACCGTCGACGAAAGTTTGAGTTGCTTCGAATCGGCGATCGCAATCCGCCCCTTGGCATCAGGCTTGCCGCCTCGTCCCGGTTCGCGGCAGACACCTTGCTCTAATAGTTGCCACAGGTCCAGTTGAGGCCCGCCACTCTCCCCAGCAGGCACCTGGAAGACGCTCAGCCCGACGCACAGCGGCCCCAGCAGCGGCCCATATCCGGCTTCATCGATGCCAGCAAGGATGTAGTGTGACTTCGACACGCGCGAGCGTACGCGTTCAACTGGAATGCTTGAAAGCACTCAGGCGGGCTTTCGTGCCCCGTGTGCTTCCTTGGTCAATCTTTGTTCTTAGTCAGCCCCACATGTCGCACAGCCAATGTGACAACCAGAGTGACAGCCCCGAACTAGCAGCGCGAGTTGTTCATGCTCCGCGTCCACTGGTCGCCCCTGTGGATACGCCAGTGCGATCTTGCTGAGGAAACGGGCGCGGAACTCCTGCTCGCCCAGATTGAACTGCGGGTTGTTCTGCGTAAAGGCATAGTCACGTTCGAGCAACTGCTGGGCCCGCTTCACGCGAGACTCGGGCAGGGGGTGGGTACTCATAATGTCTGAGCCACCCTTGTTGCCAGCCTCACGAGCCAGAATCTCCATCACTTGCCTCGTGCCCAGCGGGTTGTAGCCGCATCGGCTCATGTAGCGCATCCCCAGTGCGTCGCTCTCGAGTTCCTGATCGCGGTCGTAACTCAAGAGCGCAATGCCCACCACATCGCCCGCACTACTCAGGTCGGTACCGAGAAGGACGCTGGCGATGCCGATGCCCAGTTGCGAGCCCATCTGCCTTGAGTACCGGTCATTGACGTGACGTGCAGTCACATGGCCGATCTCGTGGCCCAGCACCGCCGCGAGTTGCGCTTCATTGGTCATCTTCACCGCAAGGCCCTTGGACATGAAGACCTTGCCGCCAGGTAGCGCAAACGCATTGATCACATCGCTATTGAGCAGCGTGAATTCCCATGGAAGTTGCGGGATGCCCGGGTCATCCTGAGCCGTGGTCGCGACCAGCCTCATCCCCACTTCAGTGATGTACTGACGAAGGTCGGCGCGAGCGACTTCGCCGCCATACTCCTTGATCATCTCCGGCTTGGCCTGTGTGCCAAGGGCTATCTCTTCCTGTTCTGAAAGCGCCTGGAACTGGGACCGCCCGGTGGTGGGGTTGGTTGCACAGGCCGGAAGCACGAGTGCTGCGAGCACAAACAACACAGCCAACACTCGTGCCAATATGCTTTGTGCCTGGATGCCGTGTACCTGAATGCCTTCTTCGTTCTCAAACTTGATAGTGCAATGCATGATCAATCACTCCGGCGCGTGGCCAACCTGCCGTTGGACGCAGCGAAGTGTTGGAGGCTTCGGACGTTGGCGCGCGTTCCAGGATCACAAGACCATTTTGTTCATGCCCCACAGCAGCGCAACCGAAAACACCGCGCTCCCAAACAGCCACAACGCAAGCCGCAACTCCGCCCAGGTGTCCTCGAGCCATTGGCCCTTGAGCATCGACCACCAGTCGGGCTTGAGCCAGAACTTGATGCAATCCCAGAAGTCGTCCAGCGCATCGAACAACATCCGCCACATCACAGCCGTCGCACCGAGTGCGCAGAAACTCCAGATCACAAGGGCCAACATGGGCATTTGCAAGGTTGGCATGGTTGATTCCCCTCCCAATTGATCCCTATTACGCGAGATCACAACTCAAACGCATCGGCACTGGCCCGGACTCTCGTACTCTTGGGTGAATGCACGCAGCGCCTTTAACCCCACCTCTCCCCCCC
>CAYRPC010000163.1:0-6306 GCA_964425995.1 uncultured Phycisphaeraceae bacterium
CGAGGAAGTTGTGTACAGCATACTGGAATATGCCACCGATTCCGTATCGGACCACGAAATGGGAAGTTGGTTGCGTAGAAGTTCTTGTGCGGGTTATGGCACCAGCGCTTGCGCGCAATGCACACTTTCGGGTTAATGGTCCCGGGCGGGACAGCGGTCCTACGGGGTGGTGGCGGGCATCGGGCCGATACGCGCCGGCTCGCAACGGTGGGCGGCATCACTTGATGAACTGTATTTTGGCAGGCATTGCATACTGCGGCTACTCATGGTTTGGTTATCAAGAAATAAATATAATATTATATTTGAAAAATGTGATTATAGAGATGCTCCATGGCCAGCCTCAGGGCTGGCCGTGGAGCGAGTTGGCAGCATCATGCTGAAGTTTTGCTGTTGGACCGATGCTGGGGGTTCTATGAAGGAAGTTCAAACTCCATCGTCCCGCCGTCCTTCCCGGTGACGCTGAACTCCTTGCCCCCATCCAGCAGCACGCGGACCGTGACCTGGCGATCCTTCCTTGGCATCTGTCCCTGGGTCTTATCGATGCGGACTTTCAAGCGATTGCCCTCGCGCTGCGCCACATAGTGCGTCCGTAGGTAGAACCCATTGACGTGGCGGTATCCATCGCTCTCGTCCTCATACAGGAAGCCTTTGGCCTCGCCCTTGTCGTCAAGACTTACGATCAGCGTGAGCGGGTCCAGCTGCTTTTGCGTGGTCCATTCCATCACCGGGCCGCTGGGGATGATCGCCCCGGGCCGGACGTAGAGCCGTGGCAGGTCGTCGTTCTGGCTGTCGAGGCCCTTGGTGGTGTTCTTGGAATCGGTGGGCACCTCAAATGCCAGTTCTCGCCAGTTGCCCTTGGGCATGGCGGGGACGCGGGTGCGATCGGGAATCAGTTGCGGCACCACCAGCAAGTCTCCGCCAAGCAGGAAGGCATCGTCCTCGCTGCGCAAGGCCGTGTCGGTAGGATCGATGAAGAAGAGGGGGCGGAGGACGGGCGAACCGATGCGTGATGCCTCCTCGAAGGTTGAGTAGAGGTACGGGAGGAGGCGATAGCGGCGTTGCAGCGCGAGTCGCGCGGTCTCTTCAACTTCGGGGCCAAATGCCCAGGGTTCCTTGTCGATGGTGCCCTTGCCGGTGTGACCCCGGCTGAATGGCAGCATGGTTCCAAAGCCGATCCAGCGTTCAAAGAGTTGGGCATCGCCGTCGGCGGCGAAACCGCCTATGTCTGGGCCATAGAAACTAAAGCCGGAGAGGTTCATGCTCAGCGTCATGGGGACGCTTGATTCAAGGTGGTACCAGTTGGCGGTGTTGTCGCCACTCCAGCCGGCGTGGTAACGCTGTCCCCCGATGTACGTGGCGCGGCTGAGCACGAAAGGCCGCTTGTCGGGATTGGCTTCCTGGATGCCGTCGCGGGTGCCTTTGACCATCATCATGCCGTAGACGTTGTGGTAACGAGCGTGGTTGTCCTTGGCGGCGTCGCCCTGGGCCTTGCCGTTGGGCTTGATCATCGCAGGATCGCCCCGATGGATGTTGTCCTCGGGCATGGTCTTGCTCTTGACGTTGAAGACGGCGGGTTCGTTCATGTCGTTCCAGATGCCGGTGATGCCCTGGCTCATGAATTCCAGGTGCCAGGGCTTCCACCATTCGCGCGTGCTGGGCATGGTGTAATCAGGGAAGAAGCACCAGCCGGGCCAGACCTCGCCTTCATAGGTGGTCTCGTCGGGCTTGAGCACGTATACGTTCTGGCGTTTGCCCGTGTCGCGAATGATGCGGAAACGGCTCTTCTCATCCTCGCGTGCCTTCTGCAACTCGGCGGATTCCTTGGCCCTTTCCGCCGCGGGGGGCTCGTTGGGGCTGGGCTCTTCGCGGCTCTTGATGCCCGGATTGATCATCCAGACATTGTGGAAGCCGATCTTGAGCAGATCCTCGTTGAGTTTGGCGGGATCGGGGAAGTACCCGCGATCAAAGGTGAAGCAACGGAAACTCTCGTAGTAATCAATGTCAAACCAGATCACGTCGGCGGGAATGGCACGCTGGCGGAATCCGGTTGCGATCTCTCGAACCCTCGCTTCGGGGTAGTAGGAGTACCGGCATTGGTGATAGCCAAGCGTCCAAAGTGCGGGCAGGGGCATGTAGCCGGTCAGACGCGTCAGTTCCTGTACGACTTCGATGGGCGATGCACGCTCGATCACGATCACCCCGAAGGCAGGTCCGTCTGAAGTGAATCGGATGGTGTCCTCGCTGGTGGCCGCCGCGTCCACTTCGCAGCGATACGTGGTATCCGCGAGCACGCCAAATGCTGTGCCATCTGGACGCACTGCCAGCAGCCAGGGATGGCTCTTATAGAGGCTGGTTGCCGAGTCGTCATAGCCGTAGGAGTCGGTGTTCCAGCACGTCACGATGCGACCGTTGCGCAAGAGAGGTCCTGCCACCTCACCCGTGCCATAGAGCGATGTGCCTGGCTTGATGCTGACGGTCACCGACTGTTTCCCGTTGTGCTCACCAAATATGGGCAGCACGGCGAAACTTGCTGGCATTGGTCCCACGCCCCCGGTCTTCGCATTGGGCTCGCTGGCCAATGCGTAACTGGGATGTGCAGCCTGTCTTGCTGCCTCGCTGGCAAAGAAGCGAACCACTCCAGTCGCCAGACCCTCACCAACCAACTGGCTCGCGGCGGGGGTGGACGCCGGGGTGGTCGCAGCGGCGGGATTGGGCTCAGCGGCAGGAGAATGCATGGCGGGAATCGTCGTGCCGGCAACCAGCGTCAGAACGGCAAGGCAAGTCGTCTTCATGATGCGATCGAGATCCTCATTCAGTCCCGCCGAGAACCACCGACGGGCAGTTCGTTGCCGTCGATCCCTGCGGACACGGGCATGAGCATAAGCCGCAAGCAGCCATCAATTCCGCCCAAGCGTGCCAGACTGCTACCTGATCGCACCCCAGGCTTCGTTGGCCTGATCGGCAGTACCGGATACAACTTTGCGTAGGTCTTGAGTGCCCGGAACAGTTTGCGGACCTCTGAGGGGTCTGAAAAAACCTTTGAAATCAAAACGAATTCGATTTGTTCTACTTGCATCATTGGGGAGTTTGCGGCATACTGAGGAACCTGGCGCTCGACTCGAGCGAAAGACATCGTTGCGCGCAGATCGATAAATTGGCACCGATGTTGGGTACGGCAAGCGATCTCCAAAGGCCGCGAGTCTGGACAGGTCTCCTAGAGGTTTCGTTGGGTCGCAGTTGGGTAATAGATTTGGTTCACAAAGGAATGTGCAAGATGCATCAGGTTTGCCACCAAGTCCAAGGTCTTCTCACACGCAACTGCTTGACCAAACCCCTCGCCCTGGCATTGCTTGCCGGGGCGTGTCTGTCTTCGATGGCAACTCCCGCTCTGGCTCAGGCCGACGACCCTGCCCCGATGCTGCAATGGTTTGAGTGTCGGTGGCAGGACATGGAACGCCGCCTGCCCGATTACTTCCTGACCGGCTACGGGTCTGTGTGGCTGCCTCCGGTCTCGCGCGGATATCTCTCGCCCCGTGATGCCAATCAGAATTCATTCAGCGCTGGGTACGACACCTTCGACCGCTTTGATCTTGGCGCGCCGGGGCGGCAGACGGCGTATGGCACGGAGACATCGTTTGGCCGTCTCGTCGAGGAGTTCCATCTCGCGGGGGCCAAGGTCTACGTTGACATGGTGCTCAACCACAATGCAGGGCGGCAGACCAGCCTGCAATTCCAGCAAGATGGCGGCTACACGGGCTTCACGATGGGTCCGCTCAGCGGCTCCAATGGCAAGCAGCCCACCGACAACTGGGGCGACTTCCACTCGGGAACCGCGCAGGGGTACTACCAGAGCGAAAATCCGAGCAATCCGCGCTATTGCCTGATCCAGGGAGACCTTGTGGCGTTGGTTGATATTGATCACACGACCAGCAACCAATTCATCCGCCAGCCCGCAGACGAGGGCAACCCGCAGAACCTTCCCGCAGGCCAGTACTTCAATCGCGTCGATGCCAACAACCGCCGCTTCTATCCAGATCAGGCGCTGGGTACGAGCAACGTCTTTAACCCAGGCACCCGCCAGACGAATGGTCAGCCCTGGGTCGGCGCGCTGACCAGCGGCATCTTCGCAGCGCCATGCACGGTGCCCGCCCGCAACGAACCTGCCAACAACTTCGCGCTCGGTCGCTTCAACCTCGCCAACCCGATGGCTGGAGACCCAGCCCCGGAGAACGCGACCGGGTACTTGCAGCGTTGGACGCAGTGGATGCTTGATGTCCAGAAGGTTGACGGCTTCCGCATCGATGCCATCAAGCACATGCATAGTTGGTGGTATGACACGTTCTTTGACACGGCCGTCTTCAACCGTCGCCAGAAGGCCGATGGCACCTTTGAAACGCCCTATTCCTTTGGCGAATGCGTCGAGAGCAACGACTTCACCTTTGATCGCTTCGTTCGCATGCCCAACGGACGCACCACCGGTCGCAGCGCTGCGGGCGATGCTTTCGGCAACCGCGATGCACTCGATCTCAACGGCGCGGGCTTCATCCGAAACGTGGTCGGCGGGGGGGGGCTGAGCAGTTGGAATGGCATCTTCGGTGCCCACCTTGACAACACCGACGACGGCTTCAACAACGGCACGATCGGCGTCAACCATATCTGGAGCCATGACAACGGCAGTCAGGGCAACGGCGGCAGCGCTCCCGCCATTCCCACGGCTCGTCAGCAGGGCTGGTTTGCGCATGCTTATCTTGCGATGCGACCGGGTGTCAAGAAGTTCTATCACAATGCCCGAGGTGTCAATCGCACGGGCGGATTCTGGCCCCGCCACGGGCTTCTGCCCGTGCTGGGTGTCGAGCCCAATATCTTCCAGTCCCGTCCCACACCACAGTTACCCATCAGCGCGCCCAACAGCACGATCAGCAATCTGATCGGCCTCGCCAATATGCTCGCTCGGGGCGAATATACCCCGCGAACCGATGCTGGCAACCCCAGCATCGATGATGTGTTCATGTTTGAACGCCGGACCAATGGCGGAGCCAACGGCTACTCGGGCAACTGCCTGGTTGCGACCAACGACAGTTACGCCTCGGGCTTTGACCAGCGCGTGATCACCACAAGTTTCCCGCAGGGGATGCGCCTGGTCGAGTACACCGGCAACGCGACCAATCCGACCGTCGATCCCAACAACGATATCTTCGATGTCATCACGGTTGGTCCGGGCGGTGTCATAACGATCCGTGTTCCGCGCAATCTTGCGCCAACCACCAACACCGAGCACAACCGCGGCTTCGTGATTTATGCTCCCGCCATTCCCAGCGGTACGCTCAGCATCGTCGGCGCGACGGGCGTGCTGCCCGTCGACGATATCTCGGTCCCCTCCTGGCGTCGGCGCGCCAACGAACTGCCGATCGTCACCACCAATTCCTTCACGATCCGCCTTGCGACGACCAACGGCGACAGCGGCGCGACCAACAACGCCAACGCCGACGACAACGCCGTCTTCTGCATCAACAAGGGCTTCCAGGATTGGAATGGCAACGGCTTTGCCGATATTGGCCAGAATGATGTGGTGCCCGGCTACGAGCAGTTTGTCACTGTCCGCCAACCACTTGTCAATACCGCCAACACGCAGGGGCTCTACGAGCAGACGATCCAGGCATCAAGCATGCCCGAGGGGTACAACTACATCAGCGTTGCCGCCTTCAGGGCCCGCAATGTCTGGGAAGCGCCGCTCTTCCGCGAGTTCCGCCAGGTGGTGTACGTTGATCGTCTGCCCCCGCCTGCGCAGTTGCTCCCAAGCACCGATCTGCCCAGCGGCACGACGCAGGTTGTGGTTCGTGGCAAGGCGCTGGACCGCACCGCTTCCCGCATCCACTTTATTCTCAATCCCACGCCCGCTCAATTGCAGAATCCTGCCGCCGCCGCAGTGACCGCCAATCAAGGTGCCCAGGACGACCGCTTTGACTGGAGCCGCACGCTGCTGGGCTTGAGCAATGGCCTGAACACCGTCCTGATGATCGCGTGCGAGGATACTGGTCATTGCACTTCCGCTGTCGGGACCATCAATGTCGGGCCTGTCGGTCCCACTTGCAACGATATCGACTTCAACAACGACGGCGCGAGTTTTGATCCGCAGGACATCGATGCTCTTTTGAGCGTCTTCAGCGAAGGCCCCTGCATCCCCGACACTCAGACCTGCGACGACATCGACTTCAATAACGACGGCGGACTCTTTGACCCTTGCGATGTCAACAGTTTCCTGACTCTCTTTGCCGAAGGCCCCTGTACGCCCTGTGGCCAATAAAC
>CAYRPC010000164.1:0-6281 GCA_964425995.1 uncultured Phycisphaeraceae bacterium
CCAGCCCCCGCCCTCTCCCCCGCCCGCCATTTTCATCAGCAAGCACCCACCACTGCCGGTCATACCAGCGAATGGACTCGCTCGCGCCCAACTCTCGCAACAATGCCAGATACGCATCGCAGCACCCCATCGCCACGTGCTGGCAGTTGTCGATCTCCTCGCCCGACTGCTGATCCACAAAACTCGTGGCCCGCCCGCCCAGCCGCCTGCGTGCCTCAATCAGCGTCACCCCCACACCCCGCTCGCCTAGCAACAACGCGCACGCCAATCCCGCAAGGCCCGCGCCGACCACGATCACGCTGCGCTTTGCTGCTCCCCCGTAAGAGACCGGCATCATGGCCGCCCCGCCCTGCGAAAGTCGTGATACTCCGCGACATAGGCCCTCAGAGCCCATGTCGCTGCGATCGTGAGTTTGCGCCGTGTCGACAGCGACGCAGGCGGCGCGTCGAGGCACCGACGAGGTTCGTCCTGGACCATCGACAAAATGCGCGTATAGATCTCGGTCATCGCGCCCAGCACGCGCTCGCAATCCGGACTGATGCTCTCGCCAAGCGACGAGGACAGCCTCATTTCGTGCATCGCTTCACGACCCAGATCATGCACCAGCGCGACGCATCGCTCCGGATGCCGCCACGCTACCAGATCATCGCCATTGAGCGCATGCTTGGCAAGCCGGCAGCGAGGGATGTACACCCGAGGCCCGCACGCATGCCGCGCATCCGTGCCCACATCACGAAGCACATTGATCAACTGAAAGGCTCGCCCGCGATGATCAGCGGCCCGCAACGCCTCAGCCCGATCACGCCCGGCGCGCACACCCCAGATCGAAGTGCAGCACATGCCCACAGTCCCCGCGACGCGATAGCAATACCGCGAGAACTCCTCGCAACTCTCAAACGACCGATGGGAAAAGTCCCCCCCCAATCCCGCCAGCATGTCCTCAAGCCATTGTGATTTGATGCCAAAGTGCCGCACCATCCAGGCAAACGCGGGCCAACCGCCCCCCATCGCTCGTATCTCAGCACCAGTCGCGACACCCGAAATCACTCTTCGGGACTGATGCACAAACGCCTCAAACCGTTCGAGCGTCGCACCAGGCTCATCCACCAGGTCATCGGCCTCACGCATCCACGCATACAGCGCATAAAGCGCATCGCGCCGTGGACGTGGTGTCAGGCACAGTCCGAACCAGAAGTTGCGGGCTTGAGCGCGCACCACTGCCTCGCAGTACTCAAGCGATCGTTCAACCGCTGGCGCTGCACGGTCGCATTCAACCTGACTATCAACTCCCATTGCCCAAGTTGTAGGGCAGTACGCCCACCCACGAGCAACCGGCATCACCTACGCATCGGTCGGCGCACCCCGCCCCAGCACATTCCCACCAATCGCGCGAGCAAGCAACCCAACCCGAGTGCTCGTAGGCACCCGCACCCGCTCCCATAGCGTCGCAAACCCCTGCTGCTCAATCTGCACCAGCACCGCTTGCCCCGCCCTGCGATACAGCCAAGTCGCCCATCCCGTCCTTTGATCCACCAGTTCAGGCAGAATCCGCCCCGCGTCAAAGCATGCCCATGTTTGCCGCACCAGCATCCGCAGTTCATCGGCAAACCGGCGCCGCACCGTGGGATCATCCCCTCGCGAAAGCCATGATCGTAACTCCTCGCTTCCCAGCCCCGTGTCTTGACTGGGCAGATACACCCGGTCCCGCTCCAGCAGATCTCGCCGCACATCCTGCCAGAAGTTCGCCAATTGCAACCCAGTGCAGATCGCATCACTCGCCGCCAATCGAGAGCGTTCCTCGGGCGTGCGCTGCTCATCCCCCGTCATGCCTGCATCCCCATACCCATGCAGCGCCAGCACGATTCTCCCTACAGGATTTGCGCTTCCCTGGCAATACGCCAGCAATTCGTGCCAGTGCGCATACCGCGTCACCCGCTGATCCTGCTCGAACGCATCCAGCAGCCGCTCAAATCCCTCAGACACCATCCCGCGCCGTCGCAGCGTGTCTGCCAGCGCGATCAGCACCAACCGCTGCGACTCCGGCAACCCCTCTGGCGCCGCCCCAGCGACCACGCCTGCACACGCCCACCCCAATCCTGCCCGAAATCGCCGCAGTTCCCCCAGCGCCCGGACACAACCAGCATCCGCCGCCTCGTCCGCCAGCCGATCATCCGCAAGATCGTCCGACACCCTGCAAAACGCATAGACCGCCGCGTAATCCTCTCGCAGGTTCGCGGGAACCAGCCGACTCATAATCGTGAAGTTCTCTTTGCCCCCCTGCAAAATCCGCCGCACTTCCCTCCGAGCGCCCGCCAGCCCGCCCACCAGGTCGCCCGTCCCGGTTTTCAAAGATTCGCCCTGCGAAAATGGTGCGTCAGTTCGCATACGATTAATCTCTAGACCTTTCTTATGCGCATCATACTTCCCAATCCCAGAGGCTTCTGCGCAGGCGTGCGCATGGCGATCGATGTCATCGACCAGGTCATCGACCTATTCCCAGACCAAACCATCTACGCCTTCCACGAAATCGTCCATAACAAGCACGTCGTCGCCCGCTTCCGTTCCAAGGGTGTCCAGTTTGTCGAGGACCTGCTCGAAGCCCCAGTCGGATCGGTCATGGTCTTCTCCGCCCACGGCGTCTCACCCGAGATCCGGGAGACCGCTCGCGTCCGCAGATTTATCACCATCGATGCCACCTGCCCGCTCGTCACCAAGGTCCACGCAGAGGCCATCCGATACGCCCGTCAAGGCTATCAGATTCTCCTCGTAGGCCACAAAGATCATCAGGAAGTTGTCGGCACGCTGGGCGAAGCCCCCGACTCCACCCAAGTCGTCCAGAGCCCTGCCGATATCCCTTTCCTCACTATCATCAATCCAGAACGTCTCGTCTATCTCACCCAGACCACCCTCAGCACCGACGATGCTGGCATTATCATCGATGCCCTCAAACTGGCTTTCCCAAAAATCAAAGAACCGCCCGGCGGCGATATCTGCTACGCAACCACCAACCGCCAGTATGCCGTGCGTCAACTCGCCCCACGCTGCGACATCGTCCTGGTCATTGGCAGCCAGAACAGCAGTAATAGCAAGCGCCTCACTGAGATTGCCGACAACGTCGGCACACCCGGATACCTTATCGACGACACTAGCGAACTGGATTGGTCCCTCTTCAAGACCGGACAGGAAACCGTGCTGCTCACCGCAGGAGCGAGCGCGCCCGAGGACTTGGTCAGCGACACATGCCGCGCACTGCTCAATCGCTTCGGGGGCGAAATCGAAGTCGCCGACATCTTTGATGAAGATGTGGAGTTCAATGCACCCGCCGGTCTGCGCAAAGTCATGATCGACCGGGGCATCGATCCCACAACTCGTCGATTCCATGTCGAGGCCCCCGTCATTACCCAGGACCTCTACGGCGCAACACCCCTCACCATCAGCGCCCGCCGGATCTAGTCCAACTTTCTCACTTCATTACTCTGTCACTTCATCACTCCGTCACCTCTTCACTTCTTCATGCAACCGCCACCCAACCACATCTTCGAGCACACGCCCGATTCCCTCGCCCTCTGGTGTGAACAGGAAGGCCTGCCCAAGTTCCGGGCCAAGCAGATTCTCGAATGGGTCTACGAAAAAGGCATCGCAGACCCCGCACTCATGTCAAACTTGAGCAAGGCCGATCGAGAACTGCTCGCCGCTAAAATGACCTTCGTCTCGGGCGATATCGTTCTCCATCAGAGCGCCACCGACGGCACCCAGAAACTGCTCGTGCAATGGCGCGATGGCGGCGCAAGCACCCCCGCCACCACACCCATCGAACCAACCGCAAGCCTTTCCCTCCCCCAACTCGGCATGGAGACCGCCTCGGGCGATCCCACGCGCCAGACCGAGTGCGTCATGATCCCAACCGAGGATCGCAGGACCGCCTGCATTTCAAGCCAGGTCGGCTGCCCCGTCGGTTGTAAGTTCTGTGCCTCGGGCCTGGGTGGCCTGGACCACAACCTCACCGCAGGCCGCATCGTTGAACAAGTCTGGCTGCTGCGCCGCATGATGATGCGTGCCACGCCCCTCCAGAATGGCAGCATCAATCAGCCACAGACCCAGCCAAATAACCGGCCAGACGCCACACCTCCAATACCACCATCAACCCCGGCTCTACCCGACTTCACCCGCATCACCAACGTCGTTTTCATGGGCATGGGTGAGCCGCTCTCCAACCTTTCAGCAGTCGTCCCCGCCATTCGCGCCATCTGCTCGCTCTGGGGGCACGCCATCTCGGCTCGCAAAGTCACCATCTCCACGGTCGGCCTCCCCAAGTCTATCGAACGACTCGCGGAACAACTCGACCTGCCCGTCACGCTCGCCCTTTCCCTGCACGCCCCCACCGACGAGATTCGTCGCACCCTCATTCCCTGGGCCCACTACACCACCATCGCCGAACTGCTCGCTTCCTGCCAGAAGTGGTTCGAGAAAACCGGACGCGAGATCACGCTCGAATACACCCTTCTGCATGCCGTCAACGACCAGCCCGAGCATGCCAAGCAACTCGCCCACATCGCCAAGTCGCTCCGTGCCAATATCAACCTCATCCGATACAACGAGGTCGCCGGCCTTCCCTTCGAGCGTCCCCGCGACGAGAACGTCCGGGCCTTCCAGGATTATCTCCGCGCCAAGAACCTCAACGTTCACATCCGCGCCAGCCGAGGCCGTGACATAGCCGCCGCCTGCGGTCAACTCCGACACGAGACCGGCACCAAACAACGCCAGCAAGCCGCCACCGCCACCTCCACGTCCTCTCCCAAGTGAATAATCGCCGATGCTCTCCCTCGCCAGCGATCCCGTCGCCTTCGCACCATTCACCTCGACGCATGCGATCGTCGCCGGTTCTCACGGATTGGCCGCCGCCCTGCTCATCTTCCTCGGACGACTCTGGCGGGGCAAGGAAGTGGGCGAGTCGCTGTACATCTTCTGGCTCGCCTTCGTCACCATGGTGCAGATCGTCAACCTGGTCTTTTGGAGTACGCCCCCGCGCTTGAACTTGGCCGAGAGCCTGCCCCTCCATATCTGCGACCTCGCGGGCATTATCGCTGCTATCGGATTGCTCACCGAGGCCCGCTGGGCACGCCTGCTCATGTTCTACTGGGGCATCGGGCTTTCCACCCAGGCCTTCATCACTCCCGTCATCGCCGATGCGCCCGACACCATGCGCTTCCAACTCTTCTTCCTCAGCCATCTCACCATCGTGGCCACATCCCTCTACGACATCTTCGTCCGGGGCTTCCGTCCCACATGGCGCGACTGCGCATGGGGCATTCTCCTCACCCTCGCCTACGGCGGTCTGGTGATCCCCCTCAACATGCTCTTCCACTGGAACTACGGCTACACCGCCCAGACCTCGCCCGACAACCCGACCATGATCGACAAACTGGGCACCTGGCCCTTGCGCCTCCTCTGGATGGCGATCATCATCTTCTCGCTCTTTATCATCATGACCGCAATCGCCCGAGTCTTCCTGCCGCGTCGCAGGCAAGACGACTGAATCAAAAGCACGTCAGTCACCACATCATTCACCGCTCGCAACCGTGATCACGGCCTTGCCGCCCACCGACTTGCGGATGTTTTCCGCCGCGCTCCGATTGCTGAACTTGCCCACTCGCACGGCCCACAACTGCTGGGCATCGCGCGAGATCGGCACCACCCGCGCCGTCACACCCCGACTCGCCAGGCTCTTGGCCTCACGATCCGCCGTCGCTCGATCCTTGAACGCACCCACTTGCACCGTCAGATCGCGTGTGCCGGTCGAAATACCAGTTCCCTGCCCACCCTTGCCCGCCGCAAAAGGTGCTCTGCCTTGCAGACGATCCCCCAGCATAAGTTTCAGATTCTCATCAGTCGCCAACCGCGATTCCGCCTGCTTATACATCCGCGTCGCCTCGGCGTTGTTCCCCATTGCCCGATACGAATCGCCCGCGTACATCGCAGCCCGCGCCGATTCATCGCCCGTCAACTTCTGGCTCGCCCGAGTCAGCAACTTGATCGCCGTCTCATGCTCCCCGCGCTGCTGCGCAATCAGTCCAAGCGTTGCGCTGGACTTGCCCGACACACCAGGATCGCTGTTGTTCTCGAGCGGGCCAAGCCAGCGAATCGCCTCGCTGTCACGGTTCAGCGCGTGGGCCGATAGACCTGCCGTCAACGCCGCCTGATCGCGCTTGGGGCCGCGCTGGGTGCCGGTTGCCTCCACAGCGTTGTTATACGCGTCGCTGTACTGCCCCGAGGCATATTGC
>CAYRPC010000165.1:0-6273 GCA_964425995.1 uncultured Phycisphaeraceae bacterium
ACGCCAACTCAATCGCCACCTTCGCCTCATTCAGCCGCGCCCCGATCGCCGGCTTCTGATCCTTGGGCACGTCCTTGAGCCCCGCGAGTATCGCCTTCACCTTGCCATTGCTGCCCAGATACGCAATCCGCCACGCCTCCAGCGCGGCAGCATCCCCCACCCCGCCCAGAGTGACAAGTGCTTCGGATTGAAGTGATTCAATGATGGGCAGCATATGTTAGTATAAAAAAATAAATAAATTCAATCAAGTTAACTATATTTTAGTAGTTATATCTGTATTATGTTTGCTCAGTCCTGTTGAAATTACTGACTGTCAAGCAACTCCACGCTCTCAAACTGCTTCCCCTCCAGCATCTCCAAACTCGCCCCGCCCCCGGTGCTCACGTGGCTCATGCCACTGGCCAGGCCAAACTTCTCCACCGCCGCCGCGCTATCCCCGCCGCCCACGATGCTGGTCGCCCCGCCCTTGGTTGCTTCCGCAATCGCCTTCGCCACCTGCTGCGTCCCGGTCGAGAACGGCAGGAACTCAAACACCCCCATCGGCCCGTTCCACACAATCGTCTTCGCCTTGCGGATCGCCATCGCAAACTTGGTCTGCGTCTTGGGGCCGATGTCCAGACCCATGAAGCCGTCCTTGATGTGGTCGTCAAATACTTCAATATCGCCCGAGTCCTCGCTGAACTCAGTCGAGCACACATGATCAACCGGCAGCAGCAACTCGCACTTGCTGCGAGCCGCCAGTTCGATGATCTTCTTGGCATCCGCGATCCGGTCAGTCTCCACCTTGCTGGTCCCCACCTTCTTGCCCAGCGCGCTCAGGAACGTGTATGCCATCGCCCCGCCGACCAGAATGCTGTCCGCCTTTGGCAGCAGGTTCTCAATGCACCCCATTTTGTCCGAGACCTTGGCCCCGCCCAGCACCACGATGAACGGCTTGGCGGGCTTCTCGATCGCCGCCTGCAAGAACTTCAGTTCCTTCTCCACCAGGAACCCCATCACTCGCGGCTTGCCCATCATTGCTTTGGGCACACCCACCATGCTCCCCTCGGCACGGTGACTGGTGCCAAAGGCATCGTTGCAGTACGCATCGCCATACGCCGCGAGTTTGCCGCAGTACTCCGCCTCGCCCTTCTTCTCGCCCTTGTTGAAGCGGACATTCTCCAGCAATATCACTTCGCCATCCTTCAACGCTGCAACCCCCGCAGCGGCCGCAGCATCAACAGGATCCTGGCCCACGAATTGAACCGGCTTGCCCAGCAACTGGCCCAGTTTGTCCGCCGCGATCTTGAGGCTGAGTTCCTTCTCAAAGCCCTTCCCCTCCGGGCGGCCCAGATGGCTCATCAAAATCGCTCGCCCTCCCCGATCCAGCACCGACTTGATGGTCGGCAGCGCTTCACGAATGCGCCGGTCATCGGTGATGGAACCATCCTCGATGGGCACGTTGAAGTCAACGCGGATAAGAACTTTCTTGGACTTGACGTCAATCTGAGCGATGGTCTTCTTGGGCATGGCACAGCATAGGACGGCAAGCAGAAAAGTGCGAAACATCGCAGGCACCCCGCGTGAAAAAACGAGCGTACCTCAAGTTTGAACTTGCAGTTTAGAATCGTCTGCAACAGACCGTATACTGACCCATGAACTACTTGCGTTCAATGGCAAGCACGCTGACTTCGATGGCGGTGCTGCACAGCCTCTGTACTGCCTGCCCGCTCGAGATGAGTGTCATCCGCGTCATAGATATTGAGCCACCGGAGGTCACTTCGACAGCCCCACCGCGCGAGTATCCCCCAGACTACCCCGACACTGCCAAGTCGGTCGATCCGCGCCGCCCGGGCGTGGCTGGCGGACTTCCAACAAATCCGCCGCCTGTACGTTTGCTAGGTGCCAAGGACGAGAGCTGGCCCATTCTCATCGCCCACGAAGAGTACTTAATCCAAGTCTGGGCGATACAGCAGCCGCACATCATGAGTATGGCCTTCCTGCCCGACGGTTCGCTGATGATCGCTGAGCGCCGCGGCAAAGTGCGACTGCTCCGAGATGGAGTTCCAGACGCTGAAGCCCTCTATGAGGTACCCAATGTACACTTCCATGGAGACTGCAGGCTGATGAGTTTGTGCTTGCATCCGGAATTCGCAACCAACAAGTTCGTCTATATATACTATGGCGATAGCAAGGCAAAGGATTGCAGAATAATACGATTGCGAATGGATGGCAAAGCGCTCATCGATCCCAAAATAATCTTGGATGCCATCCCGCTCCACGAGTACCATTCCGGAGGTATCATCCGCTTCGGACCAGACAACAAGTTGTACGCATCAACCGGAGATTGCTGGAACAACGTCACAGCACAAGATCCCATGCACTTGGGCGGTAAGTTTTTAAGAATAAAAGATGATGGCTCTATTCCCACTGACAATCCTTTCCTCCAACGCGCCGGATATCGACCCGAGTTGTACGCGCTGGGCTCACGTAATGCTCAGGGCATGGACTGGCAGCCAGTCAGCGGCGCGCTGTTCGCGACCGAGCATGGTCCAAGCGGCGAGAAAAACATTCGCCCGCCAAGCGGTGCCAGTGATGAGTTCAACCTTGTCACGCCCGGCTGTAACCTAGGCTGGCCAGTCATTCATGCTGATTATGAACAAGAGGGCATGGTGATGCCCTTGATCAACTTCACGAACACGATCGCGCCAGGTAGTGGCATGTTCTACACAGTTAACGCGACGCCCGCACTAACCGGGAGTTACTTCGTCGGCTGCCTCCGAGGGCACGCGCTCATGCGAATCGAGTTGGATGGAACAACACCCACGGACTGGTACTCGGTCACGGAAGAACTCGGGCGCATTCGTTCATTGGCTCAGGGGCCTCTGGACTTTTCTCTCGAAGACCGATTCGCAAAAGACAACCTGGTGCTGTACTTCGCAAGCTCAAACACTGATCGATATGGTGGCAAGGGCACGCTCGAAGATCGGATTTTCAGACTTTTGCCCGCGAAACGGCATCCCAATCGCTGAAACGATGCGAACACTGATGCTCGCTATTTCGCGTTAGCTTCGCCGCCTCGCCCGTTCCGCCAACACCAAATCCACCGCGCGCTGGATCGCCAAGTCGATCTTGTCGTTGACGATGAACACGTCATACACCCCGCTGTTCTTTGCCGACTCGATCTCCAACTTCGCCGCCTTGAATCGCTTCTCGATCTGCGCATCATCCTCACGCTTGCGATCCCGCAGTCGCTGCAAAAGCACGTCCTCGCTGGGCGGCAGCACAAAGATCGCAAACGCATCCGGTACCTGCGCCTTCACCGCGATCGCTCCCTGCACATCGATCTCAAGAATCATCAGTCGCCCGCGCCGCAGTTGCTCCGCTACCGGCGCCTTGGGCGTGCCATACTGCTTGCCATACACCCCCGCCGTTTCAAGAAACTCGCCCCGCCCCTTCATGGCGTTGAACTGCTCGTCGCTGGTGAAGTGGTAATCAACACCCTCGGTCTCCGCAGATGTCTTGGCCCGTGTCGTGTACGACACGCTGAAGACCGAGTCCCCCACCTTCCGCTCCACCCCACGCGTGATCGTGGTCTTCCCCGCCCCGCTGGGTCCGGAGATGATGAGCAACAGGCCGTCGTCGGTATCAGTTGGGAGGCGATGGGACATGATGGCGCAGATGAAGAAACAAAGGTCAGATCTTGGAAGCACGCAACGCGTCAATCACTGCTTGAAGGGAGCGCTCAAACATCGTGCGCTGTGGAGTGGAGGCGTAGTCAAATTGGAGGCGTTGCGACAATGCATCGGTACCGACGTAGTTACCGACCTGATGCAGGAAGATATTGAAGTGGCTGGAGGCAGCACCGCGAATACCTTGGAGGTTGACGCGCACGACCTCATCTGCTCCGGCCTGCTGCAACTCGCGGATAACGCTCTCGGCCAGTTGGATACCAAAGCGACGAGGATCAGCCTCGGGGTCGAAGAACTGCATGGCATCAATGGTTCGCATGATAGTAAAAGTCGGTAAAGTCGGTTGAAGACCCTTGAATAAGACACAAGATCGATGGACCTACGTCGGCAGGCCAAGACGCAGTGTGAAGCAGACAACGGTGCCACAGAAGCCCTGCCCAGCACGATCACTGGCCAGCACACCTTTGGAGTGGTGAAATGATACGACACCACGATCCGAGACAATCGTCATCGTTCCCTGGCGATGGGTCACGATGCCGCGCAGGTTCGATAAACCAAGTCCCATGTTCGAATCACGAGATCGGGAGGTGTGGTGGCCCTGAAGCACCGCACGAATGGCTCCACTCGCAGAAGTAAACTGTGGATACTCGCGCCGAATGGTTTGCAATATTCCCAAGCCACGATCGACAATCGCGACTCGGACCTCTCGCTTGCTGCTGAAGTATCGGGCGCACCAGATGCAGCCAATGGGTGACCGTGCATGATCGACCACGTTTTGCACGACCTCGTTGAAAGACTGGCGAAGCTACTCCGCTTCGTCCTCATGCATGGAGTCGTGTCGTCTGATCAGATCGATGATCCGCTCAGACTCCAGGCCAGGCACGCCCCTGCATCGACGCACAGCAATTGTCTCGCATTCAGGATGGGCTTCATCAGACTCCTCGAAACTTCCCACAAGTGCGCCCAATCCTGAGAACCGGCAGAATCCCAGCAGGCTTTCCGGGCCAGATGGCAACCGGATACGCAGGGAACGATTGGTGATTCGAGCTTCATAGACCAGAGCCGCAAGCAACGCGACCGCATCGGGCCCCAAGTATCGGCAGCGATCCATGTCAATCAATGGTGACACCGCAGAAGATCTTTGCTCCAGCCAAGTCACTGTGGACTGAATCCGTTCCAGAAATGCACCCAGCGACTTGGCCGAGTCGTCGACATTGAAGTCGACCTCGCAATGCTGAACTGGATCGCTAGGAATCGTCAAGCGTCACGCTCCGATCAAGTCCTTCAGCATCGCCGCCCGCACCGCCACCCCATGCGTCACCTGCCGCAAAATCACGCTTCTTGGCCCATCCGCCACTTCCGCGTCCAGTTCAATCCCCCGATTGATCGGCCCCGGATGCATCACCACCGCGCCGGGCTTCATGCGCTCCGCGCGCCCAGCAGTCAAGGCGTACAGCGATCGAAACTCCCGCACCGAAGCGATCACCGAATTGGCCGACACACCAGCGCCCGCTCCCGCAACCGGGTTCTTGGCCCCATCATGCCGCTCAAACTGAATGCGCAGCATCATCACCGCATCCAGCGTCGGCAGAATCGCGTCAAGATCACTGGTCACAACACATCCAAGCGCCTCCAGGCTCTTGGGCGCCAAACCCGCCGGCCCGATACACAGCACCTCCGCTCCCAGCGTCGTCATGGCTGCAATCGCCGAGCGTGCCACCCGCGATGCCGCAACATCGCCCACGATCGCCACCCGCAGCCCCGACAGATCAAATGTCTCCAGCCGCTTCGCGGCTTCCGCCAGCGTGTACGTATCCAGCAGCCCTTGCGTGGGGTGCTCATGCCTGCCGTCGCCCGCATTCAGCACAGGAATCCCCACGCGCGATGCGATCAGCGCCGCCGCCCCGCTCTGACGCGCCCGAACCACCAGCGCCGACACCCCCATCGCTTCGATGTTGCACGCCGTGTCGATCAGGGTCTCGCCCTTCGAGACCGACGAGGTCGATCCCAACAGATCAATCACCTCCGCCCCCAGCCGCTTGGCCGCCACCGTGAACGACAATCGCGTCCGCGTCGAATCCTCGAAGAACAGGTTGGCAACCACCTTTCCCGCCAGCAGCCCAGTTGCCCGACCCGTAGTCTGATCCATAGTCTGACCCGTAGTCTGACCAGTAGTCTGACCAGTTACATTCTGGTCCGACCGCCGCAGCAGCACGCCCATCTCGCGCGTGCGCTCCAGCAATCGCGTCAACTCGCTCCGCGCTAAGCCCTGCAATCCCAGCAAGTGTCGAGGCATGGTCCAGTATAGATCAACGCGCCCCCACCATGACCCCACCATGACCCCGCCACATCCGCTCACTTGCGAACCTGCCACCCATACACCAGCCACTCGATGCAAAGCAGCACGCACGCCGCAATCAAGAACCACCGCCACAACTCCCGCTCACTGCGCACAACATCAACTTGGTCTATCGCCCGCGTGCCCACCAGTACCCGCGCTGGTGCCAGCAACGCCGATTCCGTTTCGTTCGCCACGTTCACCGCTACCACCTGATCGCCCGCGCCTACTCCAACCCCCGTGCCCCCCCCGCGCACCACATAC
>CAYRPC010000166.1:0-6265 GCA_964425995.1 uncultured Phycisphaeraceae bacterium
GGCGGGGGCGGTGTGGGGGGCGAGCACAGTTCGGGCGAGCGAGATGAACGAGCCTTGACATTCCTTTCCGCGATCGGCAGGACACCGCGTGGATCATTCTCGCCGCAAGCAGGCGTCGATTCTGGACTGCAAATTGGGCTTGAGGCTGGCCTTCAGGTTAGCAACCGTGATGGCGACGGATGGAAGTGGAGTTTTTGGATTCTCATAGGTGCTACGGGCATCGCGCTCATTGAAGCAATGCTCGCACGCTGGTTCAGTCACGCCGGGGTTCGCGTCGAATCAGGCTCTAGCCTGGCGCAGGCCCAAGCACCAGCCCAAACATTGGGCAAGTCGGGGGCTAAGGCGGGGGCGGGGGCGAAGGCATGAACCATCGCAGGTTGTCAGTATGGATCGCTTCGGGGAGCGTGATGGTGTTCAGCACTGTTGCGATGGCAACACCAGCAAGCAATCCGAGTCCGCATTGGTTCGACGCGCTGACGGGCGTGCGCGAACTCTCGTGGGGAGCGAAGGGCGTTGAGTTGCAACTGGCTCGAAGCCTGCCCGCCTATGGCTGGGCGATGTTCATCGTTGCGATCCTGGTCGTGGTGGGCTGGACGTATGTGCGGCTGACTGGGCCGACCTGGATTCGATGTGTTCTGGCGGGCTTGCGGGCGCTGGCCCTGCTGCTGCTTGTGTTGCTGGCGTGCGGGCCCCAACTGGTCAAGCAGAACGAGCGAGTGGAGCGTGACTGGGTCGTGTTGATGGCCGACCGCAGCGAGTCGATGACGGTTGCGGATGTCGAAGGCGATGAAGGCCAGCGCACCACGCGAGATGAGCAATTGCAATCGGTGCTGCGGGGAGCTTCGCGGGAACTGGGGGACATCGCGACCAAGCGCAACATCCTTCCGCTGGGCTTTGACGCGAGTGTGTTTGACATTGCCAGCAGCAGCGGACAGCAGGATGGCGGACCAACGTCCCGCTTTGCGATCAATCTTGGCGAGCCTGTTGGCAAGCGCACGGCCTTGGGCACATCGTTGACACAGGCCCTGCAACGAGTGGCCGCGCGTCCGGTTGCCGGATTGGTGCTGCTCAGCGATGGCCGGAGTTTTGACGCTCCTTCGCGGGAACTCATCAACGAGCTGGTGGAGCGACAGATACCGATTTATCCGATCGCGTTGGGCAGCGCGCAAGGCGTGCCGGACCTGGCGATCACACGGGTTGATGCGCCCCAGTCCGCGTTCGTGGGCGACCTGCTCCCGATTCGGGTAGATGTTGAAGCGTTCGGTGCCTCGGGCAATGCGCCGCTGCGAGGTACGGTCCAAGTGCTCGACGAGCAGGGGCGCGTCGTCGTGGAACGTTCGCTTGACGCAACGGGTGAGGGCGTCAATGGCAACGCGGGGGCGGGGGCGGGGGGCAAGCAGAGTCTGGCAGGTAGCGGGTCGCGTCGTCTCACCCTCACTGTGCGTCCAGAGGACTTGCAGCGTGCAAGTGATGGCATTCCTACACCCGCGCCTTCACCCAACCTTTCGGGCGAGGGGACCATAAGCGTGCGCGATTGGACCGTGCGATTGGTGGCAGAGGGCCCCGATCTGACAAGTGAGAACAACTCGCAGGGGATGCGGGTCGAACTGGTCGACCGCCCCATCCGCGTGCTCTACGTTGATGGCTATCCCCGCTGGGAGTATCGGTATGTCAAGAACCTGCTCCTTCGCGAGAAGTCCATCCGCTCGACAACCATGCTGCTCTCCGCGGAGAAGCGGTATATCCAGGAGGGCACCGATCGCATCGAGAGCATTCCCCGCAATGTGACCGAATGGGCCGCGTTCGATGTCGTTATGATGGGCGATGTGCGGCCGGGCCTGTTCAGCGAGGACCAATTGCGTGCGCTGCGTGAGGCAATCGCGGAACGGGGCGTTGGACTTCTGTGGATCGGTGGTCCATCGTTCACGCCTACTGCGTGGCGCGGCACACTGATGGGCGACTTGCTTCCGTTTGCACTCGGCGCGGGCGACAGCGTCAGCGGTGGTGGCAATGTCGAGTCCGCGATCGGGCCTGTGCTCATGGAGCCCGGGCCTGCGGCAACGGCGTATGGCCTGATGCAACTGGGCGAATTCACGGGCGAGGCGAGCTGGCCCTCGACACTGACCGACGCACAATTAGGGTGGCCCAAGTTGCAATGGTCCCAAACAATCGCACAGGGATCGCTCAAGCCCGCCTCCGAAGTGCTGGCGTTCGCGCGGGGCGTGTCTGGCAATGCGGTCTCGCCCCAGGCAACTCCACTGATCGTGACAATGCGGTACGGCGGCGGGCGCTGTGTCTATGTCGGCACCGACGAAACCTGGCGATATCGGTATGGACGGGGCGAGACGCTCACGGAGCGACTGTGGATTCCCATGGTTCGGCTGCTCGCCCGTGGCAGTCTGGGTCGCACTGGCAAACCCGCGTTGCTCGAAGCATCGCCCGATCGCGCGCTGGTGAATCAGCCTGTGCGCGTCGTGGTGCGATTGCTCGATCAATCGCTGCTCGATCAGAAGCCCGCGAGCGTGCGTGCACGCGTGGCTCGCCTGAGCCAGGGACCCAGCCAAGCAACGACGGATGGGGGCGAAGTACTTTTGCTCAACCCCGAGGGAGGCACCGATGGCCAGAGTGGGGTTGCAACCTACGCAGGGCTGTGGGTGCCGGGCACGCCTGGACTTTTTGCCATCACGCCCACCGAGCCAATCCTGTCGGGGCTTGGCCTCAGTGCCCGCGTCTTGGCACAGGCACCGGAAGATGAGATGCGCCGTCCTCAGACCGACCACAACGCGCTCGAACAACTAGCGTCGGCGACGGGCGGGCGGATGCTCAAGCCCGAAGAACTTGCGAGCATCGGGCAACTGCTGCCCAATCGCGAGGTGCGGACGCTAGGGACACCCCAAGTTGAAACGATTTGGGACAAACCCTGGGCCCTCATATCGCTGCTCGTGCTGGTAGGGTTGGAGTGGATCGGGCGACGAATGATCAAGTTGAGTTGAAGCCCAGCACTCAGAAATGTCAGTAACTAATTGAAAAGTCGGTTTAAGTGAAAAGTCGGTCACCATTTCGTCACAGCAGGGCTACTCGCCAGCAAGTTGCAGCCATCTGTGTCTTGATCCTGCCGCAGACGGTGTAATTGGAAGAAGTTTGGTGCAACGATCGCGCCGGGCCGGCGAAAGATTTGGGAGTTGTTGGTATTCGAGACTGGGGCGTCGGTGCCTCGATTCGACCGATACATTGGGACATTCGGGTGTCAGGACTTTGGGGCGACGATGCACATTGTCGATCAGGTTCAACAGGAGGCTGGAACGAGTCGTATGCAGGAGTCCACACCGCCAAGTCAGCCGATAGAACCAGATACCCGTGGTGGCGGTGTCGGCGCGAGCGTTGCTGGTCATATTGGCAATACTGGCGATATTGGTAATACTGGCGTTGCTGGGCTGCGCACGCTGATCGACGCGATCGGGCGCTTGCGATCGGCGATCAAGCTGCAACTGCTGGTCTCTCGCATTGGCATCATTGCCGCGGCCTATGTTGGCGGGATGCTTGTGGGAGGCATCGTCGATTACCTGCTGAGGTTCCCAGGCAGCCTGCGCACGGTCGCCTTCTTTGCCGCTGCTGGCCTGCTGGCATGGCTGGTCGTCAGAATCGTGCTGCCGGTGGTTCGATTCCAACTCAGCGATACTGACCTTGCCCTGCGTCTGGAACAAACCTCGCTGGGCAAGGAGCGCGGCTGGCAAGGCGTACTTGCTTCGGGCCTTGAGTTGTCCAGCCAGCGCGAAGGAACAGGCAACGACGCCTTG
Organism: uncultured Phycisphaeraceae bacterium; assembly: GCA_964425995.1. Classification (GTDB taxonomy): domain Bacteria; phylum Planctomycetota; class Phycisphaerae; order Phycisphaerales; family UBA1924; genus BJHL01. The sequence continues at coordinate 3,798 of CAYRPC010000166.1, forward strand.
TCTGGTGATCCTCGTCTCGCGGCCATTGCCAGCGATCTCGCGGGCGAACGGTTCAACGCATCGCGGGTGCAGGTTCTCAAACTGCTCGATCCTTCGGACCTTCGTCGCAGCCTGCTGTGTGCTGCTTTGGCCGCTTCGTGCGTGCTTGGTTTGTCTTTCGCCACTCCAGAACTGCTGCGGATCGGCACCAGGCGCGTGCTGCTTCCGTGGACCGACACGGCGTGGCCCAAGCGGACAGGTGTGCTGATGGCCAGCCAGCCGGTTGCGCATCCGCTGGGGATGGCGCTGCCTCTGCGGGCAATACTCACGCGAAGTGCGCGCGCGGCGGAAGAAACCCGCGTGAGCGTGCAGTATCGATTGCTGGTCGATGGGCAAGAGGTTGCTTCCCAGCGCGCCCTGCTCACGCCTCAGGGCAAGAAGGCGACGATGGATCCAGGGCTGGGCGCACGGGCCATCGAGGGGGACTTGTTCGAGCGACTGCTCGACGTGCAGGACTTGCTGCCGGAGGGAATCTCATCGACTGATCGTGCGAGCAAGGACATCAAACTTGAGTACCGATTCGAGACCAGTGACGATCAGACACCGTTCTGGCGCACCTCGATGGTCGAGCCGCCCGGGGTGACTGGGATGACATTGACCGTCACACCTCCCGCCTACCTCGATCAATTGGGCGAGGCCCTTGGTGCGAGCGTGCTGCGCGGGAATGTGGATGGGGGCAACGGACTCGACGGCCGCGCCGACATTGGCCCGGTGCTGGCGGGTTCTCGCGTGGATTGGACGATTGAGATGAACAAGGGCCTGCCTGTTCCTGATACAACGGACACTGGCTGGCTGGAACGATCGCTGCCAGGCTTGACCGGTCTGGAGATGGTGAGTCGGGTACACAGCGAGAGGACCTGGAAACTGTCGTTCACACCAGTCACCAGCATTCGCACGTCGATTCGCCCCAGTGACCAGTATGGGATACAGAGCCGCGACGAAGCGGGCTTGCGCATCGAAGTGATGGAGGATCGCTCGCCCTCATCGGCGATCGTGGACCCGCCCCAGGACGAGAGCGTGCTGCCCAACGCGAGCATTCCTGTGGTGGCGGAGGGGCGCGACGACGTGGCGGTCTGGAGGACGGCCCTGCGCAGTCAGGTCGCCAAGGTTCCCGGGGTTGTCGGCGCGCCCAGCACTGGCGGCATTCCCGAGGCGACCGGCGAGTCCGTCGAAGTGGTGAGCGTCTCGCGCGAGTCTGATGGCGATGCGAGCGCCTTTGCCGACGCGCGGATCGTGCGAGCGGGATCGACCATCGATCTGTCTGCGCTGGCCTTGTCACCTGGTGATGAGGTCTGGATGACGGCATCGGTGCTGGACGCGAAGGGAGCCTTGAGTGAGGCTGGCATCGCGCTGGGGACTCAGGCGACAATCATCTCGCCCGTCCGGCGCCTGCGAATCATCTCCGAGAGCCAGTTGGTGGAGCAGATTCGGGGCGAACTATCGAGCCTGCGCGACGCGGCACGCCGGCTGGAGCAGGACCAGCGAAGCCTGAGCGAGCAGCGCGAAGAGGCGACCAACGCGGGTGAGACCGCCGAGGCGCAGGAACAAGCCTGGGGCGCTGCACAGAAACAATCCCAGCAGCAGGGCGGTCTTCGCGATCGCGTGCAGCCCATCCGCGAGAGCCTGCAGAAACTCTCCAAGCGAGCCGTGCGCAACAGCCTGAGCGACACAAGCCTGACGGGGTTACTCAACGACGCTGGCGAGACGGCGGAAGCAGCCAGCCAGCGAGCGTTGGAGGCATCGCAGGCCCTGAAGGAACTAGCGACGCAGCGGGACGCATCAACCCGCGAACAGGCTGCCCAGGCACTGGAGCAATCGCAGGACCAGGCACAGCAGGAACTCGAAGCCCTATCAGACATGCTGGGCCAGAGCGACGACGACTGGACGGTGCGCCGCCAGTTGGAGCAACTGCTCAGCGATCAGCGGCAACTGCGAGCCCAGACCGGCGCAGCGGGCGCGGAGACGAGTGGGCAGGAGATGAACGAACTGACGCAGAAGCAGCGAGAGGATCTGGAGCGGCTGTCGCGTCGACAACAGGAACTTTCACAGCGGGCCAATCAGGCGCTCGACACCGCTCAAGCGCGGGCCGAGCAGATGGAGCAGTCAAACCCCGCGCAGGCACAGGCGATTCGCGCTGCGGCACAGAAGGCCAGAGCCCGCCAACTCTCGCAGCGCCAGCAGCAGGCGAGCGAGCAGATTCGCCAGAACCAGACGGGCGGCGCGCAGCAGAGCCAGCGTCAGGCCGAACAGGCCATCGAAGAAGCGATCGAAGCGCTGGACGATGTGCAGAAGCAGCGCGACGAGGAATTGAAGCGTGTGCTGGCGGACATCATGCAGTCGCTGGAGCAACTCATTGCCCAGCAGCAGGTCGAAATTGCCGCGCTGGGCAAGGCGATCGAGGGCGAGGCTCAGGGGGCGGGGAGAGGGGC
>CAYRPC010000167.1:0-6180 GCA_964425995.1 uncultured Phycisphaeraceae bacterium
CGGGTGGCGGTTCGTTGGGCGGCAAACTCAGCCGCATCGGGAATCGCAAGGGGTACGCGGGATATGAGTTTGATGTGAGCGTCGAGGCGTACCACGTGCGGCATCGGGTCTACTTGCCGGAACTGGGAAGATGGACGAAGCGGGATCCGTTGGGGTATGTTGATGGGGTGAGTGTGTATGAATATGTTAACTCGCAAGTGATGCGTGCAATCGATCCAACGGGTCGCTCAATGATGGTTGGACCTGTGGATGATGATCCATGCAAGCTTGAGAAAGCACTATTAGATGTGGCCCTACTAGAAGAAGCAATAGCACTTGCTGCGCTTGCAGGCTGTATAATTTCCCCTAATAGTTGTCCAGTTCTATACGCTGAGTATGTAGTTTCTGTTGCAAAACGAGGTCTTGCGCAAGCTGCAGTAGATGCATGCGGCGGTACCTTGCCACCGATACCTAAGCCTAAGGTGAGACCTTCACCTGCACCGATCGATGCTCCGGTGGTCATACCCGTAATAACCCCAGGACCGGTCGGGGGGGACACGGACTGTCCTCTCGATTCTACCAACAGGAGCGGACCAGGAGGCAACACATCGTTGTTCTGCGCGGCCCAAAGAGTGGCTAACGGCGAGAACTGCGACGGGTGCTGTAATCACCTTCCTACTGAGCAAGCCGGACCGTGCAAAAGCGCTTGTACATCAGCAGCAAACATTATTGATACGCAGTGCAGAAGCAGGATTGTAGTACCGTGAAACTGCCACATACGATATCAACTCGTTATGTATTATTACCAAGCATTATTTTGTTATCGATTATTTGCTCTACGTTTATCTTTTGGTTGTTTTATTCTCCTGAAGGATACAAATATGTATTTAGAATTCATGATGCAACTCTGAACATTTTGTACCAAAAAAAGAACTATTATATAGATGGAAAAATTATTCCAAGCCAAATGTCGATTTACACAAGAAGTGCGGCGGATCCATCGCGATTCGTCGTATTGCCTACGGTTAAGAAGGGCTCTCCGGGATTTTATGACATTAATGTGCCATTAATTACTATATGGCTAATTGTAAGTATAATATTTTACATATTTACAGTAGTATATAACATTATTGCTATGCGTAGGAAGCATTTGTGCAATAACTGTGGCTATCCCAAACCGATTGGTCTGACTGATAGTGATATTAAAATATGTCCCGAATGTGGAACGCTTATCTAAGCAGGGATTTTAATCCGCATGAAGTAGGGACTGACAGGTGTTGCTGGACTTGGACTTTAACGACTCAATTTTGCTCTGAAATCTCTGAACAATCGCGTGACGTGCCCCCCTCAACTCGGCTCAGTTCCAGGTTCCGTAATCTGGTGCTGGATCATGGAGGGCATCATCGATGGCAAGGCAACGACATTGTGCGAGAATCTTTGTCTTTCTGCTCTGATCTCAACTCGAGTCCCCCGCTGAGACCCCCGACGTATGCATCAAGACAGTAAGAAACCGTGAGCAATCAGCAGTGTGCGGACTCGCTCCAATTCCTCACTCGACAACGACTTGAGCCACAATTGCAGTGATTCCAGCAGGTTCTGGTCATTACCCGGTGAGAATCCCCCCCTCTCCGCTTCCGAGGGAGACTCTATTCTGGTCGGGTCTCCAGTTTGCTTTAGGGTTTGAGCCGTGAGCGTCAGTACTCTGGTGCTCGCGATGCCCACGCTCCTATCCGCACGGTACGTCGAGCCCTTGCAACTGCTGCCTTGGATTGGGCGCAGGATCACTTGCGGGCCGCGTCGAGTATCTCGACTGCGATGAGATTGAGTTCGAGGCTGGAGAGCGGATCAACCTCGCACTCGTTGCGGATGACTTTCCGGAGATAGGTCCACTCGTTCTCAAGGTGCGCCGGCTTCGCGGGTGGCTTGATCGCCTGGGGCGGTGCGTTCTCATTGCGAATGGTGAGATCGTCCCACCTGCCAGCGTGGACGCTGCCCCGTTCGGTGTGAAGATCCATTTCCTTGTTGTCGTGCGTCCATGCCCAACTTGCTTGGATGACTGCGGTCGCAGTGGGGTAGGTCAGGATGATGGTCGAGTCGTCGTCCACGTTGGGATAGATCGCAGGCTTGAGCGTGGCGCGGCTCGAGACAATGCTCGTGGGGCGCTGCCCGTTCATCATCCAAGTGCTCAGCACGGCTCCATAACAGCCAAAGTCGACGATAGCGCCGCCACCATTCTGCACCGGATCGGTGAGCCAGTCGGTGAACTCCTTGGAGCAGCCGATCTCGATCGGCCCTTTGTGACCATGTCGGAAGATCATCCGCCGGACGGGTACACGCTCGTTCGAATCAACCAGACGCTTGGCCTCGCGAACGCTGGCGTACCAACTGGTCTCGTAGTTGGTCAGGGCGAGCACGCCGTGGTTGTGCGCGAGCGTGGCGATGCGTACTGCGTCGGCATTGCTGAACGCGAGGGGCTTCTCAAAGAGCATGTGGACACTGCGCGGGGCGCATGCCTGGGCAACCATCGCGTGATCGGCGATCGAAGTCATGACACTGACAACTTCGGGCTTGCAAGCCTCGAGCATGGCGGGAAGCGACGCATGGTACAGCAAGGCAGAGAGGTTGTACTTCGCCGCGAGACGATCAAACAGCGCGCGATTGGGCTCGTAGATTCCAACGATCTCGATGTCCTTGCGGTCCTTGTCTGCCCAGAGAAGTCCCTCAACGTGTCCATGGACCATCCCGACGACGCCTATGCGAAGCGGTCCGGTGTTGGTCGAGAATTGGATCGGGGCCGGGGCAGGAATGCTGGGGGTATCTGCACTTAGGGCAGCAGCACTAACCGCACTGGGAGCGGTTCGCTGTGCAGAGCATGCAGCGAGCATCACAAGGCAGATGTAGAAACCTGCGATTGTCAGCCTTTGAAGCGTGCGGGTGTTGATGTGCATGGGTTGAGCGTACCCATCCTACCCTATTGTGTGCTGGGAGAGGACTACCGCGTCAGATTGGAAGCCTTCGAGGGTCCGTTGGACCTGCTGTTGTTCCTCATCCGTAAGAACGAGGTCGACATCCACGATATTCCCATCGCGCGGATCACCGATCAGTATCTCGGATATGTGGGGCAACTCCAGCACGCGTACGGGTCGGCGCTTGATATCGACGAGGCGGGCGAGTTTCTCGTGATGGCGGCGATGCTCACCGAGATCAAGAGCCGCATGCTGATGCCCAAGCCCGCCCAGGCACCATCATCCGACTTGCTCGCTCCCTCGACTCCCTCCGAGGACCCACGAACCGAACTGGTCCAGCAGTTGCTTGAATACAAGCGTTTTCGCGACGCTGCGGATGCTCTCGAGCAGCGTGCCGACGAGTGGTCGCGCCGATACGGCGCAGCCCGCGCCGCGATCGACAACGATGCCCTCAAGGAACTGCTCGCACAGCAACAATCCGACCCGACTTTTCACGTTGAGGTTGATGACCTCAACCTCGTCGATCTGGTCGAGGCCTTCAAGCGAATCGTTGACACCGTCAACTTTGATAAGTTGGGCGAGCATCAGGTCACGTTCGATGACACCCCCCTCGAGATTCACGCGGCGGACATCATCGCTCGCCTGCAATTGCAACCGAAAATATCTTCGCAGTCCGACGCGAGCGAACCGGAGATGGAACTTCGCGAGTTCTTTCACAGTCGCTCGCGATCTGAAATGGTCGGCCTTTTTCTTGCGTTGCTCGAACTAGTGCGTAACGGCAAGGTTGGTGTTCGCCAGGCGACAGTGGGGGGTGCGATCTTCGTCCGTGCCAGAATCCAAGAAGTATTGCCTCCGGCTACTGAATAACAACGGATCACCGCATTGATCGCGATGCCGTTCGCACCTCAGCGTCCAGCGATCTGGCCCGCCCTCCTGCGACTTGCTATCAAAGTGAAAACTGCCTTGAATTCTGGCCGATCGTTCTTGCACCAAACGCCCTAAAGTCTGCGATGGAAAACCTCGATCTCCTCAAGCGCCTCTGCGAAACTCCCGGCATTCCAGGGCGCGAAGAACGCGTCCGCAAACTCATCGAAAGCGAAGTCGAAGGCCTCTTCGACTCCATCGAGACCGATGCTCTTGGCAACCTCATCTGCCGGCGCGAGCCTCGTGGCAAGTCCAAGAAGGCCGAGCAATCCAGGCATGGCGGTCCCCTCCGCGTCATGCAACTCTGCCATATGGACGAGATCGGTTTCTACGTGACTGCTGTTGACGACAAGGGCTGGCTCTGGGTGAATCCCGCGGGCGGCTTTGATACCCGCAACCTCTTCTCGCGCCGCGTCATGATCGTGAGCGAGAATGGCGACTTCCACGGCGTGATGAATCCGGGCGGTCGTCCGATCCACATCAGTAGCGCAAAGGACCGCGAGAAGATTCCCGAAGTCAAGGAGTTCTTCGTTGACACAGGCCTGCCTGCGGACAAGGTCAAGAAGAAGTTCCAGGTTGGCGACTACATCGTAATGGACGAGCCCGCTCGAGAGATGGGCGACAAGTTCGTGAGTAAGGCCCTCGACAACCGCGTCGCCTGCTGGCTGGGCATAGAGAGCGTCCGCAAACTTGCGAAGACCAAGGCAGAGCACACCTGCGAGGTGATCGTGGCGTTCACCGTGCAGGAGGAAGTTGGCCTGCGCGGTGCGAAGACTGCCAGCCATGCAGTTCAGCCTGACATCGGTTTGGGTATCGATGTCACGCTCGCCTGCGATACACCCGGCGTGCCTGCTGAGGAAACTGTCACCAAGCATGGCCTTGGCTTTGGCCTGCATATTAAAGACAGCAGTTTCATCGCAGACTATGAACTGGTCAAGGAAGTCGAAAAACTCGCACAGAAGAACAAGATTCCCTACCAGCGCACTATCCTCGCCGCGGGTGGCCAGGACGGCGCCGCCGCCCAGCAAGCCGCAGCGGGCGCACGGGCCATCGGCATCACCGTCGGCACCCGCTACATCCACACAGTCACAGAGATGATCGACAAGAAGGACCTCTTCGCAGCCCGCGACATTCTCACGGCATACTGCGCGAGCAAGTAGCCCATCGTCGAGCGAACCATGCCCGACATCCACCAACTCATTGCGTTCCGAGGCGATGCCCTCGCCCAGTTCCTGCTGGTGGGCTCGATCTTCTCGGCTCCTACTTCTTGTCCAACCCCGTCGCCTGTTCCGCAACCTCGTTGGGAATCAGGAACGCAAGGCTGTATCTGGCGATCTTCCAATCCCGCGTCCTCGGATCACGGCGCATCAATGCCGTTCCCCGACACAGCCCATACTTCTCGTTGTCGAGCACTTCGTCCACCCACGCACAGTCTTGAGCATTGACCATCTCAACAAATCGCTCGCGAGGCACATACGTCCACCCCTTCCCCTGCTCAAAGTAAGGCTTGCAGTACGCCTTAAACTCTTCGACCGTCCACCGCTCGCTCGCGTCAGTGCCCAGAAAGACGCCATTCTCGGTGAACAACCCAAAATACCCATCAAAGTCCGCCCGCGCCGCCGCGGCGTGGAATGAGTCGAGCGTGTGGTTGATCACATCAATCTGATCCTGCTTGCCTCCCCGAATGCCCGTCGGATATGGGTTCGCAGCACACCCAACCAGCAACACAGCAAGACAAATCGAAACGATGGTGTAGTGCATGCACGACCGTATGGCCTGGCAATCGCCCGACATACCTACTGCTTGCGGAGTGAGCCTCGTTACGCGTTTCTCCCGGCCATAATTGCCCCGATGTCCACATCCAAACCCCGCATCCTCACCGGCGACACCCCCACCCACACCGGCCTCCACCTTGGCCACTACGTCGGCAGCCTCGAGAATCGCCTGCGCCTCCAGGACGAGTACGACTGCTACTTCCTCATCGCCAACGTCCACGCCTTCACCACGCTTGCCGAGAAGCCAGCCGACATCCGCGCCAACACCCTGGGCATCGTCAAGGACTGGCTCGCCATTGGCCTTGATCCCCAGCGCAGCACCTTCGTCCTGCAATCCGAGATTCCCGCCATCGCAGAGCTGACCTTCCTCTTCGCCATGCTCATCCCGTTCAACAAGGTGATGCGCAACCCCACCCTAAAAACTGAAATCGAGTCCAAGGGTCTGGGCGACACCTACCCCTTCGGCTTTCCCATGTATGCTGTCGGCCAGTGCGCCGACATCCTCACCTTCCGGCCCGATCTCGTGCCCGTGGGCG
>CAYRPC010000168.1:0-6095 GCA_964425995.1 uncultured Phycisphaeraceae bacterium
GGGAGGGAGATGTTGTCCATGAAGTCGGCCATGCAGGCCATGGCGACGAAGCGGGCGGCGCTGGGGAAGCCGGGGGTGTGGTCGTTCTCCATCAGATCGTTGTCGATGGTCTTGGGGACGTGAAAGCAGCGCAGGTCGTACTTGGTGGCCTTGGCCTTCTCGCTCACAATGCGGCAGGTGTCGCTGCTGTCGTTGCCGCCGATATAGAAGTAGTAGCGAATGTTGTGGCGCTTGCAGGCATCGAGGATGCGATCGCAGTAGGCGGCGTCGGGCTTGTCACGGGTGCTACCCAGACCCGCGCTGGGCGTGAGGGCGAGGCGATCAAGACGGTCTTGGTGGGTGTCTGTCAGGTCGACCAGATCGTCCTTGGTGAGTCCCTTGACGCCGTGGCGCATGCCATAAATGTGATCGACAAAGCCCGAGGCCTTCAGGCCCATCCGCAGGCCCTCGACCACGCCGACCAGTGATTGATTGATGACGGCTGTTGGCCCGCCCGACTGCCCAATGACCGCGTTGCCCTTGACCAAGTCCGTCGCCATGCACATCTCTCCAAAGCGCACCGACACTGCGGCGCGGCCCATCATACCGCATTGGGAGAGCCAGGTACTGATCGATGGTGTACACCGCCCCGGTTACTATCCTTCGTGGCATACCCCGCGGTTGGCATCGTCATTGGCCCAGTGATTTCCCTCGCGAGTCCTATTTCTTATTTCCTGAATGGCTTCGCACGTCACCACGAGCGGTTCTGGGCATCCCAACGTCATGACCTCCTCCACTGCTTCTGTTGCACTTGTCACCGGCGCTTCTCGCGGCATTGGCACCTGGCTTGTCACCCATCTTGCGGGGCAAGGCTATCGGGTCTACGCGACCGTTCGCAGGCAAGCCGATGTCGCGGCGGTAGAGAAAATTGGATCAACCGTCACTGCGCTGGTTGTGGAACTGGCTGATCCTGCTCAGGTGGAGGCACTGGCGACCAAACTCAAGGGCCAGCCGCTTGACCTGCTGATCAACAACGCTGGAATCAACGGCGACGACCGCACGTTTGAGAAACTCTCATGGAGCGAGTTTGGGCGGGTTTTTGCGACGAACACGTTCGCGCCGGCGATGATCGCGCAAACGCTACTGCCGAATCTGCGTGCAGGAAAAGCCCGCAAGATTGTCAATATCACGAGTGAACTTGGCAGCATCAGCAACGCACGCCCCGGTTTCAGTTACGCGTACAACTCCAGCAAGTCCGCCCTCAACATGATCACGGCGCGGCTGGCCAAGGACCTCGAGGGCGAGGGCTTCACGGTTCTGAGCATTTGCCCTGGTTGGAACAAGACGGACATGGGGGGCGATCAGGCCCCGCTTGATCCCAAGGAGAGCACGCAGACGTTGCTCGCAACCGTGCACCGGCTTGGAACGGGTGACTCAGGCCGATACATCCGCATCAATGGAGAAACGATTCCGTTCTAGGGGGAGAAACGATTCCGTTCTAGGGGGAGACACGATTCCGTTCTAGGTTGGCAAAGTCGGTGCGGGACGAGGATTCTGGTAGCGCTCGCTCGTGTTCGGTTACGCAAACACTTTGATACGTTGGGCTTGCGCGGACACGCTTGGCTGGCCAGTGATTCTGACCTATGCTTCCCTCCCTGATCCGCGACTGGTTGCGGGTCATCGTTGGTGGCCATAGCTCAATTGGTTAGAGCACCGGGTTGTGATCCCGGGGGTTGCGGGTTCGAGTCCCGTTGGTCACCCTTTTTTCGCGCGTTCAGGCAGCCATGAGGCGCCGGCAAGCCAGCGATAATTCTCGCGCCATCCGAATGCCCTGCGTCACCGAGGCTGATTCATTCAACAATCCCGCCGTCTGGTCTGCCAACTTGGCAAGGTGCGATGCACCGACATTGGGGGCTGAGCCGCGGATTTGCATGCATATTTCGCTAAGTCCCTTGGCGTCCGCGTTCTCGGCCTTCTGATCAATGACATCCGCGAGTTTCAGGAAGTGCTCGACGTAGCCCTCGGGGATGCGAACGTGTTGCGATGGGGAAAGGCGAGGCTGGTCTGAATTGCTGTCGTCGGTTGCCTCGTTGGCCTGAACGATCAGTCGCTCGGCGATTGCGCGCAGCAGCAACTGCTGCGTCAATGGCTTGGTCAGCAGGCTGGTATTGGTGATGTCCTGTATCCCGGACTTCATGAGAGAGACAGGGTCGGCGGTGATGAGCAGCACTGGTGTCTCGATGGCGGATTCACGCAAGCGACGCACGAAGTCCGTGCCACTCATGTCCGGCAGTCGCCAATCGCAGATGATGATGTCGTAGAACTTGTCGCACAGCCCGATGGCTTCGGTCGCGTTCTTGGCCCTCGTGACGGCTAGGCTGGTCTCTCGCAGGAAGTGCTGGAAGACGCGAAAGTCGATGTCGCTGTCCTCGACGTACAGCAACTGGCCTTCGAGTTTTTCGGGGTCCACGTGCTCAAGGGAGTAGAACTCCGTCCCGCGCCCGGAACCAAAAAACTCGCGCAGATCGATCGGTCCGTCAAACTCAATCCCGATCTCGTGCAGCGTGAGCCGCTTGTGGACGCAGCGCTTGACCACGCCCGACACCGTGCTGTATCCGCCCGCCAGTCGCGGCAAGGAGACGACAGCCGTCGAGGCTGGGTGGATGAATTGGTTGTGCAGCAGCGAGACCCCGCCTCGCGACAAGTTTCTGCATGCCAACTTCAGGTGTACTTCGCCCCCCGAGGGCTGGACCAGGGTAACACGGATGGTCGCCTGTCGATAGGGCCAGCGGCTGAACTCGCGCCGGACCGGAGTCTTGTTTTTCGCGTCCAGAGCCTCGATCTTGGTGAGCATGAGTTCCAACTCACGCTGGCCAAGTCCCAGCGTGTTGGGGCGCTCCGCGGCTTTGACCTTCAGCGAAGGACGTGGCGTTCCGGTTGGATCGTGTGGCTGTGCCATTCCTCGCGAGGTCCCTCATCTCATGCCGCGCCAAGCCTGTGCGCGCGGCACCACCCAAAACCGCCAGCCGTTGCATCGGCACAACGAGTGGGTCAGTTGATGCCAATACCCGTGCATGCACAATCGCACCCGCTTTGATTGACTCATCCCCTCCATGTCGCCAGAAACCAACGCGGATTGAGAGCAATGGGGACCATTTTGGCGGGAGCAGGAACCATCGCGCGGATGGTATTGTCGTGATTGTCGATAAAGGCCCCGCAGATGGTCCAGACGGCATGGCCATGTTGGCCATGTGGATAGACAGTGCGTGGGGCGTTGAGCGGGTTATCGCACCACGCTTGCGTGTAGGTTCTGCCTACGGAAAAACTGGCGATGCGTCGAAGTTCTCTGCGATCAAACGTCCAGGTTCTTCACTTCGAGGGCATGGTCTTCGATGAACTTGCGCCGGGGCTCGACTTCTTCGCCCATCAGGATGGTGAACAGGGCATCGGCCTGGCTGGCGGAGTCGGACGAGACCTTGAGCAGCGTGCGCTTGCTGGCGTCCATGGTGGTCTCCCACAACTGATCCGCGTCCATCTCGCCCAGCCCCTTGAAGCGCTTGACTTCGAGTCCGCGCCGCCCGATCTCGCGTAGAGCCGAGAGGATGGAGGGAATGTTGGGCGTTTCGACGACCTTGCCGGGCTTGCCGGCGGCCTTCGCGCTCGCGGACTCGCTCGCGTCGTCGGTGTCGGCTTGGGCGGTTGGTTCTGTGTCGGGGTCTGTCACTGTCTCTGCACCCGCATCTCCCAGGGCCATCCACACGAAAGGTGTTGGCGCTTTCTCGCCCGTCACGGTCTCGCCTTGCACAGCGCCGTAGGTTTCCGCCGTCACTGGAACACCAACGGCTTCCAACTCGGCGAAGAGTTTGTCGAGTTCGCGGTTCTCGTGCAACTCACGCACGGTCGCGGCTGTCATGACTGGCCCACTTCCGGCCCCCGCACCCACGCCCGAACCCCCGTTGCCATTCTCGTCGTTCTGGTCGATCAGACGCAGTTTGCGCTGGGCGACGATCTCCAGGGCTTCACCCTCGCTCCAAGCAACTGCTTCGCCACCCCGCCAACTGACACGATGCGTCGGCATGCGGCGCTTGCCCAACGGATCTGATTCACGCTGGCCCAGCACCCGGACGAATGGCACGCCGCGGCGCTGGGCGATCTCTACAAGTTCGTGTACGCGTCGCAGCAGGCCCACCACACGCTTGAGAGGCTGCCCCTCCAAGCGCCGGACTTCGCGCACGTCAAAGCCAGCCTCGCCGCGCGGCTTGATATCTCGCACGACCAGCGCGCTGCTCTCAAGCCCCAGGTCCATCAGTGCGTCGTCGAGGAACTTCTCATTGAGCACATAGCTCACCCGCCTGGCCTTACCCCCGCCCCCTCGTCCCTTAGCGATCTGGTACAAGGGCGGCTGGGCGATATAGATGTGGCCGCGCCGGATCAACTCGGGCATCTGGCGGAAGAAGAACGTGAGCAGCAGAGTGCGGATGTGGCTGCCGTCCACGTCGGCGTCGGTCATGATGATGATCTTGCCGTAGCGCAGTTTGCTGATGTCAAAGTCGACACCGATGCCCACACGGAGGGCGGCGATCAGCGTACGGATTTCCTCAAACGCGAGCATGCGATCGATGCGGGCCTTCTCGACGTTGAGTATCTTGCCCTTGAGGGGCAGGATCGCCTGGGTCTCGACATCGCGGCCTTGGGTTGCGCTGCCGCCTGCGGAGTCACCTTCGACGATGAACAGTTCGCTGCGTTCGACATCTCGCGTCTTGCAATCGCGGAGTTTGTGGGGCATGCTGCCACTGTCGAGAGCGCTCTTGCGGCGCGTCAACTCACGGGCCTTGCGAGCGGCCTCGCGGGCCTGGGCGGCGATAATCCCCTTCAGGCACAACTTCTTGGCTTCGCTGGGGTGCTCTTCGAGCCAGCGTTCGAGCCCTTCGTTGACGACCGCCGAGACGAACCCTTCGATCTCGGGGTTCAGCAGTTTTTCCTTGGGCTGGTTGTTGAATGTCGGGTTGGGCAGTTTGACGGAGATGATCGCGATCAGCCCCTCGCGCAGGTCCTCGCCACTGGGCGTGGGGTCCTTCTCTTTAATGATGCCCGCCTTGCGTGCGTAGGTGTTCAGCGCTCGCGTGAGGGCTGCTTTGAATCCCTGGGCGTGCGTGCCGCCGTCAACGTTGTTGATGTTGTTCGCGAACGAGAGCAGCGATTCGTTGTACCCGTCATGGTACTGGAACGCGACCTCCGCGATCAGGCTCTGGGCCGCGTCTTCGCGCCGGAAGTAGACTACTTCTGAAACCTGTGCCTTGCCCGTCATCATGTACGCGACATACTCAGGCAGGCCAAGTTTGGCCTGGTAGGACTCGCGCTTGATCTTTCCATCCGCCCCGACACGTTCGTCGGTGAAACGCAGCGCGACGCCCGGATTCAGGAAACTCAACTCGCGCAGACGATTGGCCAGGACGTTGGCATCAAAACGAGTCTCTGGAAAAATTTCGGGGTCTGGCGCGAAGGTCACGGCTGTGCCCCGCTTGCGCGCGGACTGATCGGGAATCTTCCCGACTTCGCGCAGGGAATGGGCAACTTTGCCGCGCTCAAAGCCGATGGTGTAGACACGCCCATCGCGATACACCTCCGCCGTGAGATATGTCGAGAGTGCATTGACGCACGAGACGCCCACGCCGTGCAAGCCGCCCGAGACTTTGTACGCGCTGCCTTCCTGCTGAAACTTGCCGCCCGCGTGGAGTTTGGTCAGCACGACTTCGATGGCGGGGCGACCGTTAAGGGCCTTGTCCTCGTGCTTCAAGGGATCAATAGGAATGCCGCGGCCATCATCGACGACGCTGCACGATCCATCGGGCTGGATGATCACGTCAATAAAAGTCGCGTGCCCGGCCATGGCTTCGTCGATGGAGTTATCGACGACTTCATAGACCATGTGGTGCAAAGCGTTGAGGCCCGTGCCACCGATGTACATGCCCGGGCGTTTACGAACAGCGTCGAGGCCTTCGAGCACTTGGATTTGGTCGGCGCCGTACTGCTCGCCAGTTTTGCCGATGGCGCTGGCCGAGCCCTCGGCGGCTTCGGTGGTGAGGGGCGGGGCGGCGGCTTCGACTGGCTTTCGG
>CAYRPC010000169.1:0-6058 GCA_964425995.1 uncultured Phycisphaeraceae bacterium
GGGTGGTACAGGTGGTGGGGGGCCGTCGAATCCGGCTTGATATCTTTCAAGCCGAAGTGCTTGATGCCACACAACCTTGAAGTTGAACGCGCTCAGAAAGAAGTCGGTAACGCTCGTGTGTGATCGCTTCGGAGCGACCATCCCATGCATCCCATGCATCCCACCTTCCACCGATTCACCCATCCGCTGCTCGCCCACAAACTTGCACGCTTGCGCGATGCGAGCACGGGGCACTCCGAGTTCCGCCAGTTGGTGGCCCAACTCGCAGCATTGATGGTGTATGAAGCGACGCGCGAATTGCCCACGATTGCCTGTGATGTCCGCACGCCCGTGTCGATCGCGAAGGGCGAGCGGCTTGCAAAGCCGGTGACGGTGGTGCCGATCTTGCGCGCGGGGCTGTGCATGGCGGAGGGGGTGCTGAGCGTCATGCCCGAGGCACGGGTGGGGCACTTGGGCCTTTCGCGCGATGAGAAGACCCTCCAGCCTGCGCTCTACCTCGAGCGATTGCCCAAGGACGCGGGCGATGGCCCGGTGCTCATCGTCGATCCGATGCTCGCAACCGGCGGCTCGATTGTGCGAGCCATCGCCGTACTCGAAGCGGCAGGTGCCAGGGACATCCGAGTGCTTTCGATCGTGGCATCACCAGAGGGTGTCAGCGCTGTCGCCGCTGCGTTTCCACGCGTGCAGGTCTACGCGGCGGCGCTGGATGAGCGGCTGAACGAGCAGGGGTTTATAGTGCCCGGGCTTGGGGATGCGGGGGATCGAATGTTTGGGACGGGGTAGCCCAAGGCACGCAGGCATACAGGCAAACAGGCAGGCGGCCAACGCTGCTGCGCGCCTCATTCCCATACCCCTGCGTCGATGCCTCAATCCCAGATCGCGCGATAGTTCTTCGTTCCAGGCCCTGCTTTGGTGAAGATTGCGAGATACGCGTTCTGTTGGCGCTTTGCGTCGGGTTCATCGTAGAAGAGCACGTCAAGTGATCGGCTCGCACCTTCCGCGCCCAGGGGCTTGTCGATTTCGTACTCGACGTTGGTGTGTGTGACATCGCTCAGGAACTCGATGTGGTTGTCGTTGAACGCGATGTTGCCCTTCCAACTCTTGCCCTCGCCGAACATGTCATACGTCTGGCTCAGTTCGTTCGCGAAGTCGGGCGCGAGCGCCAACTTCCCATCGGCATCTTTGACTTCATCAACCGAGTCCACTTTCGGGCCACGGTTGCCGATGATCGGCTCATTCGAGGAAAAGATTGTGCTCCAACGTTCGCGTCGATCCGCGGAGGCAATCTGGTGTGCGTCACTGGTATTGCCGATGTTGCCACGAGTGAAGTCTGTGGAGAAAGCGGGGTCCCACAACGCCGTCGCGGGCACGGCTGCTGCCTTGGGCAACGTGAGGACAAAATCCTGGTCCGCGACAATGTTCAGCGAGGACTCGGCGGGGGAGACGAGCAACTCAGGCTCGAGGAAAAGAGTTGTAGAGCAGGATCGAGTAGATGTTCGCAGTGGTGTCTTTGCTGGCGGGGAGATCGGTATTGACAGTCTGGTTCTGCGAATCGTGCAGGGACGGGAGCGGGTACATGTCGCGGTTGGTCTGACCCCACAGCACGAACGCCTGGTGGATGCCGCGAGTTTGCGTCGCGTCTTTGAGTTGTACGCGAGCGAACTCTTCCTTGTCGATCTGCACCGCAGCGACAAGGCCCACCAACCCTACCATGCCTGCCAGGCACACAGCGTCCGCGATGGCGAAGGCACGATGAAACGAGAATGCAACGCGGCTTGTTTGGCTGATCATGCCGGGCTCCATTGGTTGTCAACTTCCTTCCAAGCGGACGAGAAGCGACCAAAGGTTGTACCGGGCGTGGGTTGCGTCGGTTGCCAAATTTCGTGTGCATCTGGGTGGCGGAGGCCCAAAGATTGAGATTCTTGATCTTTTCACTGCATCGAAATCGAACGCTCGGCACCCAACCTTCCTAGTGTCAAGTGTCATTTGATACGGTCTCAATTACAGACTTCGATGTCTGGTTTATTTATTCAAGCGTCTGATCCCGTTTTTTCAACGAAACCCTTTAGTAGCGAGGAACAGGTGTCAAGCACTTGTGATTCGGCTATGTCTCGGTCCTGCCCCCGCCCCTCCGCCCTACTCAGGGAAGGCTGGGAATATTTTCATAACGAGTTGCCGCCGAGAGAGCCTGGCGGTTCATATAGGAAGTAATTCCATGTCCACCAAAGCCAATTCCCCGATTTACATGGACCATGCCGCGACCACGCCTTGCGACCCGCGCGTTGTGGATGCGATGCTGCCGTACTTCACTCAGATGTTTGGCAACACCGGCAGCCGTAACCATATGTATGGCTGGGATGCCGAGGCTGGCGTTGACAAAGCCCGCGAGCAGGTTGCGGCGTTGATCGGTGCCGACGAGAAGGAAGTCATCTTTACCAGCGGCGCCACGGAGAGCAACAACCTCGCGATCAAGGGCGCGGCGAATATGTATGAGAAGGCTCCCGCAGGCCAACAGAAGCGCGGGCACATCATCACTGGCCTGATCGAGCATAAGGCTGTGCTAGATCCGTGCAAGCGACTTCAGAAGGAAGGGTTTGACGTCACGTTTGTCGATCCGCCGGTGGATGGGGTGTATACCGCCGAGATGATCAAGGGCGTGTTACGCGAAGATACGATCCTTGTCAGCATCATGTGGGCCAACAACGAGATCGGGACAATCAACGAGATTCGTGAGATTGGTAAACTCTGCAAGGAGCGGGGCGTGATCTTCCACGTCGATGGCACGCAGTGGGTTGGCAAGATGCCCACGGATGTCGAGAAGGACAATATCGACCTGCTCAGTTTCAGCGGGCACAAGTTGTATGGCCCCAAGGGCATCGGTGCGCTGTATGTTCGTCGCAAGAAGCCGCGCGTGAGGCTGCAAGCCCTGGCCGACGGGGGCGGGCAGGAGCGCGGTTTCCGGAGCGGCACGCTGAACGTGACGGGCATCGTTGGCTTGGGCAAGGCCTGCGAGATCGCCATGCACGAGATGGAGCACGATGCGGCCCGCCTCTTCAAACTTCGCAAGCACATGGAAGACAGCCTGCTCAAAAGCCTGGATTACAGCGCCGTGAACGGTCACAAGGACAAGCGGCTGCCCCACATCGCCAATATCAGTTTCGGGTTTGTTGAGGGCGAGGGGCTGATGATGGCGGTCAAGGACATCGCGTGCAGCAGCGGGAGCGCATGCACGAGCGCGAGCCTGGAACCAAGCTACGTGCTCAAGGGTCTGGGCGTGGGCGACGAACTTGCGCACAGCAGCCTGCGTTTGTCGTTGGGCCGCTGGACGACGCAGGAACAGGTGGACGTTGCGATCGAGAAGATCACCTTTGCGGTGAAGCGTCTCAGGGAGATGAGTCCCTTGTACGACATGCACAAGGAAGGCATCGACATCAGCAAGGTGGAATGGGCGCAGCATTGATGCAGGTTGCATGTCTCAAACTTGCGACCTTGAACGAAGTAGCAGCCAGCGATGCGTTGAGGTCAGCACATCATCGCACGGCGGTATCCCGGTTCTACTACTGCCCTTTCGCAGCCACGCACGCCGTGCTGATAACCAGAGGTGTGACTCCTCCTCAACGTGGCAAATGGGGTCACGAGGGCCTTCCAGAACACCTGGAAACCGCGCCGGGAGCGAATCGAGATGCCAGTTTCTTCTCCCAGAAGCTTGGACAGCTCTACGCTTTACGAATAGAAGCGGACTATGGAGTCTTGCGCGTGGTGGATGAGCAGGAGCCACAACGGTCCAGGCAGTTAGCGGGTCCTTTGATCCGCTTGGCAGAAAAGGTCGTGAACGCATGAGCCACCAAACACCAAATTCGATCGAGAACCTTAGCCGTGCGATCAAGTCCGCATGGGAGAAAGAGGCAAGCGGTATTGCTCAGTTTGGCTTGACCGCAGTACCTGCGAGGATCGCTCAGGCATCCAGCGGATGGACTATACCGGTTGCCAGTGGAATTCAAACTGGAAGTGCCTATGAACTGGCCAGAGTGCTCGATCGATTACAGGAGCATATCGAGGTCTCTAACCAGTTTTCGGTGACGCTGTTTTTAGATTCAATCACGGGTGGACAGGTACCATTGCCACCTCAACGGAAAGCGAGCTAATTAATGGCTTACGGCCCAAAGATCATCGATCATTACGAAAACCCCCGCAACGTCGGTTCCTTCGGCACGCAGTTGGACATTAAGAACCGCAAGGATGTTGGCGTCGGCCTCGTCGGCGCGCCCGAGTGCGGCGATGTGATGCAACTTCAGATCAAGGTGAATCAGCAGACCGGCGAGATCGAGGATGCCAAGTTCAAGACCTTTGGCTGCGGCTCGGCAATCGCCAGTTCTTCGCTCGCGACCGAGTGGCTCAAGGGCAAGACCCTCGACCAGGCCGAGGCGATCAAGAACACGCAGATCGTCGAGGAACTGAGCCTGCCTCCGGTCAAGATTCATTGCAGCGTGCTGGCCGAGGATGCCATTCGTGCCGCACTCGCAGACTACAAGAAGAAAAATGGCATCTCTAGCGTGGCCAAGGAAGCGGCGGCGCACTGATCCCAGACGCAACGCAAGGGTGGCACAGGCGAAGACGCCTGTGCCACCCGGCATCATCACATTGATTGGGTTCACGCAAACAATCCACCCTGCGCGGTGTCATCGCGTTTGGTGACAAGCCGTACCCGCGGCTTGAGCGGAGCCTTGTGCGCCGCACCCTCCACGCGCGATCGCACGCTTCCATCGGCCACCCGAGTGGTCAGCAGCGTGCCCTCCGGTGCGTCGCTGGTAGCACGTACGATCGATCCATCCTCACGCAGCGTCACCGAGTAGCCTCGCGCCAGCACCTGCTGTGGCCCGACGGCCCGCAGTTCGCGTGACAGTGCGTCCAGGCGATGGTCGCTTCGCGACAGGCGCGCCGCGATGCCTGTACGTAGCCTAGTCACACGTCCATCGAGCCGTTCCTTGGATGCTGCGATGATCGCAGCCGGGCTGGCTTGATGCACGCCAGTTACTCTATGGGCGAGGCGTTCGCGTGCGGTTGCAAGCCGTGTCCGCATGGCCCCGTCCAGTGTCGTTGCGATGCTCTCCAATGCTTCGCTACGGGCCACAACCATGGTCTGTGGTTCTGCGAAGAGAGCAAGTTCCTCGACGCGTTCGAGTCGATACGCCGCGTCGCGGAGCGAACGTTCGAGCAGCATCGTGAGTCGCCTCTGTGTCGTATCGATTTCTCTGGCCAAGGCTTCGCGATCGGGCGCAAGGCGCATCGCGGCCTGCGTGGGAGTTGCGCAGCGTTCGTCGGCGACCAGTTCTGCGAGTGTTGTATCGGTCTCGTGACCGATCGCGGCGACGACGGGAATCGGGCACTGGACGATCGCCAGTGCAACCTCACGATGGTTGAAGCACCAAAGGTCTTCCATTGATCCGCCGCCGCGGGTCAGGAGTAGAGCATCGATTCGCAATGCTCTTGCGTGCCGACCGACGAGATAGATTGCATCAACGATCTCGGGCACGGCGTCGTTCCCCTGTACCCGCACATCGACAACAACCACATCGACACCCGGGCAGCGCTGCTTCATGGTGACCAGCACGTCCTGGAGGGCTGCGCCGCTGCGGCTGGTGAGGATCGCGATGCGCCGGGGCATCTGTGGCAGTGCTCGCTTGCGTTCAGGAGCGAGCCACCCAAGCGAACGCGCCTCCTCGACGAGTTTCTTGAGAGCCGCATCCAGAGCACCCTGACCCACCGGTTCGATCTTCTCGAGGATGAGTGTAACTTTGCCTTGCTTGGCGTAAAAGTCGATACGGCCAGTGACCAGCACCTTGTCGCCCGTGCGTGGCATGATCGCCTTGCGGGCTGCATTGGCGAACATCGCGCAGGAGACGACCGACTCTTCGTCCTTCAGGTCAAAGTACCAGTGCGTCCGCTCACGGAACCCAGAAACCTCGCCCACGACGCGGATTTTGTCTGGCAAGCCCTGGTCGAGTGCGGTGCCGATATGGGTGGCAAGTTGCGTGACTGACCACGCTTGGGCGGGGGC
>CAYRPC010000170.1:0-5912 GCA_964425995.1 uncultured Phycisphaeraceae bacterium
GCTCGCCAAGTTACCTAATCCGCCGCCCTTCGAACCGCCGCCCAGCAAACCACCCAGCATGCCGCCAATCCCGCCGCCAGAACTTCCGCCAGAACTTCCGGTAGCCGCACTAGCGCCCGCACTACTCGCGCCTTGCATCAGATCCTGCGCACCAGGCAGCATGCCCAGCAACTTGTTGAAGTCTCCGCCGCCCATCTGTCCTTGTAGTAGACCCAAGACCCCGCCCGTCGCACCCTTGGCCTGCGTTTCATTGATACCCAGCTGCTGCACGGCCATATTGATGAAGTCTTGCATGAGTAACTCCTTGCCCAAACCCAGCCTCGAGAGCGCTGGTCCACCATCGTGAATGAGTCTAAGACGATCCAGTACTTCCACAACTCTGAATCTAGCATACAGACGAACATCCCCGATACCAACAAAGTTCGCTCGAAATCATCCATCTTTCACGATTGTGGAAAAAGTCTGTTTGGCTGAGCAATTCGTGCGACCTTGAAAGCCTTTGCAGCTACAAGCAGGTATGGTGTACATCGCCACCAATTTCCAAGGTCCCCTGGGCGGCAAGATCGAGCGAGACATCGAATGCCCGGGTTGTGGCTACAACCTGCGGGGCCTTCGCTATGGCGCATTCTGTCCCGAGTGCGGTCTAGGTATCGGCAAGCGTCCCGGGGATGATGCCTCCGAATCGATGCCCGATTTCTTGGGTTTCTGGGGCCGCGTGCTCTGGTTGATCGAGCCCAAGCACACGCCTGGCATCACCAGTTCCCTCATCGATGCTCCGCTCCGCTACCTCCACAGTCTGTCGCTTGCATGCCGCTTCATGCAGATCGCGTTGATCTTGCTCGCCATCCTCCCCATCACTGCCATAGTCGTGATCAAGTTCGGACTTGCTCAAGACAAAGCCTGGGCGATGGCTGCGATTGCGAGTCTACTGCCCGCAGGGCTATGGGCCAGTGGCGTGTGGGTCATGGCCGCGCCGCGCCGCATGCGCGAAATGCGAACACAGTTGGCTGCGCGGGAATGGCGGACATCGCGAATAATCGTTCGAGTGACGCAATGTGCATGGCTTCCCGCCAGCGCGATGCTGAGCATCATCGGCATCGCAGCCTTGCAATCGTTCACGCTGCCCGTGCCATCAAAAATCTGGACTTGGGTCATGGCCGGCTTTGCGATCGTGGGCTTTCTAGGCTTGAGCGCGCTGGGCTTGTATGCCTCGCGCATCGCAGATTGGGCCAACGACAACAGTCTTTCGGATCGCCTTCGTCTGGCCAGCCTGGGCGTCTTTTTCGCGCCGCCCATCATCGTCTCAACCGTCCTTGCCGCGCTCTTCTTTGATACCGACGTGGCCCGTGCCTTTTTCGCCATCATCGGCCTGTTAGCCTGCATCATTCCCATCGCCTGGCTGATCCAACTTGTCGTCGCGACTATGCAGTTCATCTCCTTGGCGAACTGGGCACAGATCAACGCCGACACCATTCTCGAGCGTGACCAGCGCTTTGCAGAGAATGCAGCCCGCAATCTTGCCCGGGTCGCACGCGAGCATCAGCCGCCCAACCCCATCGACATGGCTCCGCCCATTCCCCTCGCCGGCGACCTACCCATCGAGGGCGACCTGCCACTCGTGCGCGAATCGCCCCTCCGTCCCATTCGCGACTCGCTTGCGCTCAGCAACAAGCCCATTCAGGAGCGCGTCGTCCGTCATCCCAAGACCAAGTGATCACTCAAATCGCAGCGCCCGTACCGGGTCCATCTGTGCCGCCCGCCAACTCGGGATCAGCGCGCCCAGCACGCTGCACGCGATGCCGCCCAGCGCCACGATGATCGCCTTGTTGACGTCCAGCGCGTTGGGAATCTCCGTGAAGTAGTACACCTTGGGGTCCCAGATCGTCAACCCCAGTGCCCTGCCCAGCCACTCATGGATCGGGTTGATGTTGCGGATGATTGCCATGCCCACCAGCAGCCCCAGCGATGCGCCCACCAGGCCGATGCCCACGCCATATGCAAGCCACACGCCCGCGACGCCCCAGCGACTCGCCCCCAGCGCACGCAAGATGCCGATGTCCTTGGTCTTCTCCGCGATCATCGACCAGAAAATCGCCAGCACCAGAAACGCCGCCGTCAGCGAGATCAGGCTGAACAGGAACAGCACCAGCCCCGTCTCCTTCTTGACCGCCGTGATCAGCGTTCGATTCTGGTCCTCCCACGACTGGATCGTGATATCAAAGGTGCTGGGCACTTTGCCCTTATGAGCAGATTCAAAGCGTGAATACACCTCTTGCACGCGCGCGATCAGCGGCTCGGCGGTTCCCAACTTTCCATAGTCTGCCTTCCCGCGCACGATCACATGCGTGACCCGCGCCGGCACGTCCTTCTCCTGCGTTCCGATGTCGGTCGCGAAGCCATCCTCTTCCTGCGCCCCCCCCGCCCCCACACCCTGCCCAGCAGGCTGCTTCGCAGTCACGGCCTTCGCTCCATCCATCCGCAGCATATTCTGAATCGTCGTCAGCGGCGCGACAACCACCTTGCTGTCCAGTTCATACAGCCCGGAATGAAACTCGTTCGCAACCGCAAGTTTCATGCTCGCCTGCTCACCAATCACCCGCGCATCCGCATCCAGCGGCAGCACACTCAGCACCACCGACCCGGAGTTGGGCAGAAACTCGTTGATCTCTTTGGTGTTCCCCTTCTCGTCTCGCCGGACATACATTCGCGGGTTGTAAAATCCTTCGGGCGTCCGGCTGTTAAGGCCCGATACCTCGATGCCCATCACGATCGCCGGCTCATCTTCGCCCGTCATCTCATTGCGGCGCGAGAGCGTCATCGAGTTGGCGATCGCCCGCTCCAGCACCCCTTGATTCTCTGGCTTGAGCCGTTCATCCAGCCGCTGACTGTCCTTGCGCACGGGCTTCTGGATCGGCCGCCACCACTGAATCTTCTCATACTCCGTCACCCGCGCATAACTCGCTGGCTCGACTCCACGCACGAAGACCATCTCCTTGCGCCCATTGGGCAGGCCCAGCAGCGCATAGGTCTCAATCGCCGGTGCCGCCGCCGCGATCAGTGGGTCCGCTTCCAGCATCCTGACCAGATCGTCGTAGTGCCCGAAGCCCACATTGGGCCAGGTCACGATGACATCCCCAGACATTGTCCGCCCCGACGACACCAGCATGTTCAGAAACCCGCCCATCACCGACCAGGTGACCAGCACCATGGTCGTACACAACAGCACCGCCGCCGCGGCGAGCAGGGGCATGATCTTGCTGAGCAGGTACTTGCGGACAAGGAGGGCTTGGTACATAACCGACTGTACCCGAGTGCTGGACCGGCAGTCGCACCCGGGCATGCGAGTCGTTGATAAAGAACCGATAAATACCCTTCGCAATCAGTTGAACAAGCATGAATCGTGAGGTATGTTCCAGTAGGCCCGCCGTCCCCCCACCGGGGACCTATTCAGGCTGCCATCAGGTTCGTCGCCTGCTCGATTGCCTGCAAGACCCGACGCACCTGCAATGGCTTCTTCAGGAAATAACTGTGCCCTGGCCAAAGACGCGGAACTTGGAACCCACTGCTCGAAGCCCGCAACATGAACTCATACATGCGTAGACCGTTTGGCATACCGGAGTAAACGCAATCAGTGATAATTTCAGATTCATGACGAGGTGACCCTGTCCCGGAGGATGCGAACAGGCTCGACTAGTCATCACCCTCTTGCGGAGTTGCCCCCATGCGCTGTGCTTCATTATTCGGATTTCCGACCTTAACGTCAGCGTCCTTTGCTCAAGTGTTTCAAGGTCTAGGCGTTGTTTCTGGCCAGAACGCTTCTGTTGCCAACGCCATCTCATCCGATGGCACGACTGTTGTTGGCACCTCAATTCCGTTCGGTGGTGTCGCATGGCGTTGGACCGCATCAACTAGTCGTATTGATCTCGGTGCCGCACCTGGTGGGTTCCAAATGATTCAGGCGAACGACGTCTCAAGCGATGGTTCGGTGATCGTTGGATCTATGCAGACATCAACAGCAGGTTTTGCTTGGTGATGGACGTAGGCCACCGGGGTTCAACGAGTCAATGGCGTTGGTGGAACTTTCGGCCCATATATATCCGCTGACGGTTCCAGCATCGTCGGACATGCTGAGTCTGGCTTATCCGGCGTCCGCTGGACACAAGCCACCGGTACCCAATCACTGGGTCCCGTGACTGGTTTGCCGTTCGGCAACGGGTCGGCTACAACCGCACGTGGCGTGTCGGCGAATGGCTCTGTTGTCTTCGGTGCCGTGACAGCAACCTACCAGTTGAACCCCCCCCGCAGCAAACCGCTACCCCATTTCATTGGACACAACCAACCGGCAGCGTTGCGATCCTCAACAACGGGCAATTCTACTTCCCCTTGAGCGGCGCTGGTGCCACCGATGTTTCTGCGGATGGCTCGGTGAATGTCGGCAATGTCGGTCTGGGAAGTTTCCTATAGACGGCGCAAATCGGCTATCAACTCCTCATCAGCGATGTTGTTCCGCCTGGCCAAGGGCTGCCTCAAATCTCCGCAGACGGAACAACGATGGTGTACAAGTGGCACTACAGGACGCAAGCAGACGGCTTGCAACGCATCGAGAATGTGCTGACCGACGCGGGCTGTAACTTCACCGGCTGCACCAACCTGCTCACGACCGACACCTCCTCCAACGGCCTCACCCTCTGCGGCTACGGCACCAACCCCGCAGGCCGGACCGAAGCCTGGTACGCCACAATTCCCGCACCATCATCCGCCGCCTTGCTCGGGCTTTGCAGTCTTGCCTTCACCCAACGCCGTGCAAGGCAATCTCCCCCGCCCCGCCGCACCCATCACGCCAGAGTGTAAATCGGCGGCTGGCACAACCTGATTTCCACCTCAATATGCCACCCGCCCCAGACCTAAATCGTGAGGCATGTTGTGGTTGACATGACCGCGCTCGCTCCTTTGGGCGGCACACCCCATGCGTCTTTCAAATGCACACAGCCCGAGCGTCCTTGCTCGGGCTGTAGCGTTCCCAGGGATGATTCAATACGCCCAGCATGCCGCCGGGCCTGTTCACGCTGCCAGCAGGTTGGTCGCCTGCTCGATTGCCTGCACGACCTGACGCACCTGGAACGGCTTCTTCAGGAAGTTGTCAAAGCCCTGGCCTTTGAGCGACATTGCCTGGCCGTCCGTGAGTTTGCCGCTCATGGCGACGATCTTCGTGAACTGCAGCGCCTCGTTGCGGCGGATGCTGTCCGCAAATGCCTTCGCGTCCACATCGCCCACGTGCAAGTCCAGCAGCACGACATGGGGCTTGAACTTCTCGCATTCCATGCCAGCTTGGAAGGCCGACATGCACGCACGAACTTCGTAATTGGTTTGTTCCGCGAGCACCTTCTCGAGCACGTCCACCACCTCGCGCTCCTCGTCAACGATCAGCACGCGTGTCCGCCCGCTGTTCATCCCTTCAAGGGGGATGCCATGGGCCCGCATGAATCGCACCAGTTCGGATGCCGGGATGCGACGGTCACGGCTACCGGGGATCCGGTAACCTTTCAACGACCCCGAATCGAACCACTTGGAGACAGTCCGCGGGGCCACGTTGCAGATTTTGGCCACTTCGCCCGTCGTCAGGACTTCTTTATCGAAGACCATTGCTCACCTCTTCCTTTGCCTGGCTCTGGGGTGTTCCCCCAACTCGGGAGCGGACCGAACACATTGGCTCACGCTCACCCCGCGCACAGGGGCAAATCCTGCGCTCGGGCACTGCGGACGACCGTTCATCGGAACGATCAACCGCACAGTTCAGTGCAGATGGAATACGCGGCAAACTTCGTAGTTACCCGGACCCGCCACGAGCAAGGGGGCGAACCGAAAGCGGGTAAGGGACCGCCCCGCTCGAACTAGTGCGGTGGGGGTGGGGG
>CAYRPC010000171.1:0-5903 GCA_964425995.1 uncultured Phycisphaeraceae bacterium
CCCCCGCCCCCCGACCCCCTGTGAAACGCGACCCTCGGGGAGCATGGCAGTCCGAATCAGTTCGCTTGCACTGCTGCAATTACTGAGCACGCGAATGAATCTTGGACTGAGCCCAACGCCTTTTCCGTGATCTCAGAAATTTTCGTGTTCTGAATGGTCAATCCTCCTCATGCTCCTCACTCGCCTCCTCGCCAAACCCGCCGACGCCCGCAACCTCCGCATCGCGAGTGTTTGCCTCCTCATTGGCTGCATCAGCTTCATTGCAATAAGCGCTGGCTCCCAGTTTGCACGCGGCCGTGAAGGTGACTTCGTCCACTTCTACCAGGCCGCCCGTGCCGTCAAAGAGAATCAGGATCTCTACCTGTCAGGCACCCGCGGCTACATCTATCCGCCCCTCTTTGCGATGCTCCTCTCCCCCCTCGCGCTCCTCTCACGCGAAGCCGCGGGCGTAGTCTGGACAATCCTCAACGCCCTCATGATCGCGTCGGCACTCATCATTCTCGCGCGAGAATCCTTGCGCCGCTTTGCACCAGATCAAGCAGCAACAGCCGCCAACCCAACCACCACGATCTCCACGCCCATCCTCCTGATCGCGGCCCTGGGCATGCTGCTGAATATTGACAAGGTCCGCGCCGTCCTCAGTCTGGGCCAGTCCGATGCGCTCACGCTGCTACTCATCATCGCCTCACTTGTGCTGCAGCGCACCCGTCCCCTCGCCTCTGGCGCATTGCTGGGACTTGCTTTCAATATCAAGTACCAGGCCATTATCTTCCTTCCATACCTCCTGCTCCGTCGTCGCTACCGCGAAGCTGTCGCGATGCTCGCCACCGCACTCGCTGGCCTCTTCATCGGCGCTCCGATCTTTGGCTGGGATCGCAACCTCAACTACCTGGGCCGCGCCTTCGCTGGCCTGCTCGAGATGGCTGGCATCCGTCCCGAATCGCTCGACGGCGCGAACATCCACAGCATCACCTGGGAACGCAGTGTCTCCATCGTCAGCGCCGCGGCTCGCCTCGCCCAGTACCTCGACCAACGGCTCATCACGCCGCTGGGCGTGCTGCTCGTGGCCAGCATCGCCCTCGTCATTGGCTGGTGGATGCTCTCAAGCCATCACATCGCACTCTTCTTGAAAGGTCGAGGCGGCATCACGGAAACCAAGCAACCCAACCAACGCGTCGCCCTCCTCGAATGGGCTGGTCTGCTTGTCGCCGTATTGGTCTTCAGCCCTCAGACCACCAATCGCCACATGTTCCTCCTCACGTTCGCGACCATCATCGCAGCAACTATCCTGCTCACGAGCACGCACGCTCGCTCGCGTTGGCTGCTCGTGGCTGGCCTCGTCGTCATGTGGCTGGGCCTGACGCTTCCCCCCGGAGGCGATAAGTTCCGCCAAGCCCTGACCAACTGGCGCGCGATTGCTGGTCCCAGTTGGTGCGTCCTCATCATGTACTTCACACTCCTGTGGGCTGGCCTGCAAACCCTCCATGACAATCACATTGTCGACGAAGCAAACGTTTGAAAAGTCGTTTGAAGCCGACACCAATCGCCCTGGACCACACTCCGCACGGTCCCACACCACCCCGCACGATCTGACCACAGCCCCAATTGCTCCGACAACTCCAGCCCGCCTCGCATCCAAACCGATCTCATAGCGATATGATGGGTACCACATCATGCGGCGCAACGATGCCCGCTATTCGCCCACATCGACTCGCTGGATCGCCCGCTGGATCGCAGGGCTTAGGAGCAAACAGGGGTGCTAAAGCAACGCCAACAAGTCTTCGTATCGCTCCTCGCGCTCGCAGACACCATCGTCATCATTGTTGCCTGCCTCGCCGCGTGGTTCATCAGGCGCTCCCAGATCGATGGCAACTTTCCTGCCCTGATCTGGCCCCAAGGCATCCGTGACTGGATCCAGCAACCCCTCGTCGTTTTCACCATCCCAATCACCATCACCGCGATGCGAGTCTTTGGCCTTTATCGCCCCTGGCGTGACAAACGCATGCTCGCCGAGGCCAAGGCCGTCCTCAACGCCGCCATCGCTACCATCATCTCTCTGATCGTTCTGCTCTGGGGTCTGGGCCCGGACATCATGGGCGGTTCTGATCCTTCACGCATGGCGATCTACGCCGGCATTCGCTTCGACGCAGCCAAACTCCAACTCGTCTGGCTCGCCCTGCTCCTCCCCGCAGCACTGATTGCGTCTCGCGCTGCCTTCCGGGTCATGCTCCGGGAGTTGCGCCGCCGTGGTAAGAATCTCCGTCACGTCGCCATCATCGGCACGGGTCGCCTCGCCCGCATCGCTTGCCGCACCCTCGAACGCAACTCATGGACCGGTTTGCACGTCGACTACTTCATCTCGCACCACGAACCAGAAAAATCATTGACGCACGTAGTGCAACCCATTTCATCGACACACGCGACCAACGCTCCCATCCTCAACCGCGCCGTTCTGGGCACAGTGCAGGATCTCGAACGCATCCTCGAACGCCGCCCGGTCGATGCTGTCTACCTCGCCATACCCAACACCCGCGCCGCGATGATCCCAACCCTCCTGCGCCGCCTCGAAAAATTCCCAGTTGATGTCCGCATCATCCCCGATGTAACCCCCCGATACACGCCCCTTTCCATGACCATCAACGAGCTTGAGGGAATGCCCATCCTCAGCATCCGTGAGAACCCCATGGCGGGCGTGGCTGGTGCCGTCAAGCGTTCGATCGATATCCTCGGCTCCATCGTCGGCATCATGCTCTTCTCCATTCCCATGCTGCTCATCGCCGGGCTCATCAAGTTCACCAGCCCCGGCCCCGCCATCTTCCGCCAGCGCCGCGTCTCAGTCGGTGGCGAAGAGTTCAACATCCTCAAGTTCCGCACCATGCAGCACGCCGACGACGAGCGCGGCATGCCCGGCGTGAGTTGGACCGCCAAGAACGATCCGCGCGTCACACCGATCGGGCGCATCTTGCGCAGCACCAGCCTCGACGAAGTCCCTCAACTCTTCAACGTCCTCCTGGGCGACATGAGCCTGGTTGGCCCTCGCCCCGAGCGCCCCGAACTCATCGCCAAGTTCCGCGAAGACTGGCGCGGCTACATGCTCCGTCAGCACGTCAAGGCAGGCATGACCGGCTGGGCACAAGTCAATGGTCATCGTGGCGATACCGGCCTGCGCAAACGCCTCCAGCACGACCTTTTCTACATCCGCTACTGGAGCCTTGCCTTCGATCTCAAAATCCTCTGGCTCACGCTGTTCCGGGGCTTCATCCACCGCAACGCGCATTAGATGCCCCGATATCTGCGTGCCTTCCTGCCTTATTCCTTTTCAAACCTTTCCCCACTCGCGCTGCATTTTCTCCAACCGCTCCGCAATCGACTCGCTGCTGATCTTCGCCGCAACCCGCTCCACCACCAGCGGGAATGAAAGAGGCGTGAACCGCGCAGTCTCCCGCACCACCAGCCGCGATGCTCCCATCCGCTCCATCGTGCGTTGCAGTCGCCCGCGTTCAAAGTGCCGGTCAAGCACCTCGCGCCGGGCTTGGTGCAACAACAGGTTTCCTGGATCAAAGTCCTGGAAGACATCGTAAATCAGCGAACTACTCGCCTGCACCTGCCGCCCTGTCTTCCGCGCGCCCGGATAGTTCTGCATCACCAGTCCCGCAACCCTCGCAACCTCGCGAAAGGCGAGTCGCGCCAACTGCGACATGTTGATGCTCTCCGCAATGTCCCGTGCCAGTCCCTCAACCGTGAACAACTCCTCGCGCCGTTCCGCAAGTAATGCCGCGAAGGGATACGCGTCCGCACTCAGTACCTCCAACCCATAGTCATTGACCGCGAAGGTGAACGTGCCCTTCACCAATCGGGAAAGTCGCAGCGCCAATACCGCCGCAACCCCCGCATGCACAAGCCGCCCGTCAAACGGAAACAGGAACAAATGCGTCCCATCCCGAGATCTCGCAACCTCCGCCAGCAACTCATCTGCTCGCGGTATCACGCTCAACGACCGCTGCACCGCCACCAGCGCCCCCGCAGCCACCAATTCCGGAACCAAGTAAACGTCGTTGCTGCCGCCACTTTCAACCGCCTCTCCGGCCCGCTCCAACACCCTCCGCAGCGCCCCGCTCAAACTCTCGCTGATCGGTAGCCTTGTGCCCGCCCAGATCGGCGTGTTGTTTGTCGAGCCGGTTGCAGCCTTGACCAGCACCGTCAAGTCGCGGATCATCACCAACTGCACCACCTTGCCCGCGAACACAAACCGCTCATTGACGCGAAGGTGCGTGACAAACCCCTCGTCGATCACGCCCAACCGTCGCCCGTTCACATATCGAATCTCCAGGCTGCCGTCTGATGTGATCGTCCCCACATTCAATCGATGCAGCATCGCGATCCGCCCACTCTCGACTCGCCACACCCCGTCCTCGCCCCGCCGCACTTTCTGAAACTCCGGATAGTGCTTGAGCACGCCGCCCACGCTGACCAACTCCAATGCCCAGTCAAACTCCGCCCGAGACAGGCCCCGGTAACTCCACGCCCCGCGCACCTCTTCAAACAACTCATCCTCGCGAAATCCTCCACCCAACCCGCACGTCACCATGTGCTGCGCGAGCACATCCAATGGCGACTCCACTGCTCTGCGTGCTTCCAGTTCCCCCGCCGCGAATGCCTCCCGCGCCGCGACTACCTCAAGTAACTCCAGCGCGTGCGTGGGCACGCACCACACGCTGCTTCCTTCGCCGGGCCTGTGATTCGCCCGACCCGCACGCTGCACAATCCGCGCGATGCCCTTGGGGCTTCCAATCTGCAACACCTTCCGCACCGGCGCAAAGTCCACGCCCAGGTCCAGACTGCTCGTCGACACCACGATCCGTACCGATCCATCCTTGAGCCCCGCCTCCACCCGCTCGCGCTCCTCGCGATCCAGGCTCCCATGATGCAGCGCCAGTATCGCTTGCCACTCTGGCCTTGCGAACTCGATGGCATGAAACCACCGCTCTGCCTGCGATCGTGTGTTTGTGAAGACAAGAGTCGGCACCGAAGGATCCAGTTGCGCCAGCACATCGGGCAGCATCCGCAGCCCCATATGCCCAGCCCAAGGCAGTCTCGTCATATCCGTCGGAATAACGCACTCAATGCCCACATCCCGGCGCATCGTTCCGCGAATGACAACCGCCCCATCCGTTGCAATCGCAGTATCGCGCCCAATCCCATCCACATCTGCTACGACCTTTCCCTCACTAGGACGTTGCGCCGAATCGATCTTCGATCGAGTCCCCATCAGCGTCGCAAGTGCCTCTGATGAATTGGGAATGGTCGCCGACATCCCCCACGTCCGCATCAAGGGATTCCACTTCCGCAACCGTGCCAATGTAAGTTCCGTCGCGCTCCCGCGCTTGCTCACGAGCAAGTCATGCCATTCATCCACGATCACGCACCGCAGCCCGGCGAACAACTCTTTCGCGTTCGCGCGAGTCAGCAACAGGCACAACGACTCGGGCGTCGTCAGCAGCACATGAGGCAGCCGCTCCCGCTGCTTCTCCCGAACCCGCGCGCTCGTGTCTCCTGTCCGAGTTTCCACCACAATCGCCAGTCCCATATCCAGAATCGGCCGCTTCATCGCCAACTCGATATCCCGCGTCACAGCGCGTAGGGGAGTCACATACAGCGTGTGCAACCCTTGCATCCGCTCGCCAATCCCGCCGACTTGCAAGTCAATCATCTGCGCCAGCGCCCCAAGAAACGCCGCGTATGTCTTTCCCGCCCCAGTTGGAACCTGAATCAACCCGCTCTTGCCCCCGAGGTACGCATCCCATGCCTCGTGTTGAAAATCCCAAGGCGTCCACCCCTGCTCCACCACCCACGCCTCAACCCGTTCGCGCCCGCTCCGCTTTTCGACGCGCGCACCCCCATCC
>CAYRPC010000172.1:0-5587 GCA_964425995.1 uncultured Phycisphaeraceae bacterium
TGGAATATGCCACCGATTCCGTATCGGACCACAAAAATGGGAAGTTGGTTGATCGTGAGTTCCCTATGCGTGTGTTTGTTATGGCACCCATCTTTGCACGGAATTCATATTTCCATGTGTGGCGTGCCCGGCGGGATGTTGGGCCTGTTGCAGCACACCGACCAGCGAAGCGGTAGGTCGTGGCACGGGCTGAACGGGTGGAGCGGAGGGTGTTCAAAGAAAAAGCCAGCCCTTGGGGGCTGGCTTGGATCGGCAGATGATCTTTGGAAGTGGCCTGGACGTTGGCCTTTGCTTTGGATATTGCTCGGAGGTTGGACAGGCGTGTGCGGGTTTACTGGCCGCAGGCGGTGCAGGGGCCTTCGCTGAAGACGGCGAGGAAACTGGAGATATCGCAGGGGTCAAACAGACCGGCGTCGTTGTTGAAGTCGATGTCGTCGCAGGTCTGGGTGGCGGGAACGCAGGGGCCTTCGCTGAAGATACTGAGGAAGGCCTCGATGTCCTGGGGATCGAAACTTGCGCCGTCGTTGTTGACATCGATGTCGTTGCACACCGTGGTTTCGCAGGAATCGGGAATGCCGTTGGCGTTCACGTCGGGCGTGAGGCCCGCGGCGATCTCGCAACTATCGATGATGTTGTTGGCGTTGCAATCGCCCGAGCCGCCCACGAAGACGCGGAAGACTTCGCCACCGGTCTGGTCGACGATATACATTTCGCCGCTGGCATCCTCGCCAAAGCTGACGACGTTCTGGATGATCTGGCTGCCCGGTGGATCGAGTTCGATGGTGCGATTGACGAGATTCGCGACGGCACCGCCCGAGTCACGCCTGAAACTCCAGATATCGCCCGTGCAATAGTCGGCGAAGATGTAGTGGCCCTGGAAGCAGGGAACGGAGGCACCACGATACACGATGCCGCCGGTGATCGAGCAGCCGAGAATGGTGGTGGGGCCGATGGCGGTGCCGGTGGTGTGTCCGTATTCGAGGATGGGGCGGCGCAGGGTTGGATCGCTGGGGGAGCAGCCCGAAAGGCCGGTGGAGCGCGTGCCTTCGAGGCAGCGCCAGCCCATGTTCCAGGCTGAGCCCTGGCCAAAGGGAACAAAGTTCACTTCCTCGCGTGCATCCTGTCCGACATCGGCGATCCAGAAGTCGCCCGTGGCGCGGTCGAAGGTATTGCGCCAGGAATTGCGGAGGCCGTACATCCAGATTTCGTCATCTCCCGAGATGCCCACGAATGGGTTGTCGGTGGGGATGCTGTAGAGGCGGGTTGCGTCGGCGGGGAACGCATCGTCATCGGCGTTGCCGGGGATGTTGTCAAGACCGTCAACATCCAGGCGGAGCATCTTGCCTAACAGGTTGTCGGTGATGTCCTGGGCGTTACCGCCTGTGGAGTGGTTGAAGACGCTGCCGCACTGCGTGCTGTTCTGATCGTTGAAGCAGCCGCCATCGCCCATGGCGACGTAGAGGTTGCCATCAGGACCGAAACTGATCCACCCGCCATTGTGGTTGTTCTCTGGCTGACGGATTTCGAGGACGGTGGTGGCGGACGCGGCGGCGGCGGTGGTGCTGGTGGCGTAGGGAAGGTTCGCGCGATAGCGGACGATGCGGGTGCTCCCTGCGGAGATGCCGGACTGAGCGGGCAGGGTGTAGTTGATCCAGAAGTAGCCGTTGTTCAGGAAGTCTGGATGGAAGGCCAGGCCCAGTAAGCCCTGCTCGCTGCTGGTTGAAACCGGGCTGACGCTCAGGAATGGAGTGGCGTTGAGAGAGTTGGCGGGAAGGTTGACGATGCGGATGCGGCCAATCGTGCCGGAGCGCTGCTCGACAACGAAGAGGCGGGCAAAGTCGCCAGGGGGTGCGGTGACATAGAGCGGGCGCGAGAGTCCGGTTGCGACCGATTGGGTGCGGAGGGAGAACTGGCCCAGGGCAGAGCCAGCCAATCCGGAGATAGCAACGATTCCGACGATTATCTTTGATAAGAGGGACTTGGACAAGAGCGACTTAGACAACGTTCCCTTGAGCGTACAGGCCATGAGCAATCCTCCAGAAGTTTGGGTACTGAGGCAAACAGCATCGGCAATCCGCCGGGGCTGGTACGCCTGATCTCTTCTACGGATTGTTCGCACGAACGTGGGGAAAGGCGCAGTTGTTTTCGGTCTTTCATGCGACTTTTACGCGCAAGCGTTTGCGGACCTTGAATCCTGAGCAATAAAGATAGAAGTCCAGAGCAAACGCGAGCGGCAAACGAGCCAAGCGAGCGGGCCAACAGGTGCGAATCAGCGGTAATGAATATTTTCTACGTCTACTTCTTTTGAGGTGCCTTGCCAGAGATTGTCAGCGTGGTGCGCACGCCCGGCTGCTTGCGGCGCAGCGGATTCCAGCCCACCGGCAGCACGACGCGCAGGATGTAGAGCACTGCGCACAGTGCGAGGGCGGAGACAATCCAGAATTGCCAGTCATGGATGGGCACGGGTGGCTACTTCGCAATCGGGCAGAGGCGAATCACATGGTTGGGGTCATTCAGCACAACATACACGCTGCCATCGGGCGCGACGGCCACATCGCGCACTCGTCCGATGCCGTGAACAATCTCCTCGCGCTCCGCGACGCGGAACCCTGAGGGCTCCTCGCTCGATGCGACGATGCGAATGCGATCCACATTTGATCCCGACAGTCCGCCCGCGACCAGATCGCCCTTCCAGTTTGGGAAGGCCTCGCCCAACGCCCCACCTCGAACCACGTCCATGCCGCACGCGCCGATGCTGGGCATCCAGCGGTCGGTGGGCATCATGATGTCAAGTTGCTGAGCGGCTTCGCTCTGTGGGCTTGGCTCGGTATCGGCCCAGGGTGTTTTGAATGAGGTGCCGTTATAGTTGATGCCGAAACTGACGAGTGGCCAGCCGTAGTTGCGGCCTTTCAGGATAAGATTCAACTCATCCCCTCCTCGCGGCCCGTGCTCGGTGTCCCAGAGATTGCCGTCGAGGTCTGCGACCAGCGCCTGCGGATTGCGATGGCCATAGGAATAGATAGACGGGTAGGCGTCCTGATCGTCGACCTTCACGCCGACGAAGGGATTGTCGGTGGGGATGGTTCCATCGTCAAAGACGCGATGCACCTTGCCATTGGGACGCCAGAGGAGTTGCGCGTGGGCAGCCTGGCCACGCTCGCCGATGGTGAAGTAGAGATATCGCTTGCCAGCATCCGGACCAGCAGCAGCAACTGCACCAGCACCATCAACGGCACCAGTAGTTTGGCGGGTCAGTGGTGCTGAGAAAACTATTCGAGTGCCAAAGTGCTGTCCGCTGGCAATGGCGTGTTCTTTCCTGGCTTCAAAGATGGTTTGCTGATCGGTCCATTGCCAACCTTTTTCTTGCTGTGCAAGTTTACCGCGAACAACGGTGGTCATGGTCTTGCTGCCATCGAGGGACTTGGTGTAGGAGAGGTAGACCCAGCCATTGGTCGCGTAGTCTGGATGCACGCTGACTTCCATCATGCCGCCCTGGCCGACTTCTGTCGCCTTCGGAATGCCTGCTATCGCATTGCTCAACTTACCATTTGATGGCTCGCGGGGATCTTCGATGGTCCACACCTTGACCGCGCCGGATCGATTCGTGACGAGCATCCGCTGGGGCGATCCGGACTGGGTTGGGAGCCAATCCACCGCCCAAGGCGTGTCGAGATCATCGGTGATGATGCGCTGGATGGTGAACTTCTCGCGCTGGGTCGAACAGATTCCCTCGTCGTTGAGTTTTTTCGAGATTGACCCGAGCCGTTCGCGATGGGCATTGGCCTGCAACTCGCGGATGTGATTGACCAGCCCCCAGACTTCCTTGTTTTCGAGCGCCTCCCCAAACGCTTCCATTCCACTCGCACCTTCGGCCTCGGCCTTGCCGTGCTTGATGGTGTCAAAGAAAATACGGTCATACTTGGCCGCCATCAGTTCATCGGTGAGCAGCGTGCTGGTGCCCGCACCGCCACCCTGGCCTTCATCGCCATGGCACTTGAGGCAGTTGGTAGCCCAGATTTTTTCGATGGATTGGGCGAGTGATGGCGTGGCAAGGAACAACGCGGCAAGCAGGACGGGGAGAGCGGGGGATGGCATGTCGGAAGGTATGAGGCTGAAGAAGGCATGGTGGCAGCAGGCATTGTGGCATCGTTTTTTACACACCGCGCCAGGCTGGGAACTGGTGGCGCCAGGTGTGCAGGAGTTCGGCATCGACCTCAACGGAAAGGACGCAGGCTTTTGCATCGCTGTTGGCTTCAGCTAGGACTTCGCCCTTGGGCGAAACCGCGATGCTGCCGCCCGCGTATGGGAGGCCCGGAGAACCATCGGGCTTGGGCGGATCGGTTCCGACCCGATTTGCTGCGAAGACGAAGGCCTGATTCTCGATGGCGCGAGCGATGAGCAGGCTCCGCCAGTGGTGTTGACGCAGGCTGGGCCAGCAGGCACCAATTGCAATGGCCTGACCTATGGGCTGGCCGCTGGCTTCGGCTTTCCCCCCCGGCCCGGTCCGAAATAGTTCCGGAAAGCGCAGGTCGTAGCAGATCGCGGCTTGCACCGTGAGGTTGTGCCAGACATAGGTCACGGCGTCGCGGCCTGGCTCAATGGCCTTGTCTTCGCCCGCGGGGCTGAAGAGCCGCTGCTTGGCGTACTCGCAGACTAATTTCTGCCCCGGTGCGACGACGGACATGAGGTTTCGGGCAGAGCAGGGTTGCTGATGGCACGCGGCAAACGTGCGTCCGCCTTGGATAATCGCGCCGGTGTCGTCGGCCAAGTCGAGCAAAAATTGCAAGGTTTCACCCCGCTTGTCGTTCGTCTGTTGGATCGCGAAGGAAAACCCCGTGTCGAACATCTCCGGGAGCAGGATCAGATCACCAGATGCAATATCCGCCTCGTCGAGCAGTTGGCGGACATGCTCGTGGTTGGCTGGCTTGTCGTGCCAGCGGATGTCGGATTGAACGATATGGACCTTGGGGTGGATTTTGGACTGTGCTTTGGGATAGTCATGGGGCACGAGGAAACGTATCACTCGTATCACCACGCCAAGCAGGGCGAGATCGAAACAAAGGTGCGGATCACCATGCAAAAGCATTTTTTTTACTTGTAAAGCACCGACATAGGAGTGTCTGAAGCGTCTGGAACGCACGCCGTTGATTGGCGAATAACCGGTGCGAGAAACCATTGCAACACTCTGTGCCCCATCCCGATGCTTCCGCCGCCGTTCCGGCCCCGCCGCCGCCCCCGCCCCTTTTTTTGGCCAGTCGCTCGCCCCGTCGGCGGTTGTTGCTGGAGCAGTGGGGCTTTCCGCACGAGGCTGCGCAGCCGGGATTTGAAGATGGTGTTCTGGAGGCCTGCGGCGGCGGCGGGCACTGGAAGGAAATTGCTCCCGAGCAATGGGTCGTGTCATTGGCGTACTTGAAGGCTTGGGCGGGGACTGCATTGGCGAGCGCGCGGGGGCGAATCGTGCTAGGGGCGGACACGACTTGCGTCGTCGATGGCGCGATGGCTGGCACACCGACCAGCGAGGAAGCGGCTGGGACCATGCTGCGCAGCATGGTTGGCAAGGAGCACGCGGTCTTGACAGGTGTCGCCC
>CAYRPC010000173.1:0-5377 GCA_964425995.1 uncultured Phycisphaeraceae bacterium
TTGGCAATGTGTGCGGGGCGGTGCTGGGGGCACTGGTGATCGCGTGCGTCGAGAACTTCGGCGCGGCGTACCTGCATCCTGGCTATACCGACGTGTACGTTTTCGCGATCCTGATTCTCGTCCTGCTTTTCAAGCCGGGCGGCATACTTGGAAAGGCGGTCATCGAGAAGGTGTAGTAGGTCTTTCTGGTTTATTTGCATGAAGCCCGTCCAAGTCAGTTCCGTTCCGTTGATCGTGCAGCCAATGTCGCTGCCGGTTTTGGTTGCGCGGTCGGCGTTGCCATTCCTGGTGAGCCTGCTGTTCGCGTTGGTGATGCACTTTGGCGTTGGCCGGCTATTGGATGACTATGACCGCGGACTGGTGATGAGCGTGGGCATCAATGTGATGCTGGCGGTTTCGCTGACGATGGTCAACGGCTTTACGGGCCAGTTCTCGATCGGGCATGCGGGGTTTCTGGGCGTGGGCGGATATGTTGCAGGGTCGATCACGTATTACGGCTCGCAGCAATTATTCGGGAGCGCGAGCACGCATGGCAGTTTGTTTTCCGGTACGACGCTGGACATTGATCCTGCCACACTGGGATGGTTTGGACCGGGCGATTTTCTCTTCGTCGGTTCGCTGCTTGCGGGCGGAGTGGTCGCGGCCATGGTGGGATATTTGGTTGGGCTGCCCAGCCTGCGGCTTCGGGGTGATTACCTGGCGATCGTGACGCTGGGGTTTGGTGAGATTGTGCGTGTGCTGGTTCAACGGACGGGCGGGGTGCTGCGGCCCAGTCAGATTGCCTGGCAGCAGGTCTACCCGGGCGAGTCGTTGCCATCGCATCTTCCAGCGGATACAACCACGGTACTGGCATATGCGTTTGAGAAGGTGAAGCCTAACGGGGTGTATGAGACGGTCTATCAGGCGGTATCGGAGACGTCCTGGTTTGAGGTCGCGCCGCGCGTGGGTGGGGCCTTGGGGTTCTCGGCGGTCCCCGACTATTCGAGCGTCTTCTGGGTGATGCTGTTGATGGGCATCACGCTCGCGATTGCCTCGCGCATCAAGCGGAGCACCTTTGGGCGGGCGTTCCTGAGTATTCGCGAGGACGAGATCGCCAGCGAGGCGATGGGCGTGGACACCGTCAAGTACAAGGTTCGAGCGTTCGTGCTCGCCGCGTTCTTTGCAGGATTGGCGGGCGGATTGTTTGCCCACTTCAAGTCCATGAACCCCAGCGAGATCGGCTTCGCGCGAAGTTTTGATATTGTCATCATGGTGGTGCTGGGTGGCCTGGGCAGCATCTCGGGGGCGACCATCGCGGCGGTGATCGTGACGTTGCTGCCCGAGTGGCTGCGCGGGCTGGATCAGTATCGCATGATCATCTGGGCACTTGCACTGATTCTGATGATGATTTTCCGCCCTCGTGGGCTGCTGGGCGTGCGAGAAATATGGGAAAAGGCCCTTTGGGCGGGGTTGGTCAGTGAGTTGGTCAACAGGGTGCGTCGCTTAACAGGAAAGGGGCCTGCCAAGTGATGTACCGCACCATGCCCCACACCATCAATCTCAGCCCTGCACAATACAGCACGGGGGGGTTTGTCGAGCAGGGCTTTCGCGAGATGAGCATTGCGCTGGCTGCGCGTGGTGTTTCCAAGAGTTTCGGGGGCCTCAAGGCGGTGCAGGACTTCTCACTCGAACTGCCAACTGGGTGCCTGCGGGGACTGATCGGGCCCAACGGGGCGGGTAAGACCACGGTTTTCAATCTGCTGACGGGTGTGTATCAGGCGGATGTGGGAACCATCGAACTGACCGGCGGTTCGATTGTGGGCCTGCGACCGTCGCGCATCGCATCGCTGGGCATGGCACGCACGTTCCAGAACATTCGCTTGTTTGGCGAACTCACGGTGCTGGACAATGTGAAACTTGCCTGCCATGTGCGTGTGGAGCAATCCATGCTCGGATCGGTGCTGCGCACGGGCTTTGCCCGCAGCGAGGAAGCCGCGATCGAGGCCAAGG
Organism: uncultured Phycisphaeraceae bacterium; assembly: GCA_964425995.1. Taxonomy (GTDB): domain Bacteria; phylum Planctomycetota; class Phycisphaerae; order Phycisphaerales; family UBA1924; genus BJHL01. The sequence continues at coordinate 1,990 of CAYRPC010000173.1, forward strand.
CGCGTCGGCTGCTGCAACTGTTTGACCTTGACGATCGGCAACACGAGGCAGGGCGTAATCTGCCGTATGGCGATCAGCGCCGGCTGGAAATCGCGCGGGCACTGGCGACCAATCCCAAGGTCTTGCTGCTTGATGAGCCTGCCGCGGGCATGAATCCGCAGGAGAAGGTTGCGCTGCGAGCACTGATCCGACGGGTTCGCGATGAGTTTGGCGTGACGATCCTGCTGATCGAGCATGACATGGGACTGGTCATGGATATCTGCGAGCACATCACGGTGCTGGATCATGGCACGGTCATCAGCCGCGGCACGCCCCAGCAGGTGCAGGACGATCCCAAGGTGATCGAGGCGTATCTGGGCGTGGCGGAGGAAAGCAAAGCGTGATCGGGCATTGGCCGCACCAACTCTGTTTCAAGAGCGTGTCGAGCGCGATGGACGTCTGCTTGTCATTGGCGGAGTGCGCCAATGCTTGAAGTCCGCGAACTGGCAGTGAAGTATGGTGCGATCCAAGCGCTCCACAGCGTTTCGCTGAGCGTGCAGCAGGGCGAGATTGTGACGCTGATCGGCTCTAACGGTGCTGGCAAGACAACGACACTGCGGACGATTTCGGGCCTGATCCGCCCCGCCAGTGGTGTCATCCATTACGAAGGCAAGGACATCACCAAACTGCCAGCCCACCAGATCGTCAGGCTGGGCCTGGCTCAATCGCCCGAAGGACGAGGCGTCTTTCCCCAGATGACTGTTGATGAGAATCTCTCGCTGGGTGCCTATTGCCGAAGCGACAATGCGCAGATCGCCAGGGACCGCGAGCATGCACTCTCCCTCTTCCCGCGCTTGCAGGAACGGATCACCCAACTCGCGGGCACGCTCTCGGGTGGCGAGCAGCAGATGCTGGCGATTGCTCGCGCGCTGATGGCCCGCCCAAAACTCCTACTGCTCGACGAACCAAGCCTGGGCCTGGCTCCGCAGGTCGTGCAAACGATCTTTAAGATCATCCGCGATATCAACGCTCCGACCGATGGCCAGCCGGGCGCGACCATCCTGCTCGTCGAACAGAACGCGCACATGGCCCTGAAAGTGGCGCATCGGGCGTATGTCCTCGAGGTCGGGCGGATAACCATGCAGGGCGATGCCAAGCAACTGGCCGCCAGCGATGATGTTCGTAAGGCATATCTGGGCGGGCATTGACCTTGTCCGTGAGTTATCGCACGGCCACTTTTGCGCGTTTCTATTGCGTTGCTCGCTTCCTAACATTCCCGCTCGAAAGGCCTTGCCCGCGCGGGGCAGCCACTTTGGAAAGGACGCTGATGAAGGGTGCAGTTTCCAGCGGATTTGTTCGCCGTCATCAACGCTTGCGAAGGCTCTTCGCGCTGGCGGGCCTTGCCATGGCATCCCAGGCGCTCGCTCAGCAGGCGGCCAGCAGTGGCCAGCCCTATGACGTGAACGCTGTGCGACCGGGCCAGCCTGGTGCCGAGCGTCTGGTGGGCACGGCTACCAGCCGCCTTGGCGAGGGGAAGTCCGTGTTGGGCGAAACGCCGACATACAACGTAACGCGATTCCTGATTGAGTATCGCAACGAGCATCCGCAGAATCCCAGCGCCGAGCAGGTCCTTGAGTCGCCCGTGCTGCTTGGAGCCTCTCCCCAAGGATACATTTCTCCGGAGGTTGCGCTGGGCGCATCGGGCAGCACAACCACGATCCGCCTGCGGGATATCACGCCCGTCAATCCCGGCCTGTTCAGCGCCGGCGCGCTTTCTTCGGTGGCCCGCTCGATTGTGACCTCGTTGCAGAAGCAGGGGCTGGCGAGCATCATCGTGCAACTGCACCCTGATGACATTGATGCCGAGACGGGCGTTGACAAGCGCGCTGATGGCAACCTTGATCTGCGGCTGATTGTCTGGACTGGCATCGTGGGTCAGGTGCGGAGTGTCGCTGCGGGCGATCGGTTTGACAGCGCAATCGCGAATGGCGAACTCGAGCGCATCAACACGGACAGCCGCTCGCACCAGCGCATCCGCGAGCAGAGCCCGGTGGGCGAGGGGTCGCTGGTCGATAAGGCTTCTGTCGATGAATATGTCTTCCGGCTCAATCGCCATCCGGGTCGGCGTGTGGATGTTGCTGTCGCTCCGGGCGCTGAGGAAGGCCAGGTCGCGCTGGACTACATCATCAGCGAGGCCAAGCCCTGGAGTGTCTATGGCCAGATTTCGAACACGGGCACCGAGAATACCAATCGGCTGCGCGAGCGATTTGGATTCGTCCACAACCAGTTGACCAGCCGGGATGATGTGCTGCGCCTGGACTACATCACCAACGGCTTTGACGAGAGCCACACGCTGCTTGCCAGTTATGACTTCCCGCTCAAGAGCGACAAGATTCGCCTCAAGGTTTTTGGCGGCTACTCCGAGTATGACGCGTCGGAAGTTGGATTTTCGGGCGAGTCCTTCACAGGGCAGAACTACACAGCGGGCGCTGAGGTCGCGTGGAACGCGTACCAGCATCAGAACTTCTTCTTAGACCTGATCGGCGGCTTGCGCTGGCAGTCTGTGAAGACCACGAACGAACTCTTCTTCACGAGCGGCAGCGAGCAGTACGCCGTGCCCTACCTTGGCATTCGGGGTGAGCGAGTGTCGGATGTGCGTGAGACGTACTTTGGCCTGACGTATGAAGTGCAGATTGCTGATGTGTCGGGCGCGAACGCTGAGGAACTCAACAACCTGGGACGACCCAACGTCGACGAGGATTGGCAAGTGCTCAAGTTCGACGCGTACCACTCCTTCTATGTCGAACCACTGATCAGCCAGGTCTATAAGGGAACTGGCGATCGCGGACCCACAAGCCTTGCGCACGAACTGGCCTTCTCCGCACGGGGCCAGTATGGCTTCAACAACCGCCTGATTCCCAACGAGCAGGATGTGGTGGGCGGCCTGTTCTCTGTGCGTGGCTATCCCGAGAGTCTGGTCGCGGGCGACAGTGTGGTCATCGCCAGCGCAGAGTATCGCTTTCACTGGCCGCGAACCTGGGCTTTGAGTGAGCCGGGCACCGTCGGAGGGCGCAAGATCGACTGGGCCCAGAAGATGTTCGGGGAGCGCATGAGCAACTTCCGCTATGCCCCGCAGGAGCCATTTGGGCGGGCCGACTGGGACTTGATTTTCAAAGGCTTTCTTGATGCTGGTGTGACGGATGTCGCTGCGCCCCAGCCTGGCGAAGATGGCCAGACGCTGGTTGGTGCTGGTATTGGTGTCGAGTTCCAGTTCAAGCGTCACCTGACGTTCCGATTGGACTGGGGCTTTGCCCTCTCGGATGTTGATCAGGCGGATGACAGCGTGGATGTGGGCGACAACGAGGTCCACTTCCTGCTGACTGGCGTGTATTGAACGAAACGCATTGAC
>CAYRPC010000174.1:0-5161 GCA_964425995.1 uncultured Phycisphaeraceae bacterium
CCCCCACCCCCGCCCAGCCCGCCAAGCAAGAAGCGCCGAAAACTTTGCCAATGTCTACACCAGGCGAAAGCCGCCTGACCGGGGCCGATGACTTGAAGACACCAGTCAAGGCAGACATCAAGCCCGTAGGTCAGAATGGTCGCACCTACACCGTCAAGAGTGGCGACACCATGAGCGAGATCGCCATGAACCAACTTGGCACCATGAAGCGTGCCGACGAGATTGTGAAGCTCAATGGCCTCAAGACCGGCAGTGGCCTGAAGGTCGGCATGACCCTCAAACTGCCCGCGAAGTAGTTCCAATCAACATCACCCAGCCTTGCGTGAGAACGCGAGGTTTGGTTTTTGATGGTGGCCAGCCCGCGCTGGCCGCCACATGCAAGGGTCTTCTGGCATCAGCACCTCTAGTTTGTGCCGCCTCGATGTGAGATTGAAACATGTTTGCACGCCTTGCATTTCTGGTTGTCTGCCTGGGCCTGATTGGCACCTCGCTGCTTGCCCTGCGACAGGCCCGCCTGCAAGCCGCCAGCGAAGCCGCACAGGCACAACTTCGCATAGCCAGCGCCGACGAAGAACTTTTCTCTGTCCGGGCACAGGTCGCCGCGACCGTCACACCCAGCGCGGTCGAGAAACTCGCATCGAGCATGCACCCGATGCGCCCCGCAACCAACGACATTCCCACAGCACTGGCGATGGAAGAGCTGAAGGGACTACCAGAAGTTTTGGGTGGCTTGCCCGCACATCAACTTACTCGTCAACCCACACCGCAAGTCGAGGACGATGTTCAACCGCAAGCCTCAACAAAGCCCCAGTCCAAGAAGCCAACTTTTAAGCCAACCAAGAAGCCACAGTCTCCGCGGGTTGCACACAGCAACTAACGGGGCAGCACCAGACTCACGCCGCTCGCGATTCGCATTGCACGCTCACTCCCTTCGCTTCATCATTCCGCACCCGCCATGCAATCCACCCCTGACCGTTCTCTCGCTCGCACCAGGATCGTCGCACTCTGCTTGGCGACGGGAGTGACAGTGATGCTGGCGGCAGCATTGGCACGCGTCACCCAACTGCAAGTACACCCAAGCCCCGAGTTGACGCAGCAGATGACGCCCCGAATCACCGCCCGCGAGGACCTGGCCCTGCGTGGCGACTTCCTCGACCGGCGCGGACGCCTGCTCGCAAGCACCAAGATCGCAAGGCGTGTGATCCTCGATCCAACCATCTTCCAGACCAATGTGCAACTCAACGACGCGACCAACCGCCTGTCGCAGGCGATGGGCATATCAGCCAGCGCTGTGCGGGAACGGCTCACATGGGCCTTCGAGCAGAACGCCAATCGCGAGGTGCTCGCCGCGAATTGGCCTCAGCATCTTGAATCCCTGCGGCTTGCGGCCTTGGAAGCAAAAAAACATCCGGCCCCCACAGCCATCCCTAGCCCCGCCCCCAGTGACTTTGTGACAGTCGCTCGCCAAGGTGCATCGACACACGCAACACCAGAGAAGCCAGCACTTCGTGACGGCGAGTTGCCCTCGCTCTCACCCGACGATCCGTTCGCCGCGTTCGTGAATGCCGGCTTGCTCGCGATCGATCCAGTCACTGGCAAGGAGATTGATCCGTCCAAGCCCGTCGAACCACCCCAGCCACCCAAGCCCATCCGCTACCTCACTGTGGGTGAAATGCTGACCGACGATCAAGTCGAAGCGGTTCGCGCCCTGACAATACGCAGCAAGGACAAAACCGCCCCCAAGCCGCTTCGCGGCATCGTCCTCGAACGCGTACCCGAACGTGAGTTTGTGGCTGGGAACGAAGTAGCCGCGATCGTGGGCAAGGTCGGGTTTGGCGACAATGGCCTCGCGGGCGCGGAGTATCGCCTGAACGAAGAACTCAGGGGCGAGTCAGGGAAACTCAGTTACGTCCGCGATCGCTCGGGCCGACCGCTCTGGATCGAGGCCGGCTTCATCGTGCCACCCAGCCACGGGCAGAACATCCGCCTGTCCATCGATCTCGAGATTCAGCGGATAGTGACCGACGAACTGACCAGGCAGGTTGAGAAGGCCAATGCCGCGGGCGGACGCATGGTCGTCATTGATCCGTCGACGGGCGAGGTGCTGGCACTCGCAGACATCATCCGAGATGTGCCAGATGCGATCGCCTTCCCCTGGGTTCCCGTCGACGAGAACGGTAAGCGAATCGGCGCTGCGACCTTTGACGATGATGCCCGATACGAATGGCTACGTGCCGATGACGGGCGGAAAATCCATCCCGCGTTAGGCCGCAACCGCTGCGTCGAAGATGTCTACGAGCCGGGCTCGACATTCAAGCCGTTTATTTGGGCCACCATCACCGAACTGGGGCTGATCGCGCCCGACAAGATGATCGACACCGAGGGCGGACGCTGGCGGGCGCCGGACGGCCGACCACTCACCGATGTCGTGGAGCGCGATCACCAGACCTGGAGCGAGGTGCTCGTGAACTCCTCCAACATCGGCATGGTCAAGGGAGCACAACTGCTCTCCTTCAAGCAGACACACGACCTGCTCGGGCGATTTGGCTTTGGCGAAAAGACCAATCTGGGCCTGCCTGGCGAGGGCGCGGGCATCACGCCCAGCCTCAAGAACTGGAAGACCTATACGCAGGTCTCAGTGTCATATGGCCACAATGTCGCGGTCACACCCGTGCAGATGGCTCGCGCGTTCAGCGTCTTCGCACGCGACGGCATTCACGCCGGTACACTGCCCCAACTTCGCCTGACCGCGCTGGGATCAGACGAAGCGGCACCAGTCACCTACCGCGTGCTGCCGCCCGCAGTCGCAAAACTCACGAAAGAGATCATGGTGGGCGTGGTCGAGTCGGTCGAGCGACGCTGGATGAAGGACGAGATTCCCGAAGGCGGGTTCCGGTACAAACTCTTTGGAAAGTCAGGCACCGCACTGATTCCCCTGGGCGCGCCGCCAAAGGGCTTCGCGTATCCGCGCGGCACCAAGGGCTACTTGCAGAATCAGTTCATCAGCAGCTTTGTCGCCGCCGGGCCGGTCGAATCGCCCCAACTCGTGTGCGTCGCCGTCATCGATGATCCGGGCGTAATTCCTGGTCAGTCTCGCAAGGCCCGGTACGGCAGCAGCGCGGCTGGGCCACTAGCACGCCGGGTGATGGAGCGGGCGCTCACATACCTGGGTGCCCCGGCATCGCCCCGGGATGATGCGTCCACGCCACCGTACTGAATCCGGGGCTGAATGCAGTTCCACAGGCTCAGCAATTGGCTTAGCAATTGCAAGTCCCGATAATCCGGATGATTCCAGGCCCGGGAAGTCTTTATTCACCAGGGAAACAGTGGGTAAATAACGGGTGTGTGGGGTTTTCTTAGCAGAAGTGCTCATTCGCTGTTGCGGACCGGCTCTGAAATCGTTACCATGACATTCGAATAGATCGTTTCGCACGGGCCGTGGTGCCTGCGCGGGCGTTCGGCTGATGATTGCCGCGTTGAAAGACGTGGCCTAGGAGAGATATATGAAGAAGGTGCTTGGTCTTGTGGTGGTGGCGGGTCTTGCGGGTATTGCACACGCGCAGGATGGTGTCCGCGAGGCTGCCTATGGCAATGCTCTTGCCGTGCAAACTATCGATACCCAATTTGGCGACAACTCTAGCGAACTCAACGCGGTGTACTGCTACACCGGCGGCGGCAATCTGAACTTCATCTTCACGGGCAACCTGGAGACCAACTTCAACAAGCTGCACTTTTTCCTGGACTACACCTCTGGCGGTGTTAACAACGGTGGCGGCCTTCCCTACGCCGGTGGCGTTGGGAATCTGAGCTTTGACGCTGGCTTCAACGCCGATCTTGCGATCCAGATCAATGGCGGTAACAATCCTGTTGAATGGTTTGTCAACGCCTGGGACTACAACGGTGCCAATGGTGACTACCTCGGCACCAACAATGGTTCTGGCGCTCCCCTGACTGGTGGCAACAACTACGTGGGCCTTGGTTTGGGTGTCAACAACACCAACACGGGTGGCGTTGGTGGCGGCACTGGCGCTGCAAACTCGCTCGCAGCCCTCGCCGTGACCACAGGCATTGAAATCTCCATTCCTCTGTCGTACTTCGGCGGAAGCCTGCCCGCTGGCACGCGTGGCCTGGCCTTCGTGACAGGATCGGGCAACGACTTCCTGTCCAATCAGTTCCTGGGTGGCCTCCCAGCCAACACTGGCAACCTGGGTGGTGGTGCGGTCAACCTCAACAGCATCGGTGGTGATCAGTTCTTCGCGATTCCCACCCCCGGCGCAGCCGCGCTCTTGGGCCTGGGCGGTCTCTTGGCGACTCGTCGTCGTCGCGCCTAACTGCGGCCCATTTGGGGCCAAATAGCTGTTTGTTCTCGCCTTCGACATGACTTCTCTGCGTCGTGACGGGAACGAAGTTGCTATGATAAATCAACGTGGTCTCACCCTTCTCTAAGGATCGATCACGTCACACACACACACGCAGACCATTCTCGGAAGGGAATGGTCTGCGTATTTTTTAGGGGTTGAAAGTTGGTAGCAGTGATCAGCGACTGATCGAAAAAAGCACGCTCGGGATCGCCCTCGCTAGCCTTGGTCATTTTGGCTTGCCTACTCAAGCACAGCGTGCCAGGCTGCTGCCAACACGCTGGGGTCAGGACTTGCAACTACTTTTGCGGTGCTCTGTCCCGTGGGCAGGATTACGCGGAGGGCGTTGGCCAGCGTTTTTTTATCGTGCTGCATCAGGGCGATCATGTCAGGAATGGTCGCGCTGCTACGAAATGTTGTTGGCAGGTTGGCATGGGCGATGGTGGCGCGCACCGTGTCGCAGTGTGCGGGCGCGATCATGTTGAGCGCAGCAGCGGCGTGGGTCGCCGCGATCAGGCCCAGGCCCACGGCCTCACCATGCTGGATAGGCGTAGCGGGATACATCGTGGTGTCGGCTCGCGAGCCCAGGGCTTCGATGGCGTGTCCAAACGTGTGACCCAGGTTCAAAAGAGCTCGCCCCCCGATGGCATCGGGGGCACGCTCGAACTCGTCCTGCTCGACGACGCGGGCCTTGAGAGCGATATTGGACTCAAGCAGGGCGATAGCGCCTTGAGGTGACGCACGAAAGCGATCAATCGACGCGCGAGCAACATCGGGGCCACCTCCCCCACCACTACCACTAC
>CAYRPC010000175.1:0-5142 GCA_964425995.1 uncultured Phycisphaeraceae bacterium
CCCGGCCCCGTGCGCATGGCACTGGTCATCACCCGCTATGATCGCCCGGGCGATCGCGAGCGGCTGATTCGTGTCTTTGCCGGTGGCAGACTCTCCCGGGTTGCTGCCTAGCCAACTGCTTGCGCCAGCACACAATCTCACCGACGAACCAGCCTGAGGCGAATCGGCCCCTTGGCACGAGACGCATCGACCACGTGCCCCGCCTGCATCACTTCAATCTCGCCCCGCTCAACCAGCCTTCGAGCAGCCCCTCGGGTTGCTTCCATCAGCGTTTCCCAAGCCTCTGGTGATCCAGGTGGTATTGCCGCTTGTGCCGCCTGGGAAGGACAGATCGTCGTAGCCCCACCCATCTTGGCGACCCGTGCCCGCAGCAGCAAGAGGATCGTGTTTTCCAGTAACACGTCGGTCGCGTTGAGCTTGCGTCTGCGGCACGTATCCGAGCAATATCGAACCTGATCCCACGTGCGCTCCCACTTCTTGCGCCATGTGATGGTTCGCCCGCACACGATGCAGGATTTCTCTGGGAGTGCAGTCCTAGCCATGACAGACCTGCTTCGCTTCGCGATCCGCTTCGGACGCTCTACTCTTTGCAATCGCAAAGTCTTCCGACAAGTCCTCGTGCTCGCCCGCCCCTTCCAAGCAGGGTCGCACAGTCTCCCTCACGGTTGCGAGCGACCACTTGAACCACGGCCCCGTCAAGAAGTCCAGCATGGCCAAGTGGCGATTGCTGGTCCTTATCTTGATCCATCTCGTGATGGTCGCCCACCTCCTCCAATGGCTCTACCAGGGCGTGACCATCTCTCCCGTCGAGCCCAGCGAATCTATGTACACGCTCGAAGCAGGCGAACTCAACGCTGGCTTCATCATGTTCTGCGTCGCCATCATCGCAACCCTCGTCTTTGGCCGTTTTTTCTGCGGCTGGGCCTGCCACGTCGTCGCGCTCCAGGATGCCTGCACCTGGTTCATGAACAAGGTTGGCATCCGCCCCAAGCCCTTCCGTTCGCGCCTCCTGGTCTGGTCGGGCCTGCTGCTGGCGATCTACATGTTCGTCTGGCCCACCTTCAAACGCGACATCATCTCGCCAATCTCGCGCTGGATGACCGACCACCTCGGAGCCTGGTTCCTCTCCAACGTCCTCCACGCCCCGCAAATTCAATCCATCTTCAACCACCCGCCGCGCGGCTTTCCGTATTTGTTCGGAGAGGACAACCCCTTCCCGGGATTCAAGAACAGCCTCATCGTCGAAGACTTCTGGTCCACCTTCCCGGAGTGGTACATCGCCATCCCCTTCCTGCTGACCTGTGGTGGCATGACCGTCTACTTCCTGGGCAACAAGGGATTTTGCACCTATGGCTGCCCCTATGGTGGCTTTTTCGCTCCCGTCGATCGCTTCTCAATCGGCCGCATCGTTGTCAACGACAACTGCGAAGGCTGCGGGCATTGCACCGCCGTCTGCACCAGCAACGTCCGCGTCCATCAGGAAGTCCGAGACTTTGGACAAGTGATGGACGTTGGCTGCATGAAGTGCATGGACTGTGTGAGCGTCTGCCCCAACCAAGCCCTGAGTTTCAAAATCGCCAAGCCCGCGTTCCTGGTCAAGCCTCGCACACCCGGTCCCCAACCCAGCAAGGTCCGTCGTCCTGACTACGACCTCACCATTCCTGAAGAGTTCGTCGTCTTCGCCCTTGCTCTCGCCCTCTTCCTCTGTTTTCGGGGCATGTTCAATCAGGTGCCCATGCTGATGGCCGTCTCGATGGGCGCTATCGGTGCCTTCTGTGCCTGGACGCTCTGGCGCATACTGCGTGTCCCCAACGTCCGCCTGCAAAATCTGCAACTGCGCGTCAAGGGGCGCGTAACCCGCACCGGCATGGTCTTCGCTCTGCTCACCCTGGCCTACCTCGCGGCGGGCGCATGGTCCGGCTTCGTGCGCGCAAACCGCGTGATTGGCGACTATCTCGACCAATCCATCCTGACTTCCCAATCCGTGGTGTTCGCTCCCGGATATACACCACAACCTGATGACAATGCACGCGCGCTCGACGCAATCGCCTATCTCGAACGAGGCGGCCCGCGCCAATTCGGTGGCCTGGGGTGGGGCCACAGCCCTGCGGCCTACACCCGCCTCGCATGGCTCCACGCCGTCGCCGGCAACCGCGATGCCAGCGAAACCTACGTGCAACATGCCGCCCTCGTGAATCGTCCCGGTCCTGCTCTCATCAGCGGTATCGCCACCATCATGCGGGCTCAGGGGCGCGATGCAAAGACCTACGAATCGTTCCTCCAGAGTGTGCTCGCAAAGTTCCCCGATGCCCACCACGCCCGCATGGCGCTGGCAAACTTGTACCTGGGCAATAACCGTCGCGACGAAGCCCTCGCCCAGATCAAGTCGATCCTCGACGATGTTCGTGGTGCCGACGAGGATGCACTTGTCGCCGCACTAAGTACCAAGGCCCGCGTTGGCCAGATCGATGAAGTCCTCCGTGACTTCCCCGAGGTCTTGCGTCTCAAGCCCAACTCGGCAAGCCTTCGAGCCTTGCGCGGTGCGGTCGCCATGATCCAAAACCAGCCGCAGGATGCGGTGGGCTGGTTTGATCAGGCCCTCAAACGCTCTCCGGGCAACGCACAGTTCTACCTTCAGCAAGGGCAAGTGCTGGTCGCGTTAGGACGCGAGGGCGAGGCACGGAAACTGTTTGAACGCCTAAACAAAATGCTGACCAAACTCGAACGCGAGCAGGAAGTTGTGAGCCCAGACGAGCGAATTCGCCTGCTCAAAGGGCGATAGGACAAGTAGTTTTGTTTCCACGCCGCTGTTTCGTCGGCACGCTTGAGCAACCCAAGCGCATTGGTCGATACACCTCTCTCGTGTTCGCCCGCGTAAATGGTGGGGTACGCTGAGGACTGCGGACGAACAACGTCAACGACGGGTCACGATGGACCCGAGGGAGTCGTACGTGCTTGGCAAAATCGAAATGACCGGTGTCAGCGTCACCAGTGGACACCCCACTACGCCTATTTTTTCCCCCACATCTATACCTGTTTCAGGCAAACGCTCTCTTTTGCCAGCCATTGCAATCGCCCTCGGGCTGCACATGCTCGCCAGCACTCCCGTCCTGGGCCAGGCATCGCTCGCACAGGCCGCGTCATCCCGCAAGAACGCAGGATCCTTGCAGGACGAAGTTCGTAACCTGGTCCAATCATCCAAACTGAACAACGCACGGGTGGGCATCTGCCTCATCGATGCCAATACGGGCCAGGCTCTCGCCTCGTACAACGCAAACGACGCATTCACACCCGCCTCCAACATGAAACTCCTGACCAGTGGCGCTGCCATGATGGTCCTGGGTGCCGACTTTTCCTTCCGCACCGAGTTCGTGATCGATGCAGACCGCCTCATCATCCGCGGCTCGGGCGATCCGGCCTTGGGCGATCCCCAGGTGCTGCGCCGGGGCGACGACAAACTCACCGTCGACGACATGCTCAAGGCCCTTGCCAACTCCATGCCAAAGGCCGGCATCAACAGCGTCCGCGAAATCATCCTCGACGATCGTGTCTTTGATCGCGAGTTCGTACACCCCAAGTGGAATCTCGAAAATCTCCACCTTTCCTACAGCGCACCCGTCGCGGGCATCAACTTTCACGCCAACGTCCTGAGCATCTTCCCACGCCCTAATCCCGCTGGTGCGGGCGCTGCTCCCGTGTACTCCACCGAGCCAGCAATCTCCTGGCTGCGCATCGATGCGAGTAAGGCCAGGACCATCGCCAAAGGCACCAACACCGTCTGGCTGGCTCGTGAGAATAACGCTATTCCAGGCACCCAGGATGTCGCCTTCATCATGCGGGGCGATGTCGCGGTGCAGGCCAAAGTGCCCGCGGACATCACACTATCCGCCCCGCCTGCCTTCTTTGGTCGCGTCTTTGCCAGCAATCTGCTCGATGCTGGCGTGGGCATCGGTGGTCAGACTATCGCTGGCACGGGCCTTCCTTCCAACATACGCCTCGCCCTGCCCGACGAACGACTCGATCTCGAAGCCCTCCCCGCTCAGCGAACCATCGCTGTTGTCAACACGCCCATCCAGGAAGTCCTGCGTCGCTGCAACGTTGACAGCGAGAACCTCTACGCCGAGGCCATGTTCAAACGCCTTGGTTATCAGGTGACCAAGGAACCCGGAAGTTGGATCAATGGCGCGGCCGTCCTTCGCATGATGCTCTCGCGCGAGTTGGGCCCACAGGCCGCCGCGACCACAACAGTCTCGGATGGCTCGGGCCTCTCACCAGACAACCGCGTTGCGCCCGCTACCCTCGCCCGCTGGCTCGAAGCAATCACTAAGAAGCCATGGGCCAATCAGTACATCGACAGCCTCGCCACACCAGGCGAGGGCACGCTCGAACGCCGTTTTCGAGGCGTGAAACTGCGAAACCAGGTCCACGCCAAGAGCGGGTACATCAAGGGCGTGCGCTGCCTCTCCGGATACGTCACCGATCCCGAGCGTCAGGAAAAACTGATTTTCGCCGTGATGGTCAACGGCTTGCCCCTGGGCGGCTCAGAACTTGAGCATCAGGAAGCCCGCAAACTGCACGAAGAAATCGTTCAGTTGCTCGACCGCACCATCTCTCGCCGGAGCAACGCGGGCGATCCCAAGGTCGGCGGCTGAATGCTTGCAGTGCCATGCTGAAACGATGACCGCGCCAAGTCGGTTGTTCCATCGTCGTTCCGTCGTGGTTCAATCTTGTTCCATCAATATTCTATCATCACTTCACGACACACGCCGCTCAAGTTCCAACAGCCACCGCTTGCGCTCCACGCCCCCGCCATACCCAGTCATTGAGCCGTCGGCACCAATCACGCGATGGCAGGGGATGATGATGCTCCGAAAGTTCGCCCCGTTGGCCAAGGCTACTGCTCGCACCGCATTCGCGTTCCCAAGCAGCCGCGCCTGCTCGCCATAACTCCGCGTCGTTCCAGGCGGAATCGTGCGAAGCACCCCCCACACTCGCTCCTGAAAATCTGTGCCCAGACCCGTCGCCAAAGGCACACTAAATTCCCTTCGCGTTCCTGCAAAGCACTCCGCCAGTTGCCCACGCACCAAGTCCAGCAACTCGTGCTCCGCAGCAATGATCGGCAGCGGCCCACCCGCACTACCC
>CAYRPC010000176.1:0-3361 GCA_964425995.1 uncultured Phycisphaeraceae bacterium
GGCCTGGGAAGTCGTGAGGTGGTGGTTATCGAGGGGGTGGGGTGGTGAAAACGGCGTCGGTGGCGGTGGGGGTCGATATCGCCAGCGGATTGTTGGGCGGAATGGTGGCTGCGAGATGCCTTGGATGCAGGTCACGGCTCGCATGAAATGCTTGTTGGGTGCATGCCTGGCGATGGGACATCGCACTGGCGTGCGAATGCAAGCGGAGATACAACCGTTGCGAATGCTCAGTCAGCAGGCCGGTACGAGGATGCATTGACACCAGGCGTTGCCGATGCGATCGGCGATGGCGAAGCCGGGGGGGCTGCTGGCGTCGCGGCGCGATGCGTGCAGGGGGCTGCGAAAAGCAACTGCCTTATCGAGAGCGCGGTGGAAGGCGATGGGGAGATCGTGTGCGATGAGTTCGGGCGTTTCCGCGAATACAACCAGCAGTAACGCGGCGTTGGGCAGGCTTGAACCGGGCCTGGCTGCGTCGTGATGGTGGTGGGCTGCGAGTTTGGCCAGATCGTGGGTCAGGCTGGAGACCAACTGGCTGCTCCACGCTGCGTTGGGCCTGGGCACTCCATCGACAAACGCGTGCTGAGCGACAACCTTGACTTCGAGCCAGAAGGCATCCCAAGCATTGACGCAGAGTGAAGCATCTGGCAAGGGCGGAGGCATGGCAAGCGTCTGAAAGAGTGATTCCTGCCAGCATGAACGATCCTTCTGCTCGCGCACCCAATCGATCAAGGCGTGGCGGTTGGTGGGCAATAGCACGAGGTCGCAGCGCTCACGCTGCGAGTGCTTGGGCAGTCGTTTGGGATCGATCAGTTGGCCATCCGGGCCTGGCAAGGGATGCTCGCGCAGGACGCCCAGGCCCGCGGCCTTGAGGGCAGACGCGAGCAGTGGATGGACCTGCACCTCGTCGAGGGCGTCGAGGCCAGTGGTGGCCTGTTCTTGGTCGAGCGCCGAGTTGTGATCGCGCAAGTGTTGTTCGCACGCGTCGAGGATGGCCTGCGCATCCCAGCGGTGCGGGAAGTCGGCGGCGATGGGCGGGGCGGCGGGATTGGGAAGTGGGAACATAATGTGGGGATGTGCGAGCGACATCGCGGAGATAGAACACGGGATACATCACGAGGGATATATCCGGGCGAGGGTATTGCGGGAGGGAAACGAAACCGCCGCGATGGGTGTCGCGGCAGTGTGGGGAGTGGCGTTAGGTTTGGCTGGAAGATTGCTAGCGGGACCACGCCATTGGCTACCCAGCAATCTATTTTCAAGACAGTTCAACCGAGTTTTTTGAGCATCATGCGGAACTCGTCGACGTTGGGGCTGGATTCTTCGGCGACGCGGAGGTGGATGTACTCCTGCTCGACCAGTTGCACGAGGCTCATGTTGAAGTCGATCATGCCGACCTGGCGGGCTTCGACGCTCTTGAGATACTCGCGCAGTTCGCCTTCGCGGCCTTCGAGCACATACTTGCGAACGACGCTATTGTTAATGAGGATTTCGAGCGAGGGGATGCGGGCGATATTCGGGTGCAGGGTTGGGAGCAACTTCTGGTAGACGAATGAACGCATCTGGTACGCGAGAATCTTGCGGACCTGCTCGACTTCCTCCTGCTCAAAGAGGCCATAGATGCGGCTGAAGCACTGGGTGGTGCTGGATGCGTGGATGGTGCCATAGACCAGGTGGCCGGTCTCGGCGGCGTGGAGCGCGGCCTCGAAGGTTTCGTTGTCGCGCATTTCGCCCACAAGCACGATGTCGGGGTTTTCACGGACCAGCGCGCGGAGGGCGATTTTGAAGTCGAGACAGTCGATGCCGATCTCGCGCTGGTTGATCGTCGCCTTCTTGTCGTTGAAGATGTACTCGATTGGGTCTTCGATGGTGACGATGTGGACGGGCTTGCGCTCGTTGACATAATCGAGCATGGCGGCGATGGTGGTGCTCTTGCCCGAACCGGTCACGCCGCACATCAGCACGATGCCGTTTGGCTGGAGGGCCACTTCGCTCATGATGGGCGGGAGGTAGAGTTCCTCGAACTTGCGGATGTTGCTGGTGATGAGGCGGGCGGCGACGGACAACTTGCCGCGAGCCTGGAAGAGGTTGACGCGGAAGCGCGCGTGATCGTCGTAGTCATAGGCAAAGTCGACTGAGCCGAACTTGTGCAGGTCCTCGTGCTGTTCCTTGTCGAGGATCGCATCGGCGATACCCCAGAACTCTTCGGTGGTGACCGGCTCGGTGTCAAGCGGCTTGAGGGCGCCGCGGAGGCGCAGTTTGGGCTGCTGATCGCTCTTCATGATCAGGTCGCTGGCGTTGAGTTTGATGGCTGCCTGCAGGAACTTGCCCCAGCGGGTTGCGTGGGGGTCAGACTTCTTGCGGCGCGGCGGGGCGACGTGTCCGGTTGCGGCGGCGGCGGAAGGCGTGGAATCGCTGGCTAGGCTCATTGGTTTGGCCCCATGCCCCGAAGGCTTCGGGGCGGCGCTGGAAACTTCGGTGACACTACTACTCAAGGGTACCTCTCAATCGGGGCGGGCGTTGGGGGCCGGTCTCGAAAAACATGCACGCCCGCGCTGGAGCGGTTCGTGCTTGGAACAAAGTCGGAAACGAAGCTTGGCGCCCCCACCCCCCCAGAGGCTGCCCATGGTCATCCTATCCGCAGCATTTGGTCGATTGGTTCCTTGGTTGTCGATGGGGGCACGTCCGCATCCAGCACAAAAGGCGGCGCGTGGAAAGCGGCGGACAGCTTGCAAGTAAAAAACGACGGCTCATTGCGGAGCCGTCGCGGGTAAGACTGGAATTGATGTCATCCGATCAGTTGAAGATCGCGCGTTCCAAGCCGCGAATCTGGGCAACCTGGTTCATATTGCCGGATCCCGAGGACGAGTGAGAACCGGAGTTGGATCCGCTGTTTGATGCGGCTTCCTGGCCCGCGTTGGCCAAGGCTTCGGCGGCGGCTTCGACAGCGGCCAGGGCATCCTTGTTGCCAAGGAAGTGGGCTTCGAGTTGGAGGCGGATCTTTTCCATTGCCTTATTCTGGATCTGACGCACGCGTTCCTTAGTGACGCCGATGATCTGCCCGACCTGTTCGAGGGTCATGGGCTTCTCGAGTTCGCCACTTTCGAGGCCAAAGCGGTGCTCGATCACGGTGCGTTCGACGTCGGAGAGTTCGGCGCGGTTTTCCATGACGATGCGACGGACTTCTTCCGCCGCGTCCTTCTCGAAAGCCGTGCGTTTGACTTCGAGGTAGTTGGACTTCTCCAACTTGGGATCAAAGTCGGTTGGGAATCGCTGGCGATACTTGCTGAGTTTCATGCCCTGGCGGCTGAAGGCCTTCAAGATGGCTCGACAGGCGTAGGTGCTGAACTTGTAGCCACGACCC
>CAYRPC010000176.1:3371-5041 GCA_964425995.1 uncultured Phycisphaeraceae bacterium
GACGGCGCGGAGCAGGGCCATGTTGCCTTCGCTGACCAGGTCGGCAAAGTCCACCTCGCTCATGCGGGTGCGCTTGGCCATGGCGAGGACGAGGGCGAGGTTAGTCTCCGCGATTTGCTCGCGGATCTGGTCGCTCATGCGGTACCACTTGAGGATGGCCTCGGCCTGCTCTGGTGTGGGCTGGCGGTTCTCGCTCTTCCACACTTCCTGCTGAATCTTCCAGATGCAGTGGCGGGCGTAGTTGAACTGGTGGAAGAGAACTTTTTCCTGGGCACCGGTGAGGATGACCTGCTGGGCGCTCTTGACGGTGCGACCACGTGCGGCGGACAGATCGTCCATCACGGGGTGGTACCAAGTCGTGTCGGGCTTGGGCACGTCTGGGGCGTTGGTGTAGATGTTCTTCTCGGCGTCGGATTCCTCGAAGGCAGGGCTGGGAATGAAGTCCTGCTCCTGGGACATGATCTGGGTGAGCAGGCGCTCGTCCTCGAGGGAGAAGCGACGTTTGACGGAACCCTTGGAACGACCACCAGTGGCGCTGCCGCCGCTGGCGACAGGCACCTCCACGGCGGTCTGGGCACCGGCCACCTTGGTTCGGCGACGAACCTGCTCGAGGGGGCTGACTGCTCGTTTTGTTGTGCTCTGACGCATTGGAAATCCTTGCCGGCCTTGGCTGTCTTGAACCCGGGCGTCCTGGGTGTTACCCGGGGGTTGCTGTCTACGAAGTGATGCAAAGAATCAGATGTTCTCCACCCGAAGAATGTCTCTGAACTTGTCGGCTTTGCTGAGGGTTCCGCACCCTGTTGAACTGATATGAACTGGACTGAATACAAATCAACTGGGATTATTTGAGATGAGATTTTTGAACTGGAACAATGAGAAAAAAAGTCAGTGAAACGAAAAGAGGCTAGAACTGAGGAAAATTACTGGACGCTGTGACTGATTCTGCAAAATGTGAAAAACGCCGCTTGACTTGTTCGTATTCTGTTTGATATTCTCTGGGTAGGCCGCAACGCACCTGCTCGGAGAATCGAGATTACCATACAACACATTCACGGGAACTGGCGTTAGAGACGCGCAGCGATCTTACTCCCGAAGTACGTTCAGAATCCGCAAAGGTTTCCCAATGTGACCGAATCGTTCAGGTACGGTGTCATCCTTGACGTCCCAGACGGTGCATCCTGCACCATCACACGCAAGTCCTTATCGAGAAAGAGCCTCCGTGGAACCATATCTGGTTTACGGACCTCCCAGCCAGAATGTGACCCCACAGCCATCCGGCTATCGACAAACGGTTGCGTGACTGTGGACGATGCCACGGTCGGTGGGAGGGGACGGGCATGGGGGCCCGGCACAAACCCTGAAAGCACCGAAGACGAGAAGCCATCTACAGCATACCTGAAATCGAAGTGTTTGCCAATGGTGAAGGCATGAAGAAGTTTGGAATCAGGTACTTTTCCACATTTGATTCTCAGAAGGGAGAGGACATAACCCTAGTAGGACCGTGGAAATACCGGGATGGTCGCGCACTGCATGCCGAATACGGGCTGACGGAATACGGGGGCTTGAGTATGAACTGATCTGGAAATGGGGGGTACCCTTAACCATTGTTTGATTGTGGACAGATTTGGGCCAGAATTGGGATAGATTTGTTCACACGCCCACCCCACCCT
>CAYRPC010000177.1:0-4800 GCA_964425995.1 uncultured Phycisphaeraceae bacterium
TGATGGGGGTGATGGGGGTGATGGCTAGGGCTGGTGGAAGCAGCAAACGACCATTGCTGTTGCGAGATTACTTGGGGATGACTTGCACGATGCGGACATCGTCCAGCAGCATGTGAAAGGTTTCGGGCTCGCCCTGGACAGTCGTGCGGGCCTGGAGTTTGTCGATGCGGGCGATGAAGGTGATGCGGTCGCCGACTTTCAGGGCTTCGGGGCGGCGGGGCATGGTGGCCTCGACCCAGAAATATCCGCCCTTGATGACGCCACTGGACAGGCTGGTGGGGACGCGCATGCGCAGGATGGTGATGTCGGCGACTTGGCGGAGTTCGGTGACGTTGGCTTCCCAGCCTCGATCGGAGTTGTACATGCCTTGGTAGGTCTGGGCTTCGGTGTCGCGGAGGATGGGGGTGGGTGCGGTTGCGAAGTCGCTCATCACGCGGTCGATGGTGAGATTGTCTGGCAGGCGCGGGCCCGAGACGATTTCGACGTAGACTGGTGCGGCGGCGGCCTTTGCTGGAGTGATTGGCGGGGTGGCCTTGCGGTTGCGCAGCAGATCAATAGCCAGGAACCCGGCGATGCCCAGGACCATGAGGACAATAAAGATTGCAGGGCCGCGCTGCATGGGAAGAATGTACGCGGGGAAGTAAGTTCACGAGGAAGCATGGACATGCGAACGCGAAGTTGGGCGGAGGGGATTCAGCGGGCGGGGCTGGGCATGTTGGTGGTGGTATTGGTCGCGGGTGGGTGCGAAAAGCAGCCGGCGCAGACGGGGGGAGTTTCTGGGGGAGTTGCCATAGAAAAGCAGCCGAGGATTCAGGGGCAAGCAGAGGTTCCGGTTCAGGCTGAGGCGCGGGCAGATGTGTTCTGGGTGGAGCGGGCGGAGGCGCTAGCGGAACGGGTGGAGCGGGCGAGCAAGGCGACTGCGACGAAAGACGGGGCGAATGGGCCGGGGACGATCCTGTTCGTTGGCGATTCGATCACGCAGGGGTGGGAGGACGTGGGTGGAGCGGTGTGGCGAGCGCGGTTTGAGGGGCTGGGCGCGATCAATCTAGGCATCAGCGGGGATCGGACGGTGCATGTGCTGCATCGCATGCGGGAGTGTGGACTGGAGCGATTGGCGGCGCGGACGCGGCATGTGGTGCTGCTGATTGGAACCAATGATCTGACTGTGGGGACCACGCCTGAGTCCACGGCGGATGGCATTTTGGCTTGTGTGGATGAGGTGCGTGCGAAGTTGCCCCTGGCAGAGGTCTATGTGCTCGAGATACTGCCTCGTGGGGTGCCTGGGGATGGGATTCGGCCACGGGTGGATGCGTGCAATGCTCGATTACGGCGGTTGGTGGAGAGCGGTGTGCTACGAGCGCGGCTTGTGGCGACGCGGGAGTTATTTTTGGGTGCGGCTTTGGATACATCAGCGGGAGTTGGGGGCGCGGCGCTCCCGGATGGGCCGATTGATGCGGGGCTGATGCCCGACGGCTTGCATCTTTCGGAGCAGGGGTATGCGTTGCTGGCTGGTGCGGTGCGGGAAGCCATGAGCAATTGAGGGCTGCACCCGTAACGACCGCGTGCTGCGTGCGCTCCGTATCCTCTGCGATGACGCTTCTTGAAGTGCAGGTCATTTTTCAATCCATCTCTTCGCTCGCTATCGCGGGCGGCTTTGTGTTTACGGCGTATCAGTTCCGGCACCTTCGCAAAAGCCAGCAGGTGTCGAACTTCTCGAAATTGGTTGAGATGCAGATGCACCTGCGCGAGTTACGCGTCAAGGACCCGGACCTGGCCCAGGTATTCCGGGATGATGTGCGCGAATTGTCGACAGACCGCGAGGTCCGCGAGTACTTCTTCAGCCTGATGCAACTGTCGGTCTATGAGATCGTCTGGTTCAGCCACAAGCAGGGCATGCTGCCCGAGGGGTACTTTGAGAGTTGGGCCAAGCGGATGGAAGTGATCGCGAGCGAGCCGGTGTTTCGCAAGATGATAAACAGCTCATCGATGAAGATCATGCACGATGACTTCCAGCAGTATGTTATGGAACTGGTGCGACATACCAACGCGCAGCCCAAGCCGCCGGTGGAGACGGCGCGGGCGCAGCAGTGAGCAGAGGAACGCGATGATTTGGCGGGTTGCCGGGTGCGGGTTTTGGTTTCACTTCAGGGGCACATCTACTTCTGAATCGGGGGTTTGGACGCATAATGCGGTTCTTGCCTGCTTGCGGTGATATTTCCGCTTGTAGAAGTGAACCCAAACAGGCACATCGGCGAACGAACTGGTATGACCACGATTCGCACTGCCATTCTGATAAGTTCCATCGCATTGCTGGCTGGGGCCTCGGGGTGCAGACCTCAGTCTTCGCCAACCGTGTCTTCGGTGTCTTCTGCGAGCACACACAACCCAGCCGGAACGGGCGACGCTGTTGAGACCGGCGCGTCGAGTGATGCCAGTGTCGTGACCTCTTCCGCCAACGCCACCACCAAGACGAGTACTGATGCCATGCAAGCGAGCAACAACCCATCCAAGTCCACCACTGCCCCGACCACCAGCAGCACCACCAGCAGCACCACCAGCAGCACCCCCGGCAGCACCCCCGGCAGCACCCTGGGCAGCACCCCCGGTACTACCCCGGGCAAGGTCGTGAAGACCGATGCGGAGTGGCGTGCGGCGCTGACTTCCAAGCAGTACAACGTGCTGCGCGATAAGGGGACTGAGCGGGCCTTCACGGGGGATACCTGGGACACGCCCCCGCAGCCTGGCGAGTATCGGTGTGCCGCGTGCGATGCGTTGCTGTTCAAGGGCACCGACAAGTTTGTGAGTGATTGTGGCTGGCCGGCGTTTGACAAGGCGATCAAGGGATCGATTCATTACCACACCGATAGGACGTTTGGGATGTCACGCACGGAAGTTACTTGCGCGCGGTGCGAGGGGCACCTGGGGCACGTCTTTGAGGATGGCCCCAAGGACACGACGGGCGTGCGCTACTGCATCAACAGTGTGAGCATCAAGTTCAAGCCCGACACGGCGAGCAAGGACCTGGCGACGGAAGCGATTTCTGAGACCAAGTAGTTCTTGTAATCAGGTCATTCGTCAGGCAAGCATCATGTTGAGCATATGAAGAAACTCGGCGCGAGAACGCCGAGTTTTTCATTTGTGCTTTCACTTGCGCCAAGGTTGCATGATGCACTGTCGAGGGCGCGGTCGATTGCACACGCGTGTGATTCTCTTGAGGATTATCTCGCGTATTCGATTGCACGGGTTTCGCGGAGGACGGTGACGCGGATTTCGCCCGGGAATGTCATTTCTTCGCTGACTTTCTTGGCTATATCGTGGGCGATCAGGAAGGCTTCGTCGTCGTCCACGCTCGCTGCGTCGACCATGACGCGCACCTCGCGGCCCGCCTGAATTGCGTAGGCCTCGGTGACGCCCTTGAATCGCATGGCGATGTCTTGGAGTTCGTTGAGGCGCTGCACGTATTTTTCCAGGCTTTCACGGCGAGCGCCGGGGCGGGCGCTGCTGACGGCGTCGGCGGCCATCACGATGGGCGTGTAGAAACTGGTGCTGGGGATATCGGCGTGGTGCCCGCCTATGGCATTGAGGACGGGGTCTTTCTCTCCAAACTGGCGGGCGAAGTCCATGCCGATCTTGGGGTGGCCGCCCTCCATCTCGTGGTCCATGGACTTGCCGATGTCGTGGAGGAATCCGCAGCGACGCGCGATTGCGCCGTCGAGTCCCAATTGCTCTGCGATGATCTGGCAGAGGTAGGCGACCTCGACGCTATGGCGGAGGACGTTCTGGCCATAACTCGTGCGATACCAGAGTTTGCCCATGGCTTCCATCACCTTGGGATGCAGGCCCCGGAGGTTGACTTCGAGCGATGCTTCCTTGCCGTGCTTGATGATTTTCTCGGCGATCTCGCTACGGACTTTCTCGACGACTTCTTCGATGCGCGTGGGGTGCATGCGGCCATCGGCGATGAGGCGTTCGAGGCTTTCGACGGCGACGGCTTGTCTTACCTTATCGAAGCAACTGACGATGATGACGCCCGGGGTATCGTCGACGATGATGTCAACGCCCGTGACCTTCTCGATTGCGCGGATGTTGCGACCTTCGCGACCGATGATTCTGCCCTTCATGTCGTCGCTGGGAATGGCGACGCTGCGAACGGTGCTCTCGCTGGTGTGCTCGGAGGCGTAGCGCTGGACGGCCATCAGGGTGATTTCGCGGGCCTTGTTCTTGGCGTCGTGCTCGGCATCTTCGACGATCTTGCGCGTCACCTTGGCGACGTCGTGACGCACATCCTCCTCGACGCGTTTGAGCAGCAGGTCTTTGGCATCGGGGCGGGAGATGCCGGCGATGCGGGAGAGTTCGTCCTTGACTGAATCGAGGGCGCGCTGGGATTCCTGCTCGCGCTTGCTGGAGGCTTCCTCGCGCTGACGCAGCGTGTCGAGGCGGCTTGTCAGTTGCTGGTCTTTCTGCCCGACCTGGTCTTCCTTGCGGTCGAGGGCATCCTCGCGTTTGGCGAGGCGTTTTTCGGTCTCGCGGATTTCGACGCGGGCTTTCTCGGTTTCCTCTTCCACGCGCGACTTGCGCTCCAAGAGGCGCTTGTCGGCTTCAACGCGGGCCTTCTCTGCTTCGATCTTGGACTGCTCCTGGGCATCGGCCAGAATCTTGGCGGCTTCTACCTTGGTTGCTGCTGCTGCTTTGCCGCCAAGGAGTTTGGCGACCAGAAACCCGATGGCAGCACCGATCGCCAGCGCGACGAGGCCTATGAGGACGCAGACGAGCAGGCCCGCGCCAGCTCCGCTCCCCGCC
>CAYRPC010000178.1:0-4799 GCA_964425995.1 uncultured Phycisphaeraceae bacterium
ACTACCAGGGTATCTAATCCTGTTTGCTCCCCACGCTTTCGTGCCTCAGTGTCAGGACAGGCCCAGCTGGACGGCTTCCCCATCGGCATTCCGGTCGATCTCTACGCATTTCACCGCTCCACCGACCGTTCTTCCAGCCCCTACCTGCCTCAAGACTTGCAGTTCGCCCTGCTGTTCCTCAGTTGAGCTGAGGTATTTCACAGGACGCTTGCGAGTCCACCTACGCACCCTTTAAGCCCAGTGATTCCGACTAACGCTTGTGGCCTCTGTATTACCGCGACTGCTGGCACAGAGTTAGTCGCCACTTCCTTTGGGGGTGATCATTGGTTCTACCCCCTGACAGTAGTTTACACGTCAGAGACGCTTCATCCCACACGCGGCATTGCTCCGTCAGGCTTTCGCCCATTGCGGAAGATTCGTTACTGCAGCCTCCCGTAGGAGTCCGGACAGTGTCTCAGTTCCGATGTTGCAGATCGTGCTCTCACACCTGCTACCCGTCTTCGGCTTGGTAGGCCTTTACCCCACCAACTACCTGATAGGACGATCGCCGCTCCCAAGGCGCCAAAGCTTTGCTCCTTAGAGATCATGATGTATTACCTGCAGTTTCCCGCAGCTATCCACCACCTCGGGGTACGTTCGATCGTATTACTAACCCTTTCGCCACTTACCCTTGCGGGCCCGTGCGACTTGCATGTTTTAGCCATGCCGCCAGCGTTCAATCTGAGCCATGATCAAACTCTTCAATTGATTTTCCTTTTTTTCCCGACAGGCCCCTTGCGGATACCTGGCGGAAAGTATGTCAAAAGAAGCGACCATGTTGCCGCAATTGCTCATCCCGATTCATCAACAAAGATGATCCGGGCCGGCAATTGCGTCGGTCTCAGCGTTCTTCCCTTTCGGGTCATTCGCTGTCCCTCGTCGGCTCGACGAGAGAAAAAATTCTTGGTTCTCACTTGCGATGATCATTGGTTTTGACAATGTTCATCTGCTTGCACTTCGTGATTTCCATGCATACCTGTGAAGACTATGCATCGACCTGTACCGTTGCTCACCTTGTACGGGGCGAGCGGTACATTTGGGATTCCCCTCTAGACGGCCGGGTCGACGACCTCGCGGATGCAATCCGCTATCTATAGGGGCACACTCTCGTGCGGCTTCCCAACTATTTTCTTTTCAAAGATCAGCCCGATGATCAGCATGGCGATCAAGACGATTGTCATGCCAACTTGTTCTAAACAAGTCGGTGGGGCTTCGTCCAACCTTGCGGTCGGCAAGCCCCGTCTGACCAGCGGGGAGAGGAGCATAAGCGAAGACCCCATCCCGCGTCAAGCGCTAGGCACGAAGAGATTTTGAAGGTCTTATCGCAAGTCTCTTTTTTCAAGCACTTTGCGCTCTGATTTCCCCATCTTTCCACATCTCAGATTCCAGTGCAAATTTGTGATACAGGCCAGATAGGCTGCTGCGATGATGGCAGAAGGTCGCGAGCGTATTCACACGCCGGTTTTTTTCCTATCCACGTTCGCCAGCAACCGCCGCCACGGCACAAACGACCGAGAACCTTGAATCGTTCTCTTCCCCTGATGCTCTTCGCCCCTTCTGACCGGGCATGTGGCTGGACTTAAGTGCTCGGCACGCCTCGGTCAGCGTGGCTCCTGATGTCAGCACGTCGTCCACTAGTACCACAATCTTGCCATGCAACTGGTCGGCATCGAACCACCACTTGCAGCGCATGGTGCCGGTGACGTTGCGGCGGCGGACATCAAAACTTTTGCTCTGCTGGGTTGGGCCAAAGCGACGGAGCAGTGGCTGCACAATCACAGGCGCTCGATCCCAGACCTCGCCTAGGCCATCTCGCACGCCACGGGCAAGTGCCATGGTGTGATCTAGCGGACGGGTTGCACGCCTTCGTAGTGCCATTGGGACTGGCACCAGGACAATCTGGTCGACCGCCGCGCTGGTCGCCAGGCTGATGAGGCCCTGATCTTTCATCGCCAGCGAGACTTGATGCCCCAAGTCTTTACCCACGTCCCTGGCCAAGCGACGCCAGCCAGCATGCTTCACCTCAAGAATTGCCTCGCGGAGCACACCCTCGTAGGTGCCAAGCCGCACCACGCTGGTCCAAGGGACTTTCTGATCCCGGCATCCCGCACAGCCGGATGCGTCGGTTTCAAACTCGCCAACACTGCGACCGCATCGCTGGCACCACAGGCCAACCGGCTCGGGATGCCAATCCGCCTCGCGACATTGACGCTGCCATGTTGGCGATACCACGCCCAGCCAGGTTTCCTCGATGGTCTGCCACCATGTTTGCGGATCGATTACGCCGAACGTGGGAGCGCGAGATGCGAACCTTGCCGCTGGTGTTGGTGCTGGCTTTGGGGCTGGTTGCGCCACAGGCTGGGCGTGGCTGGGAATCGACTGGGGCGGCCAGATGAACTTGGCGGGCTTGGGGATGGGCTCGCGGGAAGACATGGGGGATTGTTGGACGCGAGGAAGGTGGTATGCCGCTTGAAAACAGAGGATCCTATTTCATCTGATCGGTATTATATCTTTGGTTGTGCGTGCGTCGGTTAGCACGGTGCGTGGGCAAGTATCGCGCATTGGCTTGCGAGTTTGAGTGGCTTGTAAAGACTGTTGCGAACATTCACGCGGTCAATCCGCCGTGGCTAGTTGTTCGAGGCGAGTCGCAGCCGTGGGCGTGGGCGACGCGCTGAGATTGAGCATGCGGTCGATCGCGAGCAAGGCTGGCTCGCGGACTTCCTTTGGCACGATGATCTGGTTGACGATCCGGGCCTTGGGCGGTTTGCCATTGCCGGATCTTTCCTCGAACTTTCCGGCAAGGTTGTCCAAGACCCAGAGCATGTGGGGCTGGTCGATGCGGTACATCGTGGTGCAGAGGCACTGGCAATCAGAGAGGATGCGGACGTACACGCCTCGCATCGAGGCTTCCTTTGCGATGCGGTTCACCAGGTGTATCTCGGTGCCCACGGCCCAGCGACTGGCGACGGGCGCGTTCTGGATGGTCTTGATGATGAACTCGGTGCTGCCGTTGAGATCGGCCTTGTCCACGACTTCCTTGCTGCACTCTGGGTGAACCAGAATCTGCATTGGATTCATGCCCTTGGCAGCATCGGTCTGATTCAGTTCGCGGATCTGGTCGCAGTGTTCGGGACGAAAGAGTTTGTGTACTGAGCAGTGACCTGCCCAAAGGATCACATCGCTGTCGAGCAGTTGGCGGGGCGTCGCGCCGCCCAGCGCGTTGCCGCGTCTGGTCTGGCGCGGGTCATAGACGCACGATCTCGCGGCGACATCAATCCCAAACTTGGCGGCGGTATTGCGACCCAGATGCTGATCGGGGAGGAAGAAGACCTTGGTGGTCGTCTGCCCTTGCGGGACGGCAGGATTGCGTTCCAAGCCGGCATCGCTATGCCCGCGCGTCCCTGCATGCGCAACTGGGCAGCCTTCTGTCATCGCCCACTTGAAGACCTCCAGCGCATTTGAACTGGTGCAGCAGGCCCCGCCGTGTGCGCCGACGAAGGCCTTGATCGCTGCGGACGAATTGACGTAGGTGATGGGAACGATGCGACCGGTCCAGCCTTGCTCTGCAAGGCTGGCGTGGATGTCGTTCCATGCCTGCACGGTGTCGTCGTACTGGGCCATGTCGGCCATGCTGCAACCAGCGGATAGATCGGGCAGGATGACCGCGACCTCTGGCGGCGTGAGCATGTCGGCGGTCTCAGCCATGAAGTGGACGCCGCAGAACATGATGGACTTGGGTGACTTGCCACTGCCCTGACTAAGCCTGGCAGCAATCTGGCTGAGTTTGAGACTGTCGCCCGTGTAATCGGCGTGCTGGATAACTTCGTCGCTCTGGTAGTGATGGCCAAGGATGACCAGATCGCTCCCCAACTGCTTGCGACGCTGCGAGATAGCCGAAGCGAGATGGTCGGACGGCATCTTGGTATAGATGTCGGGGAGGGAAGGCTGCCAGAGCATGGACGATGGTACGTGTGCTGGATACGTGTGCCAGATTCTGGCGATTACCCGCGAATCTCGAAGGGGAACGCGCCTTTCAGGCTCTTGAGCAAGTCGGCGATTGGTGCTTCGACTTCATCCTTGGTGAGCGTGCGGCCTGGTTCGCGGAAAGCCAGTCGCACCGTGATGCTCTTCTGGCCCGCTTCCAGAGGCTTGCCGCGATAGGTGGTCACATAACTGATGCGTTCGAGGCTGCCTTGCCTGCGTTCCTCGATGGCGGCGGAAATAGTCGCATAGGCCAGGTCCTCGCGGACGATGAGGGAGATATCTCGCTCGATGGCGGGGAGCGTGGGTGGCAACACGACGCGCGACCTGGGCGGGTAGTGCGCAAGCAGCAGGCTCAGATTGATCTCGGCGCACACGACTGGTGCCGCGAGATCGAACGTAGCGAAGGTTTGCTTCTCCAGCAATCCGATGTAGCCCAGCGGCTGGGTGGGTTGGCCCAGCGAGAGGCGTGCGTAGCCGTTGGCGGCAAAGGCGGGGGCGTGGGGTGTACTCGCTTGGACGCGGAAACTTGAGACATCGCCCGTAATGGCCTTGACGATCGCTTCGATGGTGCCCCGCATGGTGCGAACGCCCGAGCGCTGATCGTCGATTGACTTACCTGGGCAATCCAGCAGCAGGCCGATGTTGAAGTGCTCGACGGTGTCTTGTGCTGTCGGCGCGGTGGCTCCGATAGTCGCGGAGCGCTTGGCAGAGCCGGGTTGCTGTGCGAAGGCACTGGCGATCTCGAACAGGCGAATGCCACCCGCACCGACGCCCCC
>CAYRPC010000179.1:0-4789 GCA_964425995.1 uncultured Phycisphaeraceae bacterium
TCATGCGGCGGCTCCTGCGGGATATCGCGGCGGGGGTGGAGAAGATCACGCAGGACACGACGACGTTGGAAGATTTTAGTGTGGTGAGTCGCTTGAGGGCGGATGAGGAATAGGTCCGGCGTCTTGCCGGGCCTACATCTGCGTCGTTGACGGCACAGCGATCATGCCGCTTTGGGGGAGGGGGATGCCTGATGTGCTTGGTGGGGGAGCGTCGCTTTGCGAGATTGAGATGAGGCTGGGCTTGCGCTCGCTGAAAGTTGTGCGGGGCGATCGGACTTGATCGCGGGTTGCTGCGCCCGGGTAGGCGATGCGGCCGTGATACATGCTCACGAGGGTGCGGGCAACGGACTCGACGATGGCGTTGATTTCCTTGAGCGTGATTTCACAGTCGTCAAACTGGCCATCCTGCAGGCGACGATTGGCGATGCTGCGGACGAGGGCATCGATCTTGGCGGGCGTGGGTTCGCCCATGGCCCGGCACGCGCTCTCGCTGGCGTCGGAGATCATCAGGATCGCGGCTTCCTTGGTGCGGGGCTTGGGGCCTGGATAGCGGTACTCGAACTCGTCGGGGAGGGTTGCGTCTTCCTCGTCTTCGAGGCCCTCGCGGGCAGCGGCCTCAATTGCCCGCTGTTTGGCACGATGAAAAAAGTACTCGACGAGAGTGGTGCCGTGGTGGGCCTCGATGAAGTGCTGGAGGCGGACGGGAAGTTTGAATTCGCGGGCGAGTTCCATACCGTCTTTGACATGGCCGACGACGATGAGGAGGCTCATGGCAGGGGAGAGGCGGTCGTGCTTGTTGATGCCGGCGGTCTGGTTCTCAACGAAGTATTCGGGCTTGTTCATCTTGCCCACGTCGTGGTAGAGAGCACCAACGTAGGTCAGCAGGCTATCGGCGTTGATGGATTCAGCGGCCTGCTCTGCGATGCTGGCGACGTTGAGAGAGTGGGTATAGGTGCCTGGTGCGCGGAGTTGGAGTTCGCGGAGCAGGGGTTGCTTGGGATCACGCAGGTCGGTGAGCGTCATACCGGTGATGACGTTGAAGGCACGTTCGATCAGGGGGAGGGCAAAGAGCGTGAGGCCGCCCACGACAAGCATGCCAGCGGCGCACAGGGCGGCATCCCAGAGGAGTTCGGCGATGACGATGGGGAAAGTCTTGTCGAGCCAGTCGGGGAGCTGGGTATCGAGGAAAGTGGTTTCGAGGGGGCGGCTGATGAGGCCGAAGATGACAACTGCAGCGGCAAGGCCCGCGCCTGAGAGGAGGCTGGTGCGGACCAGGCTCCTGCGGTCGCGGACTTCCTTGAGCGTGCTCACGACACAGCCGACGCCGGTCGTGATGATGGCCATGGTGGCGACATCCTGGCGCAGGGCGAGGCAGACCAGGAAGCCGTGGAGCAGGCCGAAGGCCAGGGCGGAGCGTCGGTCATAGCCAATGCAAACCAGGACGGTGATGAAGGCGCTGGGGAGAACAGCGAGGGGCGTGGCAAGGTTTGGGGAGATGGTGGTGCCGATGCAGGCGATAGCCAGGGCAGAGAGGAGGAGGAGCGAAAGTCCAAGCACGCGCGAGGCACGACGCTTGATGCGCGGCGCGAAAAGGACGGCGTAGCCCGACATGGCAAGGGCGATACTTGCGCAGGCGGTGGCGATGCTCACACGCTCAAGCCAGATGGTCAGCCAGGGGAGAGTCTTGGCGTGGGCGAGGAGTTCGGCGCGATACATCTCGCGCTGGCTCTGGCTGAGGACATCACCTCGCCGGAAGATCACTTCGCCCCTGGGGACGCGTGCCTCAACTGGTTGGATGGTGGAGACGGCTTCGTTCTGTGCCTGGGCGGTGGCAGCAGAGTCGTATGTGTACGTGGGCTTGTCGATGCGAGTGAGGCGAGCGACGACGACATTGCGCAGGGGTTGGAGGAACCCGGCATCGCGGGCGAGAGACTGCATCACTCGATCAAGCATCGCGGGATCGGAGAGGTTGACCAGTTCGCTGCGCAGGGCTTCGGAACGAAGGACCTGACCAGGGTTTTCGGTGCTCATGGATGGCGGGAGGGCCATCAGACGCACCATGCTGTGCGAGCCTTCCTGGAGCGAGCGCTGATAGGTCTGGGCATCCACGAGGGGGCGACGAGAGAGCAAGGCTTCGAGTTCGTTGGTGTGTAATTCCCAGTCCTCGCGGAGCGTGCCTTCCTGGGTGCGCTGCTGCACATCGCCCATCGACTTTTCATCAAGCCGGAATAGATCGCGCACGCCCTCGTCGAGGTCCTTGATGTCCGTGACGCTGTCGAGGGTTGCGGGGAGGGAGCGGATCGAGGTGATGACGCCCGCGATCACCGTGTCGTCTGCGACGTAGACGCGCGGCGTGGTACGACGTGCGGCTTCCTGGCGCTGCTTGGTCTGGGCTTCGTCGACGGTGACGAGTTGCTCGACGCGGACCAGACGGGTCTCGTTCATCACGCGGCCGTCCGCGACGAGAACTTGGCCGCGAGTCCAGAGGACAAGGAGCGAGGCGGCAATAGCGAAGGCGAGTGCGATCGCTGCGCCGAGCGTGGCGCTGGGCTGCATCAGCGCATCGACCAGGCGGGTCATGCCGGGAAAGCCCAGGGCCTGGCGTTCAAAGGCGCGGCGGCGTTGGTGAAGGCTTTTGGAGAGGCCCTCAGTGCGGCTGGCGGGTTTGGAGTCTGAGCGAGACAAGCGGGGTGGGAGTGTGGAACGCAGTGGCACAGAACAGGAGCCGTCTGAGCTGAGAAGTGATAGTGGCGAAGGCAGGGAAGTGGAGTTACTCGTTGGACTGACCATGCATCGGCATGGGAGGAGGGGTGAGTTGGCTGTTCTCGGACTGAAGCGTGGGATTTGGGCGTGGGAGTCGACGGTTTCGGGTGGGTTTGGGATCTTCCACGTCGTCGTACGCGCGGATGATGCGCTTCACGAGTTCGTGGCGGACGATGTCTTCCTGCTCGAAGCCAACGAACGCGACACCTTGGGTTTTGGCGAGGCGGTTGGCGGCGTCGAGCACGCCGCTCTCAAGGCCTTCGGGAAGGTCGGTTTGGGTGGGGTCGCCCGTGACGATCATCTTGCTGCCCTGGCCCATGCGGGTGAGGAACATCTTCATCTGGCCCTTGGTGCAGTTCTGGGCTTCGTCGAGGATGATGGCAGCGTTGTTGAGCGTGCGGCCGCGCATAAAGGCGAGGGGAACGACTTCGACGACGTCGTTCTCCATGAAGCGTCGTGCGGTGCCGAAGTCCATCATGTCGTGCAGGGCATCGAACAGGGGACGCAGATAGGGATTAACTTTGTCGCGGAGGTCGCCCGGCAAGAAGCCGAGTTTTTCGCCGGCTTCGACGGCGGGGCGAGTGAGAACGACGCGTTTGACGCGACCACTGCGGAGCAGGTGAACTGCGGCGGCAACAGCGAGGTAGGTCTTACCCGTACCAGCGGGACCCAGGCCAAAGACGAGATCGAACTGGCGGATGCAAGCGAGATAGGTGAGTTGGTTGGGGGTGCGTGGGCGGACGGGCTTGCCAGCGACATAGACGTTGAGGCGTTCTTCCCAGGGTTCGTTGTCGATTTCGGTGAAGTCATCGTGCGCGTCCAGATGATCATCACGGAAGTTGCGAACGCCCTTGCCCATACGTTCGGAGCGATCGCTGCGAGCGTCTTCTCGCGAGTCGTGCTGCGTGTGGGGGCGCGAGTGAGGGTGCGAATGGGAACGGTCGGCGGTCCATCCCTTGCGCACACGGCTGGCTTCGGCGGTTTGTTCTGCGATCAGATCGAGGACTTGTTGGCGGTTGAGGGGCTGCTCGCGATGGGCGGCATCGGAGAGGGCTTGCAGGACACGACGGGCAGCGGTCACTTCGTGGTCATCGCCACTGATAATGATTTTGTTCTCCCGCGACATGATGCGCACGCCCAGGGCATCGCGGAGAATCTTGAGGTTGCGGTCTGCGGTGCCGACGACACCCAGGCGGTCTTGGCCTGCGGGGACTTTGATGGTGAGTTCCAAACGTGCAGGCTCCAAGTCAAGGGGTGCGGACGCAACGAGCGTTTGACGCACGCACCCATCGGGACTGGCCGCGCGGCATGGCGCTGCCCAGTCTCAGTCGGGTTATTCTAGAGGAGATTGGAGGGACTGATTCTGATGCTCGTTCGTCATTTGAAAAGTATTGTAGGGGTTGCGGTTCTGATCGCATTCGTGGTGGTTTGGGGCAGCTGCGCGAGCCCTTACGCCGCTTCGGCCCCGATGCCGAATGCGCCGCACTTCAAGGAGGCTTTGGTTGTGGAAGTAGAAGCGGATTGGGATGATCTAAGCGCAGCGCTGCTTGTTGCTGCCAGCGCGGCGGAGGTTGGGCTGGTTGAGACCAAGCCGGCGCGGGTTGATGCTGGGCGGGAGTTTCTCGAATGGGAGTATCTCACGATTCGGGATGATTCCATGCGTGTGCTGGCATCGCGTGAGGTTCGGGGGGGAGCAGTAGGGCCAGAGCGGATCAGGCTGAGTGCGATGGTGGGCGAGACGGGGGATAGACCAGCCGAGTTGCGATTGCTGGAGGCGTGGAAGAAGCGGCTGGGGCAACTCAAGGGGCGGGAGTGGGCACCTCGGTAGGAGGATTGATGATTGATCGCACGGAGAAGTACGGTGAGGAAAACGCGGTGAGGAATGAGAATGAGTCTGCGTGCAATCAGTCTGGATGTACTCATGCGGCGCTGGTGACGAGCGCGCTGCTTGAGGGCAATCATGGGTGGTGGCGAAGCGAGGCACTGTGATGCGGCGGGCGAAGGTGGGCCCGGGTGTGGGCGGGGG
>CAYRPC010000180.1:0-4697 GCA_964425995.1 uncultured Phycisphaeraceae bacterium
CCCCCCCGCACAACTTGCGATTCCTACACCTGCTCCAACCTCTGCAACCTCGCGCATGCTGGCTCACGCCAGACCATGCTGATCTTGCACACCCTTCGAATCAAGTCTCGGGCGAAGGTGCTTTGCACGTCCTGCGGGCGATGATCGCGGACAAGAGCATCGAGTGTGACCACGTTGTTGTCGTGCTGGGCGGCACAGCAACTCGTGACTTCACGCACCACGCGGGCCTTCGCAATGTCGTCTCACTCGCACCGGTGCTTGGCCGTGCAGGACTGGCGGGACATAGCACCCGTCGCTTGCTGCGAAGCGTGGGCAATATCGACGCCATCGTGGGCTGGGGACACGCGACCCGTGCGCTGATGCAACGTTTACCATCAGAATCTCGCGCCAAGGCTTTCTGCATCGATGCACAGACTGGCCGGCTGCAGCGTGCAGATACCATCGGACCATGGGTTGATCTGCCTGTGCCGGCGCTGCGTCCTCGTGCCATCAATGCCAGCCTGACGCGTGAATCGCTCCGAAGCCAGTTGAGCATCGCCCCAACCGATCGTGTCGTGATCGCGCTGGGTGACAGTGCCTGCCCGCCCGAGGCCAACGAGTTGCAACTGGCCGCCAACACCCATGCCGTCTGCGATCGTCCCATGACGCTGATCGTGCCCGCATGCGCTCAGTCGCTGCCCCGTGCGCTTCGCCACGTTGACGAGCGCGGATACGCCGTGCGAATGATCGTGTGGGATCGCCCGCTCGCGCGGGTCTTGGCCGCCGCAGACTTGGGCGTGCTCGCTCCAGCCAACCCCCAACTGTCACCATTTGCTTGCGGCGTCTGGGCCGCGCTCTGGAGCCATCTGCACGGACCTGGGACGCTGATTGCACCAGTTGGAAATGCAGCGTCCCTCCCGATGCCCATACACGTCGCACCATCCTCGCGCTCAACCGATCTGGCCCGGGGCATCTTCGCCGCGATTCAGCAACTCCCATGCACGCCAGCAAACCTGGTTCCATCTGATATCCCGCCCACCGCAGCCCTGGTGCGTGCGATCGAGCACCTGGCGTATGCCCAGCCAGCACTATCCTGAAACGTGTCATGGACAAACGCACAAGTCGAATACCTTGACATGCTCGCTGGACGTGCTGCTACACGCCAGCCTATCGCGGTACTATTTGTCTGTCTGGGCAATATCTGTCGCAGTCCGCTGGCCAAAGGCATTCTCCAGCATCGCGCAGCTCAGCGGGGCCTGCTCACACCACCCCGCTTGGTGATCGATAGTTGCGGCACAGGTAACTGGCACGTCGGGCACGATGCCGACCCGCGATCGCACATGATCGCGCAGCGCCGTGGGGTGTGCTTTGAGCATGTCGCTCGCCAAGTGGATGTAGAGGTCGATGGCAAGCGCTTTGACCTCATCCTCCCGATGGACGAGCGCAACCGCGCGGACTTACTGGACCTTGGCCTGCCCGCAGAACGCACGATCCTCTATAGAAGCTTTGACCCGACATGCACACACCTGCCCGAGCATGACCCCGGCCATGGCCCCAGCCATGATATGAATGTGCCCGATCCGTATTACGGCGGCACCGAAGGGTTCCAGACCGTCTTTGACATGCTCGATGCCGCGACGACGGGCCTCCTGCAACGTCTGTCCTTGGCATAGAAAAGGAAAGATGGTGACACAGGCGTTCCCGCCTGTGCCCAAGCCACCATCCCTGCTCTGCCCAACCCCGGTCCGTTTATCCGGTCTGCGACATATGCCACATGCGCAAATGCGATTCCTCGCGCCTTGACATCCACACGCCTGAATTGCACCTCTTGGTGGTGTCGATGTTCCCCGTGACTACCGCAACGGGGCACGAACCTCGCGCGGTGAAGTTCAGGAACAGATGGTCATGCGAACCCAACTCCGTAAAGCATTCACGCTGATCGAAATCCTGATCGTGGTCGTCATCCTGGGCATCCTGGCTGGCATCGTCGTTCCTCAGTTCACCACCGCCACCAACGACGCTCGTGGTGGCAATCTCTCCGCCCAACTCTCTTCCGTCCAGAACATGATCGAGCTCTACGCCGCCCAGAACAACGGTGCCTATCCCGACCTCACGACCAACTGGGACGACCTCACCGTGGGCGTGGTTGGCACCAATGGCGATGAACTGCTCAAGAACGAACCCACCAACCCCGCCTGGCCCAGTCAATCCGACGCCGCCGCCAAGGCCGTGAGCGAAGTGACGGGCACTGTGTATGGCTCTGCGTCCACGGGATGGGTCTTCAACACCGACGACAACCAGATCTACGCCAGTTACTTCCTCGAGGAAGGTGACGCGACAGATCCCACGCCCCGCGTCACCACCACCGCGACCGACTGAATGATCCTGATTCGTATCGCGTGCGCTGTCGAAAGGCCTCGTGCGCGTTTCTGAACTTGTCCGGGCAGCCCGAACGTAGTCGCTGGCGTCCAGCGGCGGGGCCGACCGGGTTCAGCTGAAGGTCGGCCCACCGCGCCCCAAGGGGAGCGGGAAGGTCGCCCGGACGACGGGCGTGGTTGCCCGTTCATTTTTTCGTAGGAGTGAGTACGCATGCGTAACGTCAAGAAGCAAATCAAGAAGGCCTTTACCCTGATCGAAATCCTGATCGTCGTCGTGATCCTGGGCATCCTCGCCGCGATCGTGGTGCCCCAGTTCACCAGCGCCACCCAGGACAGCCAGGCTGGTAACCTCAAGACCCAGTTGGGCACCCTGCAGCGCCAGACCGAGTTGTACTACGCGAAGACCAACGCGTATCCCGACTTCGCTGGTGAAGGCTGGGGCATTCCCACGGACGCGACCAGCATGATTGGCGGCAGTTTCATCAAGGAAGCCCCCAAGAACCCCGCTGGTCCTCTGACCGATGCTCAGCGCTCGCTGATCACTATCAGTAATGCGGCTGGCACGCACGGTGCGGCCTCCTTTGGATGGGTTTGGCAGACCGGCGCAACCGGTTCGGGCACCATCCAGAACAACATCTACGCCAGCTACTTTGATGAAGCCACGGGTGTCATCACGCCCACCACTCCATAAGTGGTCATCGACAGAAGTTTAATATTCTGCAACGCACGCCCCAACGGGCGTGCGTTGTTCTTTTGTACCAACGACTGTTTGCCGCCCATCTCAGAGATCGATGGGACGAATTCAGGTCATGCCCGCAACCCGTTCAACTTCGTCGATCGTGGTCGAGCCTTCGGCCACCATTTTCCAGCCGCTCTGCTGCAATGTGGTGAAGAGACCCTGCTCGATGACCTTCTTCATAGCGGCGATGCTGGGCTTATTCAGCACGATGTCGCGGAGTTCGTCGTTGAAGTCGAGCATCTCAAACAGCGCGCGACGCCCGCGATAGCCGGTGCGCAAGCACTTGCCACAGCCGGTCGCGGCGAAGGTGTGGGTCTTGCCCGAGAGCCACTTGCCGATGCGCGTAGCCTGGCCTGGCGTGACGGGCGTTGCCCGCTTGCAAGTCTCACACAGCGCGCGAACCAGACGCTGGGCCAGGACCAGATTCAGCGAGTTGGCAACCAAGTAAGGCTCGACCTTGAGGTCAAGCAGGCGAAACACCGCAGTGATGCTGTCCTTGCTGTGGACGCTTGAAAAAACCAGGTGGCCAGTCAGGGCCGCCTGCATCGCGGTTCGAGCGGTTTCCTCGTCGCGGATTTCGCCCACGAGGATGACGTCGGGATCCTGGCGCAAAACGCTGCGCAACAGATTGCCGAAGTTGTTCCCCTTGTGGTCATCGACGGGAATCTGCGTCACGCCGCTGAGTTGATACTCGACGGGATCCTCGATGGTGATGACGTTGCGAGACTGGCGATCAATCTCGCGGATGCAGTTGTAGAGCGTGGTGGTCTTGCCACTGCCGGTGGGACCGCAGGTGGCGATCAGGCCACTGTCCTGGTTGCAAATCGCTCGGATGCGGTCTTCCATGTAGTTGGCAAGGCCCAGATCGCGGACGCTGCCCGGCGCGCCGCGCTGGTCAAGAACGCGGAGAACCAGTTTGGCGCCGTGAACGCTGGGCGTGAAACTGACGCGATACTCGACGCGACGATCGGGAAAGACACTGGAGAAGTGCCCATCCTGCACCGCGTCGCGCCCCGCGATCTGCATGTGACAGGCCGACTTGACGAGGCCAAACGCCAACTCGCCCACGCGCTTGGGCAACTCGATGATCGGGATCATCTCGCCATCGACGCGCATGCGGATATTCACAAAGTCCGCCTTGGGCTCGCAGTGAATATCCGTGGCGCGGCTCTTGCTCGCCAGTTGCAGCATTAGCCGCACCGCGTTTGGCCCGTCGCTGGTACCGGTCAGCACATCGCTGGGCGCTCCATGCGCATCGATCACCGAGACGTTCTCGGGGTTGGACTTGGGCAGCAGGCTGCCCATCATGTCCGCGAGTTCGAACATCCATCCCACCGCATCGGAACGGTTGGCCGCAGGCGGCCCGACCGGTGCCTCTTCGAGCACGCGATCAACATGCCGCTTGCTGGCGAGTTCTTCCTTTGAGTACTCGCAGACCAGCAGGAACTCGTGCTGACCCACGCGGATGACATCGCCCGCCTTGAGCGGCACCTTCTCTGCGATGCGTTCCTCGTTGACAAGCGTGCCGTTGCGGGAGCCAAGATCGCGGACGTGGTATCCGCCCCGTCCGTCGGACTCGACCAGGGCGTGCTTGCGGCTTG
>CAYRPC010000181.1:0-4667 GCA_964425995.1 uncultured Phycisphaeraceae bacterium
GTCCAACTGATCGAGCATCGCGAGCGCTGCTTGCTTGTGTCGTTCGAGAGCCGACTCGCCCCCACTACCCCCCACCCCACCGACCCCTACAGGCGTGATTGCCTGCGAGGCGAGGCTGGTGTCTAGCACAATGGCGAGAGTCTTTGGCCTCGCTGTGTTGGCGCCTCCGCGTGAACCGAGCAGCGGCTTGCCCAAGGCCACGCCCACGAGTGCAATGAGCAGGCATCTCAGCGCGAGCAGGAGCAACTGCTCGAATCGCATCCGCCGTCGCTGCTGGCGATAGGCCTGCATGAGCCAATCCATCGCGCCCCAGGAGACCGGCTTGCGACGCCGGCGCATAAGGATGTGGATCAGAATCGGAACGCCGACACAGAGAAGCCCTGCGAGCAAGAGCGCGGGGTTGGCGAAGGTCATTGCGACCTCCCAGTGCGCAGGTTGTTTGGACGTGCCTCCATGCCAACGCAAGCGTAGTGCTGCGAAGCCCGGTTACCGACCGCAGGAAAATAGGAATCTCGGACTACAAGAAATGGTAACTGGAAGCCAAGTCGATGCCAGCCTGCGCTCGTCATTCCCAACCAATACTGGAACATCCAGATGTGCGAGATGCACAGCAAGAAGAGCCGAGGTTACATTGACGTGAAGTTTGACCCCTGCGACATTTCGTCGTTCCTGCTCGTCTTCAGCGTGGGCCCCTGCACAGGGTGCGGTCTCTGATCCTCAGCACTTGGTCAGCCGCTCTTGCTGCGTCGGATGATCGCGTTGCGCCGGGCAACAAACTCCGCGAGCGGCGGGCCAAGCCAGGTGTGCGTGCTGAGTTTCTGGTAGTCATAGCCAAAGCCTCTCGCGGCTTTCTCGACCGCGAGAATATTTTCGCTGGCGACCTTGAGGTACGCCTCGCGCAAGGCCCGCGGATCAATCCGCACGGCCGCTTCGCCCTCCAGCCCTTCGAAGGGTGCAGCATCGACAAACGAGAAGCGTTCCTCCTCGCGGTCGAGCACCTGGAAGAGCATCGCGTCGTGCCCCTTGAATCGCAGGCGGGCAAGCGCATCGCGCACGTGGTCGGCCCCCATGAAAAAGTCGCTGATGATCGCGACCAGCGAGCGGTTGGTCATCTTGCCCAGGGCCTGATCGGTCGCGCGCAGCAGGTCGGTCTTGCGGTTGCGGTTGGTCGGCTCCACAGGATGCAGCGACAGCGCCCCTACGATCTGACGCCATGTGCCCTGCGCGCTGCTGCGTTTGAGCATCGCCCGAACCTCGTCGGCGAACACCACCAGCCCCACGCGATCACCCTGACGAAGTGTGATATAGGCCAAAGCCGCGGCAAGCGCGGTGGCATGATCAAACTTGCTCCAATGGGCCCGTCCATCGGCGGAAAGTTTCACGCCTTCGCCGCTCGCTTCTTCAAAGGATCGGCTGCCATAACTCATGCTGCCCGAGGAATCGACCAGAATGATGAGGTCAAAGTTGGTTTCCTGCTGGTGCTGCTTGAGGTGCAGCCGGTCGGTGCGCCCGAAGACTTTCCAGTCCAGGTGGCGCAGATCATCGCCAGGCACATAGGGCCGATGCTGAGCAAACTCCACGGAGAGACCCTGGTATGGCGAACGATGCTGCCCGCTGGAAAAACCCTCCACGATCATCTTGGCCCGCAGTTCAAAGGACGACAAACGAGCCAGCGTCTGCGGGTGGAGGTAGAGTTGGGCATCAACTTCGGGGAGGTTGGTATCAGGCACAATCTAGGGTAGCAGCATGCGATTGTCGCCCAACGCGAAAGTGAGTGCCTGGAGTCT
This sequence comes from uncultured Phycisphaeraceae bacterium, assembly GCA_964425995.1. GTDB lineage: Bacteria > Planctomycetota > Phycisphaerae > Phycisphaerales > UBA1924 > BJHL01. The sequence goes on from CAYRPC010000181.1 coordinate 1,788, forward strand.
CGCGAGCATTGCTTATCGCCTGGCCTGCATGTCGTATTGCAAATATCCCAAGTGCGTCTCGGCATGCCGCAGGTGCAGTTTCAGCCATTCCTCGTGCGACATCTTTCCAAACACAGCGTTGGGGATGCTCGGGCTGCCAGCCTTCAATCTCCCGAACTGTTCGCGGCAGCGGCGCAGGCCTTCATCGACCGTGATCTTGTCCACGCCATACGTGCCTTCGGGGGCTCCGGGCAATCGAAAGCCCTGGGGGGCTTTGCCATTGAGTACTTTGTTCTTCATCATCGGGCCTAGCAGCCGCACAAACCAGGGCGGCTTGATTGGTGAACCGTCAAAGCTCCACTGAATCCAGTGCGCCAGGTGACCCAGTATCTGCCCCACTTCCCAGTTGCCCTTGCGTTCAAGCGTGCCGACTTGCTCCGCGACGGCGATTCGCTCCATCTCGGCGAGCGCATCGTCGACATGCTTGAAGGAAAGCGGGCGGAGTGACACCTTCTTGACATCAACTGGCATTGCGAAGGATAGAGCGATGCGGAACCATGTGGAAAATGCGAAACACACGGAAACATCGAATGCTCTCCCGCTTTGCGTCTCTATCGCGTGTGCCCATCGTCAGAGGCCAAGTCGTTGCAGGATGCCGTCCAGAATGCTACGGCTGGCCGCGTTGTCGCCCCAGGGCCAGAAAGTCACCACGACTTTGGTGCCTTGAAAGACCTTGTAGGACTCGATCCGGACAGTGGGGATGTCACTGGTGCGGGGCGGGCGGGCGACCACCTTGCCGATTTCCTCGGCACTGCTGATGTCAACGACCGCATAGCCGCGTGCCCGCACGGTCGCCTCCGCCGCGGCAATGACAGCAGGCACTCGTGCCTCAACCGGTAAAACCGCCGAGAGGTGCGGCATGTCATAGGTTGCCATGACGTTGGTCCGCCCCTGTGAGACAGGGATAGGAGTCGAGCAGGCAGGCAGCATGGCAAGGGACGCGAAGAGGAAAAGCACGCGCATGGCGTAGATTCGGCCAGTTGGACGCATCGGCACGAATTGCCGATTTGGGCCCACGGTGAGGGGGACGGCCATAATCCGAACGGATGTCGAACAATGTTTCGTGTTTGCGCCTTGAAACCTGATGTCGAGCGCGCTTCAATCTAGGCCCTACTCGAAGAGGTCGAAAGACCCCGTTCGTGTGGGTGTTCTGGGCCCGGGGCTTGGTTCCACTCACGGCGCAATTGCGCCATATTGATGAGGCATTGCATGTCGATTCGCGTGAAGGCAAGAAGCGGTGAGACGGTTGAGGGCCTGATGCGGCGCTTCAAGAAGCTCTGCGAAAAGGAAGGCTTGACGAAGGACGTTCGTCGCAAGGAGTTCTACGAGAAGCCAAGCGAACGCGCACGGCGCGATGCCCGCAAGAGCGTTGCCCGCCGCATGAAGGAAGACGGCACGTTCATTCCCAAGAACGCCAAGGACGCGAAGGATGCCAAGGGCGGCAAGGGTGCCAAGGCTGGCGCTGGCGGTCCGGGCGGATATGGTGGCGGCTTCGGTGGCGGCGGTCGTTCTCGCGACTAATTCGTGCCAGCCGATGAAACACTGGTTTGGTTCCGTGGGTAGAGCAGGGCGGGTCGTATGCACGATCCGCTTTTTTTCTCGACCCTTTGTGCTTGCCCACCAGCACTCCCTGCCTTTGTCCTGCCAGCGGCGCTGTCCATGTATTGCAGCCTTGGGCGTTGGCCCATGCTTTGCGTTCAGGCCACTTTCGACCCGCAATGCTCCGGGGGCTTGTTAGTAGAGGGCTTGTTAGGGCTTGATTGTTCGTAACATTCCAGACTGGATTGCCCGCCGGGTTCCCGGCAAAGTTCGGTCTTTCGAAGACAGCCGACAACTCATCTGTCTCTGGAATACTTCACGACAGAGACTTCAAAGTAGAGACATCGCGACAGTTTTCCCCAGGAGGTTTTGCGTGAGCCAATTCGCACCATCAACCACACAAGTCCATATGACGGAACACAAACCGCTTGTGAGCCTTCTGAGCCACCTCGGCTTGCTTGGCACGAGGACCCTCGCTGTGCTCGCCATCGTGCTGGGCACGTTGCTGACGGCCCAGCCCGCCCTGGCATCCGGCCCCGTCGGAGTAGATACCCCGGTCTTCCAGAAGCCGGGCGGCGAAGCCAACCTGGTCATCCCAGACCTCAATCTTGTGAAGTTCATGGGCATCGGCGGGCATGACCTGCTGCTGTCAGGTTTCTTTATCTCGCTGCTGGGCCTGGTCTTCGGCGCGATTATCTACACCCAACTCAAGAACATGCCCGTCCACAGCAGCATGCTCGAAGTCAGCGAGCTCATCTATACCACCTGCAAGTCGTACATGATTCAGCAGGGCAAGTTCCTTGCCCGCCTGTTCCTGTTCATCGGATCCATCGCGGCCATCTACTTCGGTGTCTTCGCTCCTACTCCGGTCATCGATATCGCAACCGGTGAGTTCAAGAGCGGGTTTGGCATTGCACGCGTCGGGCTCATCGTTCTCTTCGCCGTCATCGGCGTGCTGGGCAGTTATGCCGTGGCGTGGTATGGCATCCGCGTCAACACCTTCGCCAACTCGCGCACCGCGTTCGCAAGCCTGAAGGGCAAGCCCTATCCCTGCTACGCCATTCCGCTCAAGGCCGGCATGTCCATCGGCATGATGCTGATCAGCGTCGAACTGTTCATCATGCTCGCCATCCTGCTGCTCCTGCCCAGCGACCTCGCGGGTGCCTGCCTGATCGGCTTTGCCATCGGTGAATCGCTCGGTGCCGCGGCCCTTCGCATCGCGGGCGGCATTTTTACCAAGATCGCAGATATCGGCAGCGACCTGATGAAGATTGTCTTCAAGATCAAAGAGGACGATGCCCG
>CAYRPC010000182.1:0-4600 GCA_964425995.1 uncultured Phycisphaeraceae bacterium
GCTGGGTTCAGACCGGCGTGAGCCAGGTCGGTCCCTATCTGTTGTGGGCGTTGCAAGCTTGAGTGGAGTCAACCTTAGTACGAGAGGATTGGGTTGGACATACCCCTGGTGATCCAATTGCACTGCCAAGTGCACAGTTGGGTAGCTACGTATGGCAGGGATAACTGCTGAAAGCATCTAAGCAGGAAGCCCCCCACAAGATGAGGCTTGCTAGTCGCAAGACGAAAGACCCCTGGTAGACTACCAGGTTGATAGGCCGCATGTGTACGGGCAGTAATGCCCTTAGCTGAGCGGTACTAACGGTCGAAGTTTGGTCACGCCAACCAGCCGCCGCGATAACTTTCAACTTTATGTTGAATCTCGCTAGGCTGAACTTACAGTTGGCGCTGCACAATACGCAACGCAAGGTAATAAGTTTGTAGTATCTAGTTTCTAGTTAAGTTTTCAACAGTCAATCGCCATCCGGTTTGCCAAGAGCTTGCTCTACGGAGTTTGTTCTTGGTTGACCGGCAGCAACGCGGAAACGCGTCGTCGCCGGTTTGTTGGTGAATATAGGCAAAGGGAAACACCTGTTCCCATCCCGAACACAGCAGTTAAGCCTTTGCCGCCGATGATACTTCTCTGAGGGAAAGTAGGTCATCGCCAACGCTTGAACCCCTCGAGGTAAACCTCGAGGGGTTCTTTGTTTTTGCTCCTGCACATTTCTCATCGCTCCGCGATCCACCTCCAGCCCGGACAGAGCAACTTGACATAGAGCAACTGGATTAGGATTCTTGCAGACTATTTTCTTCTCGATACCCAGCATTCTTCTCTCCCTGTTGCCTTTTGGACCATCCTTTTCACATGCGTTTGTGTCTTGATCTATGGTTGCTTGCTGGCGTCGTCGCCAGCCAGACATCATTAGTTCTATCAGATTTGCAGCTTCTCCATCATGGCTCCCGGGATGTAGTGCAAACTCAAATCCCCCCGACCGCCGCCTGGAAACTCAAATCCCTTACATCAACCCTCTGCAGCTGAAGCGCTCGACCCTTTCTTTCCGAAGAACTTACTGCCCGGCATGACGGAAGTCGCTCTCGGGCGTATCTCTTCGTATGTGTGACGGACGGTGGGGCCGACGCGGCGGAAGTGCATGATCCAAGTTTGGAATCAAGGTGTGGCGTTTCGGCCCGAACTGGCGAAGCAGTTTGCTGATGTCGCCACGCCGGTGCAAACCGAAACCCAAACGGGAAGAACCGATTCCTTGGTTGACAACTCACTCTCGAGCCCATGCCCTCAGCTCTCTCTCGACGAGCTGGGTGTGTTGTGGCAAGACCACCGGCGTTGGGTGGCAGCGATCCTGATGGCATACATGCCCCGATGGGCAGATCTGGACGACCTGCTGCAGGAGGTTGCCCTCGCGATTGTCCGCAAGGGCGGCGAGGTTCGTGACAAGGGGGCATTCAAGCCTTGGCTGCGCACCGTGGCCATCAATGTTGCCAGGTTGGCGGCCCGAAAAGGAAACTTGCGGGAAGCCGTAGTTGCAATCGATGCCGTGGGTGGCGAAGTTGAGCCGGGCTGGTATGGGGATCAGACAACTGCGGGGACATTCGCGGGTGTGGCTGTGGGGATTGTGGCTCGGATTAGCAGCGGCAGTGGGGACACGCGCGATCGCGATAGTGCGAGCAAACAACTTGCGATAGATGAAGAAGGCCAGCGGCTGGTGGCGATGGCACGCGAATTGCCCGAGGGGTATGGCGAGCCGTTGTTACTGAAGGCGGTGTATGGCATGTCGTATCGTGAGATTGGTCAGGTCCTGGAACTACCCGAAACGACGGTCGAGACGCGCATCGCCAGAGCCCGGCGGATGCTTCGCGAGGCGTGTGCGAAGCAATCTGAGGGCGAGGGAAATGGGCTGGATAAAAATAGGCAGTTGCGCAGTTCTTGACGGATGCTTTCGCGGCGCGCATCTCTATGAAAGTCTGTGGTTTGTGCTTCTCGTCCAGTTGGTCTCGCTCAGCGATATCGCGACGGGATAGCCAAGCCCGAGAAGTCCAAGTCCTGGAAGGCCAAGCCTTGCAAAGCAGGTAACACATACACGATGAACCAGAATTTTTCCAATCCGTCTGACAACGCTTCGCCCGAGGTGCTTTCAACTGATGATGTTGAACTGCTCATCAGCCGCACCGTCGATGGGTCCGCATCGCAGGCCGAGTGGGTGTTGCTGCAGGGGCACGCACGCCAGGCGAACAGTGTGTGGAAGGATCTCGCGCTAAGCTATCACCATCTCCAAGTGCTGACCTGGCGGGTTGGCTTGGCGAGCGAAGTGGCGCAACGTGTCGAATTACCAAGTGCGGATATAACACGCACCATCGAACATGCGAAGGAATCTTCCCTACCTGCTTCTATGCATGCTTCCCGGCGTGATGGCGATAACGGACCAACTCGGCATCGCTGGAGCAATGGACGTATGGGACGGGTTGGGGCTTTCACGGGTTGGGCGTTAGCAGCGATGCTGGCACTGGCGATGGTCCGGCCGATGATCGCTACGCCCGAACTTTCGTCTCCGATTCCAAACGATCAAGAAACAAACACGGCCGGCCTGCCCGGCGCGAGCTATCTCGACGCACTCGCCAGGTCCTTGGACAAGGGCAAGGCGGAAGGTCGCGTTCTGGGGCAGATGCCCGAGAATGAAATCATCGAGACTATTCCCAACGACGATGGTTCCTACGACATTGTCTTCACGCGACGAATTGTCGAACGGGCGCGAGTATCGCAGTTCTATCGAAGCAGCACGAGCGAAACGGGCCAGCCCGCCGCAGTGCAGGTGCGACCCCGCGTGTATCGCCCTGCCAATCGTGAATCGGGTACTCGCAACTCGGGCAATCCCAATTCGGACAATCGTGGCGCGCTGTGAAGACCCTATCAATCGGACTTGAAACGTCAACATGCGTGTGCCGACGCACGCGCAACATACGAACGCGGACGAAAGCAATGGAGACATTCATGCAACTCAATCTGCTCGGAAACAACATGTCGGACAGGGCTTGGCTTCGTCGGTGGACCATGCTTGCGGCAGGGCTCGCCACGCTCGCGGGCACAGCCATCAGCATTGCCCAGAACGCTCCCGTGCCGGTCCAACCCCCAACGCCACCGCCCGCCCAAGATGGCAGTTTCGATCGTCCGTTGAACGGCGATGCAGGTGACGAAGAGAGAGACGCAAATCAGGCCCAGGTGCGTGGCCGCTCGACCAGTTCGGTCACGATCAATGAAAATGGGAAGACATACAGCGTGCAGGCAGTGGACGGCGTTATCACTCGCGTCGAAGTGGACGGAAAGGTTGTGCCCAAGAACCGCTATCGCCATCAGGAGGGCAAGTTAGAGATTCTCGATATTGATGGCAACGTTGAGAAGTCGATCGATATCGAACTAAACGGGCGTGGCATCGGCTTTGGCCCTGGGGTTCGCACTCGGGTATTCAATGGCGAAGCGGCTCGACGCCAGGGGGGGCAGGAACCTCGTGAGGTTGAGAATCGCCAGCGCGGAAGGCAGGATGCGTTGCGAGGTCTGGCTCTCGCCGAACCCGAACGCCCCAAGGTGATGCTCGGCATTACGTTCAGCGAAGTCGAGGATGGTGGCGATGGTGTCGTCGTCGACTCGATCATCGAGGGCCTTCCTGCGCACAGCGCGGGCATTCGCGAGGGGGACGTGATCCTGAAGGTTGGCAAGGACGAGGTACTGGGCAACGGTACGTTCCGAGGCCTGCTACGGAAGTTCAACGCCGGCGATCAGGCCGACTTCACGATTGTCCGAGATGGGCAACAGAAAATCGTCACCGTCGGTTTCGTTGCCTACGACGGGCAAAGGCTCGGGCAGTTGAACGCCATGGGAGAGTTGCCGGTCTGGCCCGAGGGGCAGTGGAACATGCAAGGCCTGGACAAGATGGGCGAAGAAATGAACAGGGCTTTTGGGGAGGACTTCGCCAAGCGATTCCGCCTCCAGATGGGCGATACCAGCGAGGTACGTCAGGCTCTTGAAGAGGCTCGCAACGAACTGCGTGAGGCGATGGAAGAACTACGCGAGGCCGCGGCCACAGAACTTGATGCGGTTCGCACGGAAGCGAACAACCAACTCCAGAACGCGTTGGATCAACTCGAAAAAGCCAGTGCATTGCTCGCCGCGAAGGGACAACGTCATTTCTGGGGCGAGGGTCAGAACGGCGAAGTGCTCGTCGTGCCTGTGCAGCCTGTCCCACCAGTTGCGCCGGTTGCTCCGATTGCTCCCCGAGGCCGAGCCAATCGCAACGACGGCACGGCGAGCGAGGAACTCCGGCTTTTGCGTGAGCAACTGCAGCGCATGGAAGAGCGGATGAAGGAACTCGAGAAGCGCTGATCAGTAAATGAATTGTAAATCGACATGCGACGATCGGTGGTAGTTCAAGGCATCACGCAGAGGCCCCTGAAGCATCGGGTTTCGCGCAACATGGGCTTCGCAGACTTTGGAATAGCGATACATATCTTGTCATCCGCAATGGGCGGTCGCAAGGAGGATGGTCCTCCGAGTGGCCGCCCATCGTTTGCGCGGATGCAGATTGGACCATCCCAGAGCATTACTCACCATGCAG
>CAYRPC010000183.1:0-4541 GCA_964425995.1 uncultured Phycisphaeraceae bacterium
TCCAATCCCAGGCAACGGTACCTGAAGCTGGACCGGGTTGAGGGGGGCAGGTCACAACCAAGCCGCGCAGCACGACTATGCGAATGCTGGCTATCCGTCACAGTCATCTGGACAATCATCTGGGCAGTCAGGAATCTGGGCCCAGCAGGCTGGTCAGCAGAGTGGTCAGCGCAGCGAGTATGGCAGCGGCGCATCGCAACGCAACTCGTATAGCTCGCTGAGTTCGGTCTTTGGCACGCAGTCGAATGCTGGTTCCGGCTCCGCGCGAGTCCGCGGTAATCCTCCCAAGGGCTACAAGAAGTCTGACCAGCGATTGCAGGAAGATCTCAGCGAGGCTCTGATGGACGAGGGCATCGACTGCGCGAATGTTGACCTCCAGGTCACTGAGGGCGTTGTCAAGTTGAGCGGCGAAGTGGTTGAGCGATCCGACAAGTTCCGCATCGAGCAGATCGCCGCGGCGATGTCGGGCATTCACGACGTTGAGAATCAACTTCGCATGGCAAGGAAGGACGCGCGGTCCACGAGTGACAGCACCTTGAGCAGCGCTGGTTCATCGACTGACACTAGCGGGAAGCGCACGAACGAGACGAGCACGTCCGGCACTGGCAGCGCCGGTAGTTCGAGTTCGTCCAGCAGTTCGTCCAAGAAGTATTGAACCTGTACGCCCCCACCTTACCCCATACTGACATTCAGATTGGGGTAAGTTCTGCTGCCGCTTCGTTGGAACATACGAAGCGGGAGCATTTACTGCTCGACTCAATGCGGTCAGCCGGGTCGTCTGGAGAATGAACGATGACATCGCCTCCGATTTCCGATGACCTTTCCCCAACTCCGATGCACGAAGCGGTTTTGGTTCCTGGTACGACAGTTGCACCGCAGTCTGCGCTGGCGATGCCTGGACCCGCCGAATCCAACGCGTCGGCGATTGACGCGGTGGGCGTTGAGGGACGACCCGCCGATGCGAAAGTGGGTCCTGGAGGATTACGTCTCATGCTGATCGGCGGATTGCTGATTGTGCCGATTGGGGCTGTGATTGCAGGGTTGTGGCTTGGATGGGCGGCGGCCTTCGCTGTTCTTGGATTTGGCCTGATCGCGGCGATGCTCAATCCTGTGGCAGCGGCGACGCTGCAGCGGGCAGGGGACCGTCGGCGTGTGCTGCAAACTACTGGCGAGACGAACGACATTCACAAGAAAGCATGAAGCCGTATTTATCGCAGTGTCAGAGACTGACGCGAAATGACGGTGATTCTGTATGGTGTAGAAGTCCAAAGCGATATGACCGCCAATGTTCTGGAGTGAACTCCATGCAATAGGCAGTTGATCACTAATATAAGGAAAACTTGTCATGCGAGAAACGAATACACGAACGATGATCTTGCTGCTTGGCGTAGCGGGACTGCCGTTGACGATGCTGGCAGCACAGGGGAGCCGCCCGGAACAGACCCAGAAGCCTGCGCAAGAAACCAGGCCAAACTCGCGGAACGATCAAACTCGTAACACAGATAGCTCGAGGGACTACAGGAATGAGGTTGGCTCGATGAACAGTGCCTCCAACTTCCGCACTTGGGCGTGGCTGGATGATCGAGATATTTATGCTAGCACGGGTGAGAAAATAGGTGAATTTGAGAATCTGATCATCGACCGGGGATCGGGAACAATCACGCATGTCGTGGTCAAGAGTGGCGGAGTGTTGGGTCTGGGCGCGCAGAGTGTTGTAGTGCCTTACGGGTCCCTGCAATGGAACGCGACTCAGGAGCACTTCACAATGGCTGGAACAGTGGACTCGATTCGGAATCTGCCCAGTTTTTCGGAGATCGAATGGAACGAGATGCAGCAGAGCACGCCGCTGGCTTCAAGCAGTTGGTATACGCAGAGTGATGATCGGGCACGCCAGAGCAGGCGGCGTGTGCTGCATGACAATGGACCAGATGTTGGCAGCAGCGGTGGTAGTTCTGGGCAAGACCAGACCGGCACACGAACACCAAGTGATGTTACCACCAATGGTGAGGGATCACGTCTGGACAGCGATGCTATACGTGAGCGCAGCATGGATGGTGACTATCAGCGGAGCGAAACCGCTCGTAACCGTGGAAACACTAAGCTGAACGATTGGATGTGGGAGCAGTCAGCTCGCTCACGCTCAAACGATCCATATGGGATGCAGTGGGATACTTCCGGTAAGCAGACAATCGAGGGCGAGATTAAGCGCGTCCATCGAATGAACCTGCCTAGTCAGGGCGAGCAGGTGATAGTTGAGGTGGGCGTTACGGACGGTTCCACCAAGAAGGTTTCGCTGGGTCCGTCCTGGTATGTCGGAGGCGGGGAGACGATGCTGAATCGTGGTGATCGTGTCAGCATCGAAGTGATACCCCTACAAATTGCCACGAGCGCTCGTGTGAATGGACGTGAGATTAAGTTCCGAGACAATGATGGCAAGGCAGCATGGTCAAATCCGACCTATGACACCGGCGGCAAGTCGTACTCTGCTCCCTACTACCAGAACATTCTGGCGAGCACCCTCAAGGCAGCAAAGCTGGATTGCAGAGGAAATGCGTGTGGAACGGTAAATGAGATCATCTTCGAGCTCGAAAGCGGCGAGGTGGCCTTTCTCTCGATCGATCCAAACCAGAATTTTCTGGGCATCGCGGATACGAAGCGACTCGTGCCCTGGTCGGTGGCTTCGGTTTCGATGGATGGCACCGTCAGAATCGATGCGTCCAAGGATATGGTGGTGGGCAGTGTGGAAACGCCGTCGGATATGAACGCTTTGGCCAACGGCGGAGCTGACACTGTCTATCGCAGCTATCAAGTTGATCAGCGAACATTCATTCGGCGAGATGGAGAGACTACGTGGAACGACGGATCCAATCGTTGAATGTGCGGTAACTCATCCTTTTAGTGAAAGGCCCGCGAACGACTATTCGCGGGCCTTTGGCGTCGTGAGAAGATACATGCTCGGACAAATACACGATCGATTCAGGCCGCTGAAGGGTTGTTCATGGGCTTTTCATGTCCTGGCGCGTTCGTCGCGTCATCTTCATCTGGTCACACTTATAAAGGAAAGCAGTATGAACCCAAACACACCTGATCGCAATTCACCAAACAAGCCCGTTGCATCCGACCCGAGGGCTGTACCGGGCGATTCCGGGAATGCAGGCAAGCAAGGCGACCGTCAGCAGAATCCGAAGACGGATCGGTCCGATGTGTTGCCCGGCGCTAAGCCGATTCCTGGTCGCACGACTACTCCCATGCCAGTAGCGGACAAGCAGGCTGGCAAGACCATCGAAGCGCCTGGCCAGCCAGGCTTGGAGCGGAGCACGGATCGCACGACTGCCGTCGGTCCTGGCGGTCAGCGTGCGGTGGGCCAGAAGGGGGCGACTGCGAATATTAACACCCCCACCCCCGAGACTTTGGGTGATGATGAAAATGATAATGACGATGTTTCACGCGCCCCTGACACACGCGCTGTGTGATGAAGATTTGAACCGACGATGGCGTCGAGAAGATTCTTGCAAGCGGATCGTGCTTTGGCCCGATCCGCTTGCTTTTGCGCACGTCGGAAGTTGGCCAGACGCATCCAGAGATTGATGATTTGAAACCTACTCACAGGATCGGCGCTGCAAGCCTGGCGAGTCGAATCTTGAATCGCTGCATGGAAGTCAGCCGCTCCCACCAGCCATTGGGCACAAGCGTTGCGTGGCGGAAGTCTCGCTCGAACATAGCGACGATCTGCGAGGCGAGGGCCTTGTCATCGATCAGGCCCATCAGTTCGAAGTTCAGTTTCATGGACCGATTGTCGAGATTCAGGCTGCCGATGACAGCGACGTCATCGCACAGAATTACTTTGTGATGGGCGAAGGCCCGGGCATACTTGTAAACCATGGCCTTGAAAGCGACCGCATCGCGAATGAAGGATTGCGCTGCAAGATGGACGATTGGCTGGTCGGTGTGTCTGGGAACGATGATGCGGACATCGACACCTCTGAGGCGGGCCAGGCCGATCGCCTGGATGATTGACTCATCGCAGACAAAGTAGGGAGTCGCAATCCACAGACGGGTCTGGGCGCGGGCAATCAGTTGCAAACACATCAAGACCCCGACCTCGCGCTCGTCGCTGGGGCCAGAGGGGAAGAGCAGCATGCGCTGCACCTCGCTCTCGCATGGCTCTTGTTCCCTGGCAGGAGCATCCGCATCGAGATTGGCCGGCACGGTCCACTGAATGCCTTGCGGCATGGATCGCTGGGCCCAATGCCAATCCTCGGCGAAGACCAGTTGGGCGGCAATTGCGCAGGGTCCGACCGCGAGCACGTGGGTATCGCGCCATGGCCCGATCTCCTCATCCAGACCGCGATACTCGTCGCCAATATTCATCCCGCCGAAGAAGAGTGTGTGTCCGTCGACCACGACCAGTTTGCGATGATTGCGGAAGTTGAGCCTCAGCAGCCGGCGTTTGTGAGCGACAGTTCGAAATCCGCTCACGGCCCCGCCCGCGTCTTTGATTGGCTGGAAGTATGACGCGGGGAGTGAGACGCAACCCAGTT
>CAYRPC010000184.1:0-3025 GCA_964425995.1 uncultured Phycisphaeraceae bacterium
GAGTTTCACTGCTCGGGAACCAGGGATTGAGTTGGATGTCCAACTGAGAGAAGAACGTGAACGAGTGATGACGGCCCTCCGCCAGTTGGACCCTGATCAACGAGCGGTGCTGATTCTTGCCGACTGCCAAGGTTTGCCCTATGAGCAGATTGCAGCGGCGATGGGTGTGGCGGTGGGCACAATCAAAAGCCGGGTCTTCCGGGCTCGCACTTCGCTGCGAGAGTTGGTTGAACAACTCGACCGCGAGGCGATGGCGGGAAGACGGGCCAGAGTTTGATGGATTGGTTGTGCTGATGAACGACTGAACTACGAGTGAACTACAGGATGAAGGGCGTGCGAGGCACGCGACTCAAACGACCGACGCAATGACCAACGACGCTCCCAACTCCCGCCCGCTGACCGAAGACCAACTCACGGATTGGGTCGATGGATCCATGTCCAGCCAGCAGGTTCAGTCGATGATCGCGGCCTCGGGCCGGAGCGACTTGGCCCAGCGGGTTGCCCAGATGCAGCGCCACAAGGTGCTGCTCGCCACCACCCTTCCCGAGCGGGCGCCCCGCGATCTCCACGATCGCGTGCTCGCGGCCCTGGAGCGGGACATGCTGCTGGGTGCGGGCGAAGCGGAACGAGCGACCGTTACAGCCATGCCCGAGCCTCAATTGAGACTGAACGGGGTGAAACTAGCTGGGGACGGCGAATTGACGACGGGACGGACAATTGTCCGCTGGTTGCCTCGCATGGCCATGGCCGCGGGCATCCTCTTAGTGGCGGGCGGTGCGTCGTTCTTTGTCGTGAAGGCTGTGCGTATGAGCAGCCAGCCGCTCGCCAATCCCACCATCGCCGGGAATACGAGGTCCGAACCCTCGGCGAGGCAAACAATCCCTAGCGAAAATAAACCGCTTGACGGTGCGTTGGCGATGCGCGAGGATGTCCCGGCTACGGACGCGGGAGAGATTGCTGTTGCAGATGCGAACACAGCGCAGAACGCGACACGTACGCGAGCGGAGTCAGCCTCTGGAGCATCATCAGTCTCTACATCATCAACGCTGGCGATGGAGCAAGCGCGAGCGCTGGCGAAGCCAGGCCCCGAACCCATACCTGTCTCGCTGGATCGCGCGGCTTCACTCGCGGCCCAGGGTCGGCTTGCAATTCGCGTGCTGACCGACGACACACGCGGACTAGCGGGCTTTGAACAGGCGGGTGCAGCACCCCTGAACTCTCCGCAACGCTCATGGCGGGTCTTCACCAAGGTGCCAGCACAGATTGTCGCATCCGTCGTGCCCAGCATGTTGCCCGCTTCCTCGATTCTCGAAGACCCCCGTGCCATGGCTGCGGAACTTGTCGCCCCGATGGTCGGCCTGACACTGGACCCGCTGGCAGCGGGCAACCCAGGACCGCTGGGCCGGGTGCGAGCCAGTTATCTCGTCAGCGTGCCCGCGACCGAAGCGGGGTTGGATGTGCTGAGAACCGCGCTGCGAGCACGGCTCAAGGGCGCTGTTGAGTTCTTTGAGTTGCCCGAAGCGGTGCAAACCCCCAGCGTCGATTCGGCGCGAGACCTGCTTTGGTGGACGCAATCCCCCACGCAGTGGGTGCCTCGGGCCACGGTGCCGACTGTCGTGGCCCGGCCATAGTTTGGTGTAGCGCCGAGCAATCGATACGAGTGAATCTACAGCCGCGCGGCTCGTATGCTGGTGCATGCCCTTTGCCGACCTCACGATTCGAGCGTTTCTCGAGCAGACCGCCGCCAAGCAGCCTGCGCCCGGGGGCGGCGCGATCGCTGGAGTCTGCGGCGCACTGGGAGCGGCGCTGGGGCAGATGGTCGTGAGTTATTCACTAGGCAAGAAGTCGCTCGCACAGCATCAGTCACTGTTCGAGGACGCGGGACGGCGGCTGGAACGTGCCCGCGCGATGCTGCTCGAACTCGCGGACGAAGATGCAGCGGCGTATGGACTGGTGAACGAACTATCCAAGCTGGCTGAGGGGAACGCAGAACGACAGCAGCGACTTGCTGCTGCGCAGGCAACGAGCGTCCGCGTGCCGCTGGCGATGGCGGCGGTGGGCGTGGAGTTGCTGCGACTCTTCAAGGAACTGTGCGGCAAGAGCAACACACACTTGCGCAGCGACCTGGCGATTGCTTCGGTGCTCGCGGAGGCTACCGCGCGGAGCGCGCATTGGAACGTGCTTGTGAATGCCCCACTGCTTGCAGCCCCGCAGGGGGACAACGCGATGAAGGAAGGGGCAATGCTCGTCGCGCGGGCGACTGAGTTGGCGCGGGAGGTCGAAGAAGCCTGTCGGTAATATGGCAATCGGTTGGGAGCGCATGCGTGCCTGGTTTTGAGAGTCAATCTGAGAGTGCGGCCGATCGCTCGCTGGCAAGAGGCTGGCTCGATGCGGTTGCCGATACCGAGATAGCACGCGAGTTGGAAGCGATCTACTCAGAAGTTGCTACCGAGATCACGATGCGCGGGCCATCGTGCTGGGCGAGTGGACGATGCTGCAACTTTGCCAAGACAAGACACTTGCTGTATGTGACCGGGCTGGAAGCGGCCTACACGGTGGCAAGCAGGCGGACGGCGGAGCGTGCGACTCTGGAGGCCAACCAAGTGCAACAACGCTCAAGCACAATCCCAGTGGTTGGAGTGACATTGACGCAGGTGGCCGCGGCTCGGGAACGGGGAGATTGCCCATACCTGGAAGGGAACATGTGCGGGGCGCACACGATCAAGCCGCTGGGATGTCGGGTCTACTTCTGCGATCAGAACGCACAGGAATGGCAGCAGGAACTCAGCGAGCGAGCGCTTCTACGCATTCGGGCAATGCATGACGCACACAGGATTGAGTATCGCTATGGCGAATGGCGCAGCATGCTGGAGACGGTCCTGTCGTGCGAGGGATAAAAAAGCACAGGCCGTCCCTGCGGGGACGGCCTGCGACGAGTCTGGCATGTGTCTGGATTTATGCATTGCGTCGTGAATGCATCATGAATGCATCATGAATGCATCATGAATGCATCATGAATGCATCA
>CAYRPC010000184.1:3125-4431 GCA_964425995.1 uncultured Phycisphaeraceae bacterium
TGAATGCATCATGAATGCATCATGAATGCATCATGAATGCATCATGAATGCATCACGCATTGCACAAAACCGTTTATGACACGATTGCATGAGCCGTAGGTCTGGGGCCAGCCTTGCTGGTGCGAGTTGCGCCTATATGCGATACTCGATCAGCAGGGCGTGCTCCGTCGAGCCTGCCTGAGGCGGCCCCATTCACACGTCGGAAGAAAACTCCGACATGTGCTGACAGTTCGATTGATTCACTGGATCACCTCCTTTGTTGATAGGCCATGTTGCCCGACCGACAAGCCCGCTGTCCGAAGGCTTGGCCGAACTTTTCGGACCACCACCGAGCCGTCGCCCGGCACGCTCGCAACAGGCACAAGCCGGTTGCAGGATCTGAGCCGCCGGGAGTCGCTTGGCCAAGGGGCGGCATCGGGGCGGGGTTCAGACACGAAGAGTCTACAGAATATTCGCTGTACTGCAAGGGTTGGTTCGGAATAATCAGTGGGAATCTCAAGAGGAGGATGTGGAAAGCCCGGGAAGCAATCGCGTGCTGGCGTGGTGGGGACTTCGAGCGGCGTAGGTTCCTGGTCGTACCATGGCCCAATGGCCGACCTTGCACTGGATGTCACCCGACTTGTCTTCACGTATCGACGCACTACCGATGATGGTGTGCAGCCGTTCACACTGCGCGTGCATGAGTTGGACCTACAGCGTGGCGAACAGGTGCTGCTTACGGCGGCATCGGGCACGGGTAAGACGACGCTGCTGAACCTGATCGCGGGGATCATTGATCCCGATGAGGGGACGGTGCGGGTGGCGGGCAAGACGATGCACGCTGCGTTTGGAGCCGAGCGGGACAGCCTTCGTGGTCGATCGATCGGGATGATCTTTCAGACCTTCCATCTACTCACCGGCTTTAGCGCCATAGAGAATGTCATGGCGGCGCTGCTGATGACGGGCGTACCAGAGCGCGAGCACCGAGGCAGAGCCAAGGCGCTGCTGGATCGTCTGGGAATCGCTCGCATCGATGGCAGGATCGAAGAAATGAGCACGGGTCAGCAGCAGCGCGTGGCGGTGGCGCGGGCGCTGGTGTGTGAGCCGGCGCTGGTCCTTGCCGACGAACCGACGGCGAGCCTTGATCCGGAGAATGCCATGGGTGCGATGGACCTGATCCAGCAGGTGTGCAAGGAGAAGAATGCGGCCCTGCTGTGCGTCAGCCATGATCCATCGATGCCGATGCGGTTTGAGCGAAAGGCGACGCTGGCGAGCCTGGCTGTGACCGGGGTTCTGACAGGGGCCGTGTCTGGGGCTGGTCTGGGGG
>CAYRPC010000185.1:0-4388 GCA_964425995.1 uncultured Phycisphaeraceae bacterium
CTGCTCGTCTTCAGCGAAGGCCCCTGCACCAGTTGCGGCCAGTAATCAACGATCCATCCAGGCGTGATCAAAACAAGATCAATCTCAACACCCCGTCGCTCACGCGGCGGGGTGTTTTCTTTACAGCAGTTGGACACATTTCCCAGAAAGAAGACAACCCAGACGACCCTACAGGCCTATCCAAAAGCCAACTCTACAAACAAGGCCCCTCGCTGAAAACACTGATAAACGCCTGAATATCAGTGGGATCAAAACTCGCCCCATCGTTGTTGAAGTCAATATCGTTGCACGTCGCGCTGGCCGGCACACACGGGCCCTGTCCATACCGGCTCAGGAACGCCGCGATATCCATCGGATCAAATCGCAACCCATCGTTGTTGAAGTCGATGCTGTCGCAAAGATGCCCAGGCACCGGCGACAGCACGACCGCCCGATTCACCTGCGTCCCGCCCGTCAGCGTGATGCGTGCGATCGCGGCAATCTGGCCCGCATCATTGATATCGCTCGCATCGATGATCTGGTGCCCACCCGGGTTGTTGACTTGCGCATTCAGATCCACCATGCCCAAGGAACCCGACCACACAAACCCGCGATCGTTGCTCTTGCCAACCACCACGCCACTGTTATTGATGGCGTTCGCCACGCTCTGCTGGTTTGCTGCCAGTGCGCCCAGGCTCGTTGGCATCGTGCTGTTGGTTTGCCACAGCACCGCGCGAGTCGGCAGCGGAAAACTGTACCCCACAATCACACCGCTGTTATTGATATCACGCGCGCTGCTCCCGCCCACGCCGCCGTTGGGCAGGGTGTTGAGGTTGGTCACTGTGCCATTCGTGTTCCAGCGCACGGCCCGCCGATCCGAACCGACAAACACATCGCCCACGCACACGTTCAGATCATTGATCCCATACGCCGCATTGCCATTGTCGCTGCCATTGAGTTGACCCAGGGCCGACTCGCTGCCTGGTGGTGTAAACAGATAGCCGTTGTAGCGGTTGGAAGGGTTGATCGCCGATTCACCAGCGATCCGTCCGCTGGCGTTCATGCCGCCCACGGTTCCAATGCCGTCATTGTTGGGGTTGAGCGTGCCGATGATGATCGGTGAACTGGTGGCGCTGGCCCAGAATGCGGGCTGCGTCACTGGTCCGCAGCAGGGCGTCGGACGAATATGCAGGCCAGCGATCTGCCCGGCATCGTTGATGCGGGATGCATACGCAGGCTGGTTGCCCGGGCCGGGGTCGGGTGCGCCAGTCAGAAACGTCATCGTCCCGTTGGTCCACACAAACGCCCGGTTCACGTTCCACTCGCCCACCACAACGCCCAGGTTGTTGATGCCCAGCGCCCGCCCGATCTTATTCGGATTCGTGGAATCGTTGAACGTCGCACCGATAACCGTCAGCGTGTAGCGCGGCGCGGGCTGGCCCATGGCCTGTTGCGCTGGCATCGCCAAACCAACCGCCCAGCCAACCGAACTGGCAACGACAGGGATGATCTGAAACGAACCAAAAACGCAGATCCTTCGCGTATGCATCATCTTCAATGCTCCGGGCGATTGACTCGCCAACAGGAAATGCATGGCCATCCTTGAAGCCATCGCGTGCCCATCCGCGTTCGCATCGCTCTTGGTTTCACATCCGCTCGTGATCGTCCTAGGCCCCCGACTTTGACCCCGATCCAGATCACACTTCAGCCATGGGCTTGCATCTCAAGCCATCGCCCCTCACTTCGACTCGCTGGCCATTGCCAGTCGAGCAATGCGAAACCGCTTATGTCCGCAAAGTTACCGGAGGTTTGCTCCCACGTCAATATGATTTCCCAAGGAACTGGAAAATCAAGGACAACCCGAAGGCCACGTACGCGTTTGCAAGCATCCTCACATTGCCTCCGCGTCGTGCGAACAAGGGGATGCCGCCACGAGATTCATCTCTCCAGCACCATGCCACATACCGCCGCAAAAACATCTATTCCCGCATCTTCTGAATGACCCCCGTCGTGCTCTTCCCCTCGACCAGGCTCACCAATTCCACCCGTCCCCCATGCCTTTCCACAATCTCTGCACCCACAACCCGGTCTTTGGTATAGTCAGCCCCCTTGACCAGCACATCCGGTTTGATGGCTTCGATCAGATCAAGCGGCGTGTCGTTCCCCGTCTTGTCAGCCCCGAAAAGCACCACCGCATCCACGCTCGCAAGTGCGCCCAGCACCCGCGCCCGGTCAGCCTCTCCATTGATCGGGCGCGACGGGCCTTTGAGCCGTCGCACACTCTCATCGTTGTTGAGGCCCACCACAAGATATTCCCCCATCGCCGAAGCCTGCTCAAGCAGCGTGACATGTCCGCTGTGCAGCACATCGAAGCAGCCGTTGGTGAAGACCACCTTCTTGCCCCGTCGCTTCTGCTCAGCCACTTCCGCCAGCAGCGAATCAACCCTTCGCAACTTGCCTCCCTGCTGCGCCCCAGCCAGACGCAGGATGCTGTCCCGGACCTGCTCAAATGGAATCGGCTGCACGCCAAACACCTCGACCTCAAGTCCCGCCGCTGCGTTCGCGAAACGCACACTGTCTTCCCAGGAGCAGCGGTTGGCCCGGGCCGCCGCCAAGCCAGCCACGAACATATCACCCGCCCCCGACACGTCGTACACCTCGCGGGCCTGAGTCGCAATGCTGTGGGGCACGTTGTCCTTGCCCAAAAGTAACGCCCCATGGCGATCCAGCGTCAGCACCACACACTCCAGATCAAGATCGCGCAGCAACTTGCCAGCCAGCGCAGCGTTGTGGGCCGGGTCGTTGTCCTTGTGCGTCCGCAGTCCCGTCGCGACTTCCGCCTCCGAGCGATTGGGCGTGATGGTGGTCGCGCCACGATACTTGAGGGACTCAGCATGCCCAAGCCGGGCCGGATCGACAAACACCGGCTTGCCAGCACGCTTGGCACGTTCGATGATCGCCTGGCACAGCCGCTCACTGCACACACCCTTCGCGTAGTCCTCGATGACCACGACATCGATGCTTGCCAACTCCAGATTAAATCGTTCCAGCAGCAACTTCTCCACGCTCGCACTGACTGGCTCGCGAGATTCTTCGTCAACCCGGAACATCTTCTGCGGATGGCGCGACTGGGCCAGGCCGATCAGGCTCTGCTTGAGCGTGGTGGGGCGGGTCCCGTCCTCCACAAGCCCGCCAGTATCAATCCCTTCCTTCGCCAGCGCCTCCCGCAGCCTCGTCCCCGTTGCATCCGCGCCCGTCACGCCCAACGCAACCACCCCGCCTCGCAGTCCCACCAGATCCATGCACACATTTGCAGCGCCCCCAGGCCGCACTTCGCGCTTGCGAACCAGCAGCACGGGCACAGGCGCATCCGGGCTCAGGCGCTCTGCGTCGCCATGAACCAGTTCATCCAGAATGAAGTCGCCCACGACAATCGCGCGGAAGCCGGACCAGGAAGCAAGAAAGGGCAGGAGGTGCTCCATGCGACATGATACTGGACCATTCGCCGTGCCACCATCCGGCGCAGCGACCCGTTCCAAGCCACCACAACCCCTCATCCATCCAGACACTTGGCTCGAATCCCCACTGCATGTTCAAAGAACGCAGCCTCCATGCAGAACTCTGGGTTCCTCGCACACCCGACGAGGTCTTCCCCTTCTTCGCCGATGCAGCCAATCTCAACGTCCTGACGCCCCCCTGGCTGGACTTTCGCATCCTCACACCTTTGCCCATCGCCATGCAGCTGGGCGCCTTGATCGACTATCGCATCGGCCTCAAGGGCATTCCCATGCGTTGGAAGACACTGATATCCCGCTGGAATCCTCCCCATGCATTCGTGGACGAACAGATCAAAGGCCCCTACCTGCTCTGGCATCACACCCATGAGTTTGTCGGAGCAGTGCAGGATGGCCGCATGGGCACCCGCTGCATCGACCATGTCCGCTACAAGCACATGGGTGGCCCCATCGCGGAGGCCCTGCTCGTGCGACGCGACCTCGAACGCATCTTCGCGTATCGACGCCAAAAAATGCTCGATCTGTTTCAGCCTGTCCAACTTTCCAGGTAATCCAGCACGTTAAGCTAACAGCAGAAATGACACAGCCATCCCCGCCCGCGCCCATGTCGCGTTTGCCCGTTCCTTCAGCCTCTAAATCTAAATCCCATACACCGCCTCTGCCTTCGCCCGCAGGTGTCGCAGCAGCGGCGCCGCCTCCAGCGGCTTGCCCGTGATCTTCTTGCACAGTTGCCCCGACGAATACTGGCGACCATGCTGGTGGACGTGCGTCCGCAGCCACTCCCGCAGTTCCAGCATCTCCCCCTTGGCGATCTGCTTGGACAGGTCCTTGATGGCCGGGGCGGAGGTGGTCGCGGAGGTGGTCGCGGAGGTGGTCGCGGAGGTGGTCGCGGAG
>CAYRPC010000186.1:0-4228 GCA_964425995.1 uncultured Phycisphaeraceae bacterium
ACCCCCGACGCGCAGCCAGCCACGCCCAAAGGCCCGCAGGCGGCGGCGGACTTTGAGTTGTCCACGCCCAACGCAGAGAAAGTCAGTTTGTCTGAATTTAAGGGCAAAGTCGTGGTGATGCAGTTCTGGGGTAGTTGGTGTTTGCCCTGCCGTGATTGGCACACAACGCTGAGCGGTGTGGTGAAGACTGGCGCAGGGGAGAAGGCAACTGAGGTGGTGATGCTGGCACTAGCGGTGCGTGAGCGTGATGTGCAGAACGCGGTTGAAGAGTTGGCGGCACGCAACGCGAGCAGCGACTTCAAGTTGCTGGTGCAGGCCGATCAGGTGGCGAAGGAGTACAACGTCAGTGTCTATCCAACGACGGTGGTGGTGGACAAGGATGGCCTGGTTGTGGCCAGCGTGACTGACCTGAGCGCCGAAGGGGCGACGAGCGTGGAGAGTGCGATCAAGGCTGCACTGGGCATTGTTGCTGCGACCGACACGAGCGTAGCGATCAAGTAATGCGAGATCGCAGGTGGTGCCCGAAAGTTTGTTTACCCGCTAACCTGCACGATGGCTCTGGAACTCGGCAACGGCAAACCGCTCGACGACGCGCCCGGCGTGATCGGCGTGATCACGACGACATCGCAGCGACTCGCAGCAACACGGGGACGCGAGTTGCCTGCTCTGCTTGAGTACCCGTCCCTGCCAGACGACATCGCGAGCAATCCACGCGCAGGGTTTGTCGACCCTCGGGCGTGGTTCCTGCGGCCCGATGCACCACTCGAACTTGAGATTGGTTGCGGCAAGGGAACCTTCATTCTTGAGCAGACCGGGGCGGAGCCGTCGACCAACTACCTGGGCATCGAATGGCAGCGAGAGTTTTACTTGTACACATCGGATCGGCTGCGTCGAGCGCAGCGGACGAACGTGCGGATGATGCATGTGGACGCGAGCGACTTCCTGCGCTGGCGCTGTCCCGACGCGATGTTTCGCGTAATCCACCTCTACTTTTCTGATCCGTGGCCCAAGGCCAAGCACCACAAAAATCGCGTGGTTCAGCATCGGTTTTTGCGAGAAGCATGGCGCGTGCTGCGGGTCGGAGGAGAGTTGCGGATTGTGACCGACCACGACGACTTATGGAGATGGAACCGCGATCACTTCGCTTTCTGGACGGCGAGCAATGCTGCACAGGTGACGCTCGATGCCACTGATGCGTATGACCATCGCATTCACGAGCACGCCAAGGTGTCGCTCCAAGGGTTGCCCAGTCCGTCGTTTGACTTACTTACCTTCGCACCTCCGGTGTGGGTGGGCGAGGGGTGCGTAGTCGGAACCAATTATGAGAAGAAGAAGTGCGTCGCGGCAAGCAAAGAGCCGTACGCGTGCGTGCTGCGCAAGCGAGCATGAACGCGCGGATTGAAGATGGACTCTTGAGTGTCGTACCCAGTATGCTGCACCGACTGCTCGGAGCAGCATGCGGCGAACGACAGCGTTACGTCAGACATTTTTCTCAATAGGGGCTCCGATGAGATTGCCGTACTCGGTCCAACTACCGTCGTAGTTCTTGACATCGGCGACTCCGAGTAACTCTCGGAGGACGAACCAGGTGTGGCTGGAGCGTTCGCCGATGCGGCAGTAGGCGATTGCTGGCTTGGAGAAGTCAACGCCCGCGTTGGCATAGAGCGTGCGCAGGTCTTCTGCGCTTTTGAAGGTGCCGTCGGGGTTAACGCTTTGGGCCCATGGAATGTTTTTTGCGCCAGGGACATGGCCGGCGCGTTGAGCGGTTTCGGTCATGCCTGGTGGAGCGATGATCTTGCCGGTGTACTCATCGACGCTGCGCACATCGACGAGATTCGCGCGCTTAGTGGCAGTGACTTCAAGAACCTCGGGCACCTTGGCGCGAAGTTCGGGCCGGATTTTGGTGATCTTATAGGTGCTGTGTGGGAAGGTGGGACGATCTGTGGTCAGTTGCTTGTCATCCTCCGAAAGCCACTTGGCGCGTCCGCCGTTCATCAGGCGAACATCGGTGTGCCCGTAGATCTTGAAGAGCCAGTATCCATAGGCGGCGAACCAGTTGTTGTTGTCGCCATAGAGGATGACGGTGTCGCTGGGATTGATGCCCGCGTCGGAGAGGAGTTGCTCGAAGCCGCTCTGGCCCACGATGTCACGCGCAACCTGGTCTTGGAGCTGCGTGACCCAACTGAGCGAGATCGCGCCGGGGACGTGGCCAGCATCGTATACCTTGGGATCGACGTTGACCTCAACAATGCGGACGTTTGGGTTCTTGAGATTATCCTTGACCCAGTTGGTGGAGACGAGGGACTCGGGATTGGCGTAACTCATCGGATTCCTTTTCGAGGGCGGTGTGTGGAAGATAAGGGGATGCGACTGGAGGGTCGGAGCCTTCCTTGTGGTTGGGCTTTCAGTCAGGGTTACTGGTTAGGTTTATTGGTTGGGTCTACTGGTTTGTACCAGCCAACTCGGGCAGGTGTTTGACCATCGAACTGATGTACTTGAACACGTTGTCGCAGAAGATCATCACGCCCAGCCCTTCCAGGGGTTTGTCGCGAGCGAGCACCATGCGCGTGCCCTCGAAGATCAGGCCGCTGGAGGGGCCGGCGAAGAGTCCTTCGCGTTGACACAGGCCCGCGGCGCTGGTGTAGGCTCGTTCGAATGGCACCTCGATGATTTCATCGATGAGCGAAGCGTCAAAGAGCTTGGTCACGTGCAATTCGTCCTTGTTGCGAATGCCGGGAACATCGTGTCCCTGGCTGGGCTGGACTGCGATGATCTTGATTTTCGGGTTCTTGCCCTTGAGAAATGTTGCAACGCCTGTGACGGTGCCGCACGTGCCCAGGCTGGTGAAAAAGTGCGTGATCTTGCCCTGAGATTGTCGCCAGATTTCGGGCCCAGTGGTTTCCATATGCGCCTGGACATTGGCGGGGTTCTCGTACTGGTTGGGCATCACATAGCGGTCGCTCTGGGCCTTGGCATAGGTTCGTGCGAGGCCAATGCTTCCCTCGCCCATGCCCGGAGATGGGCACATCGCGTCGGTCAGGACGTCCAACTCCGCGCCGGCCAGGCGGAGCATCACTTTCTTCTCATGGGGAACTTGTTCAGGCACGATCGCCCGCATGTGGTAGCCCTTGGCGCTCGCCATCGCGGCCAGCGAGATGCCCGTATTACCGCTGGTGGGTTCGACGATGCCGCGGCCATGACGCACGATCTCGCCATTTGCGTTGCGCTCGTCGCTGGAGAGTTGGCCTCGTGCCTCGAGGTCGCGAAGGAGAAAACTCGCGGCCCGATCTTTGACGCTGCCGAAGGGATTGGTCCATTCGAGTTTGGCAAAGAGTTCGAAGGTGCTGGTCCCGTTGTCGATTTCTGCGCGTAAGGGGTGGAGCATGTTGATGCGAACGATGGGCGATGGATTGGCCTCATTCGGCAGCATGTCAAAGACGCTTGCATAGACACGGGCAGCATGGTCGGCGTGTGCTGCGCCGTGCGTCACGGTTGTTGGCAAACTTGGAGCGTTGCTGTGCATGAGAAATCCTTGAAGCAGGGACTTAAATGGTTGTTGGAGCTCGCAGAGGTTGGATGCCGCAGATTGCGTGTGGTTGGATTGCCCGCGTGAATACGTTGACTAGGCAACGAATGTACCAAGGCATCCTGGGGGAAGCGAGGAGAGGTTTTTCGCCAAGAGCGCCTGTATAGAAAACACTCGCGAACGAACCATCACGCGCGACAACAGTCGCTGGTGTGCGTACAACAACAGCCATCATGCGGGAGCGTGGCCCCGTGTGGCGGTTTGAACGTCGGTATGACCAAGTCGCAAATCATCTCGCGTGTCATTCCTGTGCCGATTCGGCTGGTGGAGGCGTACCTCGCTAGTCCGGGCGGCCTGCTTCGTTTAATGCAGTCGCAGAATATACGCCGGCTGCCGCCTCGAGGGTCGACGCTGGCCCAGCAATTTGAGTTGGAGCCGATCACGCTGGATGCGTCGGGTTCGGAGGTTTCCGGGCCTGGCACGCTGGCCCGGGTGATGCTATCTGGAAGCATTGCAAAGCCTGCGAGCGTGCGGATCGCGGAGCGACACCTGGAGCGGATGTCGCATGATTGCGGGCGATTGCACGAGTATCCGAGTGTCCCGCAACGCATAGTAGTGACGGGTTCGAATGGCTTGATCGGTTCGGCCTTGCTACCTCTGTTGGTCGCGGGCGGGCACCAGGTCACGCGGTTGGTGCGTGGA
>CAYRPC010000187.1:0-4121 GCA_964425995.1 uncultured Phycisphaeraceae bacterium
AAGTAGACGTGCTCAAAGACGCAGTAGGCTGGACGCGATGCGAGGTCTGCAAAACGTCGGCTGCTCATGCCGTGATCGTTGATCGTTACGATCTCGCCCGGCTCCACCTCGCGGATGTACTTGGCACCGAGCACATCGAGCGCGACGGTTTCGCTGCACACGACATATCCGCCGCCCCCGCCTCCACCCCCGCCACTATCTGGCAACCGTCCGATGACGAGTGGTCGCCAGCCCCAGGGATCGCGAGCCGCCTCAATACGGTCTGTGAAAAGAAAGACGAGGCTGAACGCGCCCTGGAGATATCGCAGCGTGTGGGCCAATGGATCGGGCGCACGCTGGCTCTCTGGATGTGCCAGCATGTGGATGATGCACTCGGTATCGCTGGTGGTCTGGAAGATGTGCCCGGCTTCCTCAAACCGACGACGCATCAGGTCGTTGTTGATCAGGTTGCCGTTGTGAGCGACCGCAACCTGCCCCGCGATGTAGTTCATCAAGATGGGCTGTGCATTGCACGCAACACTCCCACCCGACGTGCTGTAGCGATTATGCCCGATCGCGCCCTTGCCCCCAGCGACATCGAGGTCGCTGATCGTGTCATCGCTGAAAACTTCCGCAACCAGGCCCATGCCCGTATAGCCCGACAGCCCGCGCCCGTTGGTCACGGCCATGCCACTGCTTTCCTGGCCCCGATGCTGTTGTGCGTACAAAGCGAGATAGGCCAGACGCGCGGCATCCGGGCGGCCCCAGACGCCAAAGACGGCGCACTTTTCCTTGGGTTGATCGAGCCTCAGGATGTCGGTGGGCGAGACGGAGGAGCCCGTCAGCACGGGCAAGGCGATGCGGCGGGTCATCGAGCGATTATAACGGCAGCCGAACTAGTTTCCGGACAATTGCTGCATTGACTTTGGCGGATGGTTTGCCTTTTATTGTGGCCCGGCCATTCACGGTCGGGCCTCGTTCTTCCGGCGAGGATCACAACCCGGATCGCCCCCGTCGGCGTGCAAGTCTGCACCAACCGATCAGATCGCCCCCGAGCATCGTGCGACAGCACGAGCCAGCCGGAGGGCACCTTCCAAAGGATCATCACTGGCGAGCACGCCCGTGACATTCTATTGAAAGCGACGGAGAATCTCATGGCTCGTTATACAGGTCCAAAACTCAAGTTGTCTCGTCGCGTCGGCGTGCCGATCGTTGATACCCCACGCCACACTTCCAAGCGTGCCTTGGTGTTCAACGGAATGCATGGCTTCCGCAGTCGTCGCCTCCGCGATTACGGCGTGCGTCTGAACGAAAAACAGAAACTCAAGTTCCACTACGGCGTGCTGGAGAAGCAGTTCCGCCGCTACATGGATCTCGCCGGCCGCATGCCTGGCAACACGGGCGACATGCTCCTCCTCCAAATGGAAATGCGTCTGGACAACGTTGTCCGTCGCGCTGGGTTGGCTCGCACAGTCTGGGCCTCGCGTCAGTTGGTTGCACACGGCAATGTCTTCCTGAATGGCCGCAAGACCGACCGTCCCAGTGCGCAGATGCGCGTGGGCGATGTCATCACCTTCAAGCCCAAGGGGCAGCGGCTTGCCAAGGAAGCCATGGAAAGCCTGGCGGGCTACGAAGTCCCGGGCTGGCTTGATCTGAACCCCAGCGAGTTCAAACTCCGCGTGGTCGCCAAGCCCACGACCGATCAGATTCCATTCGACGTGAACACGAACCTGATCATCGAGTTCTACCGCTAAGCTTTCTTCCGCTTTCAATGTACTTCCAAACCCAAGTTTCGGCTTGGGTTTTTTCATTTCTGCGCGGCTGTGGGCGGACGATCAAGCATGCACCGATGCGTGGAGCTCCCGCTCGTCGCGTACGCTGGCTTCATGGCTGGAGAGAACAGCGATACCAATCGTGCCATCAAACGCCTCTGTGTCTTTTGCGGTGCCAGTTCTGGTGCTCGCCCGGAGTATCCCGCCTGCGCAAGAGCCGTCGGACAGCAACTCGCCCAGCGCGGCATCACCCTGATCTTCGGCGGCGGGCGAGCGGGCATGATGGGTGCGGTTGCAGATGCAGCGCTCGATGGTGGCGGGCGCGTGGTCGGCGTGATCACCAAACTCCTGGAATCCAGGGAAATGGGCCACAAGGGCATCAGCGAACTGCACATCGTTGAGACCATGCACGAACGCAAGATGATGATGGCCACGATGGCCGACGCGTTCATTGCCTTGCCTGGCGGTCTGGGCACGCTCGACGAACTCTTCGAGATTCTCGCCTGGGCCCAGTTGGGCATCCACGCCAAGCCAGTGGGCTTGCTCAACGCGTGCGGATACTACGACCAACTCTGGAAGTTCATGGACCACGTTGAGCGAGAGAACTTCCTGCGACTGAATCACAGAACAGCGGTGTTCATGGATGCGGATGCCGCGATGCTGATTGATAATCTGAGTTTGGCTTAGGTGGCAGCGAAAGATCGGGCCTGGTTTCACATGAAAATGCAGGCGTGGCGTATCAATGGGCCTTGGGTACGCATCACTGATTCCTTCAATCAGCAGACCATGAAATGGGCGCAACAGGACTCGAACCTGTGACCTCGGCTATGTGACAGCCGCGCTCTAGCCAACTGAGCTATGCGCCCTTGAATCCTGTTTTCTGAGACTCGCAGGTTTATCAACCCATCAGTCGCAGGTACAGTCAGCAAATCCCTCTGGACCGGTTGTGGTGCGGAGGTGGGAATCAAAATGTTAGGCGGGAGTAGCCGCTTTGCCAACTCTAGAGTGGGGTCAATTCTCAAGGGCATCACCCCAGATCCTTCCCCCGCGTCCACCCTGAACCATCGCACGACCAACGGTTCAAGGTCTGCTACTTGCCGAGCAACAAGTCGCAGGGTGAACACCAATCGCGATGGATCTGCTGCGGAATTGATGGCATGGCACGTTGAGCAGTGCTGTATTTTGCTTGCAGATTTGGGCGATCTGCCGGGTTAAGTCAATGGAACGCAAGAGGAGTCATTGTGGTCGTTCAGAATTTTGCACAGTTTTAAAAAAAAAATTGGCATATCAAGAAGCCTATTTACACCACAATATCCTATAAACTCATTATCAGTTAATGTGCAGATTATCCATTCAGAATCATGTTTTTCTCCCTGATCAATAAGGACTTGATTTCGTTCTTCTAGCCTAATCCCCTTTACACCAGCTTTTAGCTCACAAATTGGATTGTCAAAGGTGGATAATTCATATCCATACTCGTGCTCCCACTCTCCATGACACTGTGATGTGAACCAGTTCTGAATCCATGTTATGAAGTCATACTTATTTTACATTGTCATATATATAGACTCTATCGTGGTTTGAGAAAACGTTCAGTATATTACATATTATGGGTCATGACTAGCTGAGCGGGTTGTCTCGGCACAGTTTCGTGAGCACATGGTACAGGTCTTGGCCTCGGTGGTTGTAGCGGAACTCGCATTCTTTAAGATGGAAGAGGAAGGTGTGCGGGTGTATGCCTCGGAAGCGTGCCATCTGGGTCTTTGCGTATCACCGTACCGGCGTTCGTTCAGTGTTGTGGTCGCTTGGTTTGTCCATGCCGTGGACGCATCGCGGTCACGCAGGATCACGCTGTCTACGTAGGATGAATCGCCCATGCCCGCATGGCCCGCGGCGTGATAGACGAACGCCTCCTTGGGGTTTTCATCAAACCCGCGGAACGTAGCCAGGATGCGCCAACGGTCGTCGTACATGAAGTGGAATTGTTCGCTGGGTTCGAGCTGCCCGTCGGCATTGGCGTCATACTGCCAGCCGATGGGGAGGCCAGGACCGCAACACGCAGTCATCGGCAGCCAGCGGTACTTTCGGCGTCACACACGAAGGCAAACGTGAACACCACCGAGAGACACCCCACGAAAAAAACGATGACCCCCCATTCGCAAACCACTGCAATCACAGCGGATGCAAACGGGGGGTCAGCGGAAGCGGAGAGGGGGGGATTCTCACCGGGTAATGACCAGAACCTGCTGGAATCACTGCAATTGTGGCTCAAGTCGTTGTCGAGTGAGGAATTGAAGCAAGTCCGCACACTGCTGATTGACCTGCCCCCACGGTTAGTACCAAAGTCTATGTCCCTGATTGGATGTCGTG
>CAYRPC010000188.1:0-4104 GCA_964425995.1 uncultured Phycisphaeraceae bacterium
CCCCCACTCCCCCCTTGCATTCCAAAAATCCCACGTCATACTCATCCCGTCGGCGGCCCACCAAGCCCCGCCACGCGTCTCTTGCGTTCCTCGGTCGGCACTACTGGTAGAGATCGGAACTCAAAGGCGGTCGTTCCGCCCCGAGCACTCCATCAACGCCAGCCCGTGCCCGAGGCGGCCACGCAAAAGCCACGCGCGGCGGCGTCCAGTGCAAGCCGGCACGGTCGGGGTCAATGGGGGTAAAGCGGTAAGCAGGTTCAAGTTCTGGTGCTCGATCGCGAGCCTAGTTGCGTGGCCCAGTTGGGTAGTACTGGCGCTCTCGCCTGTATCCCAACCCAGAGCCACACCTGCAAATCGCGGACGCGAACAGCAAGCATCGACGCAAGTCGATGCAAGCCAACTCCACCCTCATGGAGAGACCAAAGGCTCGGCGGCACGTGAACTCAATCGCAGTGCCGTTGCCCCCGCCCGTCAGCCCCGCGCAAGATCAAGGACAAGTCGCCCAAAGCGACCCAGCGCCGCCTCCCCGCGCAGGACCTGAAAGCCCTCATCACCAGCAGCCGACCGGAACTACGCCGGTCGGTCTCTCATGCGCCCGCAGCACGCTCCCCATCTCATCATGCAACCCTGATCCAGTGCTTCACCAGCACTTCCCGGGTCTTCCCTACCATAATGCGCATATTCCGCGCCACGCCCGCCATCCACCATTCCATATCCCACAACCACGAAAGCTTTTATGTTCAAAGCCGCATGCATCACCTTCTGCTTCGCCATCCTCCTCACCTGCGCACCCGCCCTCGCCGCCACGCGATACGTCAACGTCAACCTGACCACCGGCGCCAATAACGGCACCACATGGGCCGACGCATACCGCTCTGCCGATGCAATTCCCATAGCCCTCGCCGCGTCGGTCTCGGGCGATGAAGTATGGGTCGCCGCAGGCACCTATAGGCCCACGCTCACGACCACACGCACCATCTTCATCAACCTCCGCACGGGTATTGCAATCTACGGCGGATTCGCAGGCACCGAATCCACCCTCAACCAGCGCGACTTCACAACCAACCTCACAATCCTCTCGGGCGACCTCGCCGGCAATGATCCCGTTGTCACCGACAACTCCTTCCACATCATCAATGGCAACGGTGCCAACGCCACCGCGATCCTCGACGGCTTCACCATCACCGCGGGCAACGCCAACGGCTCGTCCGCCAACGACACCGATCGCGGCGGCGGGCTGATCTTCCTCAATAGTTCCAACGCCACCATCCGCAACTGCCGCATCACCAGCAACCGCTGCAGCTTTGGCGGCGGCGGCACATACATCCGATCCGCAAGCCCCACATTCGTCGACTGCACCTGGCAAGGCAACACCGGCGGTTCCTTCGGCGGCGCGATCGACATGTTCACCAACTGCAATCCAACCTTCACCCGCTGTGCCTTCATCTCAAACACCGCAACCCGAGCCGGCGGCGTCGAGGTCTTTGGCACCTGTCAGCCCACCTTCACCAACTGTATTTTTCGCAACAACACTGCGGGCAGTTCGGGTGGCGGCGGGCTCTACATCGCGTCCAGTTCGACCGTCAATCTCCGCAATTGCACCATCGCCCGCAACACCACCACGGGCAGCGGCAGCGGCATCCTGACCAGCAGCTCAACCACTCGTCTCTTCAACACGATCGTGTATAACAACACCGGCGCGGGCGGCACGACGGCCAACCAACTCTCTGGCGCGACCACCCAGGCAACCTACTCCTGCGTCGAGGGTGGCTTCACGGGGATGGGCAACGTGTCTGGCTCACCGCTGTTCGTTGACCTGAACGCGGGCAACCTGCGCATCTCCGCGTTTTCCCCGTGCATCGATGCCGGTTCCAATGCCAACGCCGGCTCGGGCAACACGACGGACTTCGCAGGCGCTCCTCGCTTCGTGGATGATCCCGGCACCACCGACACTGGCGTCGGACCAGCCCCGATCGTTGACATCGGTGCGTACGAGTATCAGCCCGCAGGACTGACCTGCGACGGCATCGACTTCAACAACGACCAGAGTTTCTTTGATCCTCAAGATGTCGACGCGTTCTTCTCCATCTTCAGCGAAGGTCCATGCATTCCAGCCACCGCAACCTGCGCGGATATAGACATCAACAACGATGGCTCGCTCTTTGATCCCTGCGATGTTGCGAGTTTCCTGGTGCTCTTCAGCGAAGGCCCGTGTACGCTGTGCGGCTTGTAATCAGACCAATCCAGGCCCGAAAACAAGCCCTCAGTCCAGCGAACCTTCTCTCGTGATGGGACCGGTGGTCTTTTCTCTTCACACAACCTAAACACAATCTTCCCTAACTCATTGCGCCCCAATCTCTTGCATTATCCACATATCCACCGAAGTATTCTGTACGGGAGGTTCCTCTCGTCGGCATGGATGCCGCATCGGAATTCACAGACGTTGTGGAGCTTGCTGCCATGGCACTCAAAGTCGCATACAGAACGGTCTTTCTCAGCGATATCCACATGGGTTCCTCCGCCGCCCGCGTCGATGAGGCCGCGGCCTTCCTCAAGCACATCGATTGTCAAACCCTCTACCTCGTCGGCGACATCATCGACATGTGGCGCCTCAAGAGCCGCTGGCACTGGCCCGAGGCCAACAACAAGTTCGTCCGGCGCGTCCTCAAGATGGCCAAGCGCGGCACGCGCGTGGTCTTTATTCCCGGCAACCACGACGAGGGCGCTCGTCAATTCATCGGCCTCAACTTCGGCGGCGTGATGGTCGAGCAGAACGCGATCCACATCACGGCGGACGGCCGCAAGTTGCTCGTGATGCATGGCGACGAGGTGGACGTGGTGATCAAGCACGCGCGGCTGCTGAGCGTCATCGGCAGCGTTGCGTACGACAAACTCGTCATGCTCAATCGCGTCGTCAACACGATCCAACGCAAGTTTGGCCGTCGCCCCTGGTCGCTGTCGCAGGCGATCAAGATGCGCGTCAAGAAAGCATGCCAGCATATCGCAAAGTTTGAGCAGGCGCTCGTGGACGAAGCGACCAACCGGGGCGTGGATGGCGTGGTCTGCGGGCACATCCACAAGGCCGAGATCCGGCGTGGAACCGGGGAGGACGAGACCGATTACTTCAACTGCGGCGACTGGGTGGAAAGTTGCACCGCGCTGGTGGAACACGACGACGGCACACTACGAATCATCGACGGGATTGCGTTCCTCGAGCAGATGCACGCGATGGAACCGGTGCAGGACGAGGAGACAGTCTTGGAAGATGAACTTCCGATGTTGCCCGCCTTTGGATTGTCTGGCACTCCAGCGTGACGCGGCCATCTCTTGATGGGCTGGGCGCAGGTGCATAGCGAGCATGCAGAGTCATAGTCGCTGGCACGGGTGATGCCGTTTGATTCAGGGCGCAGCACAAGATCAATCTCAATGGCACAAGATTGGTCATGGCATTATGCCCTTGTTTTTTCGTCAGATCACGTCAGGCTCACGGGCATCACCACGTACATGAAGTCTGCGCCGCTCTTGATCAGGCCCGGCTTGTTGCCAGCCTTGAGTTCCATGATCACTTCGGGGTCGGTGATGACCTTCAGAGCGTCGGTCACGAAGGTTGGATTGAAGCCGATCTCGATGTCGTCGCCGTCGTAGCCGGCGAGGTCGCAGCGAATGTTGGCCTCGCCCACTTCGGCGGCGCGGCTGGAGAGTTCGAGTTGCTTGTCCTTACCTTTGAAGGACATTCGCACGCCGCGACTTTCTTCGTTGGTTAGCAAGGCGGCGCGACGAACGGCGCTGGCGAGCACGTCGCGGTCGAAGGTGACCTTCTTGTCCTGGTCCTTGGGAATCACATCTTCGTAGGGAGGGAACGATCCTTCGACGAGGTTGCTTACGAGCACAGCGCGGCCCGGGCTTGCAGCGGTGCCGAAACTGAAGAGAATCTGGGCATCGGTGATGGCGATCTGCACCGGCTCATCGTTGCTCTGGATGAGCTTCATCAGCATGCCCAGGCCCTTGCTGGGAATGATGCACGACACGGCTTTGGCATCCTTCTCGCCGCCGCCACCTATATTGGAGAGCGGAGCGCGAGCCAGGGCGAGTCGGCGGCCATCG
>CAYRPC010000189.1:0-4032 GCA_964425995.1 uncultured Phycisphaeraceae bacterium
CCCCGGCTCCCGACCCCGCCGCTGCGTGGTTTGGGTCCAAGGCCAGTCCCAAGCAGAGTGCGAACCGATGCCGCGCGACTCAAAGCCTTTCACAGCCTGCAAGTATGGCAACCTGACCGGTTTGCGTCAAGCAGGAAATGTGACCTTCGCAGGATAGTTTTTCGATTCCCGAGAAAGTTATATGGACGTTGATGGGTGTTTGATGACCTGGATTGTGATTGCTAAGAATAAGAACATGAAGTCGCGTGCCATGCTTTTTTTGCTTGTGGGTGCCATCATCGTCGTTGGTCTGGGTGTGCTGTGGGAGGTACTTTCTGGTAGCGCGCCGGCCACGCCCAGCGCGGCGGAGGGCAAGGGTGGTGGGTATGCGGTCAACCCCAGTACGAGTGACCAGAATCATGCGATGCACTTGGGGCGGGTTGAAGTGGTGTCCACCACAACGCCAGCGGACGCAACGTATACGACGCGCGGTCGAATTGAGGGAACACCTGAAGCAACGCTCCGGCCTGGCGGGGTGATCTATCTCCAACTGCACCACGAGGCCATCCCCGAGTTTGTCGGTTCCAAAGGCGAAGTGGAGGGGATGAACGAGATGATCATGGACTTTCCAACAATCTCAGCAAACGTCTCATGGGCCGGGCTGGGTTTGGGCGATCCCGTCGAGTTGACGTTTGAGGTCCGATGGAACAGCAACCCCCGGTTCATTCTGACCAATCTCACCCGCCTGCCCGATGATGCCACGCTCAATCTCAGCAGGGTGCAACGAGGACCTTGAGCGCGACGGCCATTGTCCTTGAAGGCTACCATTGGTTGCCAAGGATGGCGGCGCATGAGGAAAGTGAGATGGTACGGGGCGCGGCAATGAATGATCGAGGTTGATGGGCGGCTCTTGCCTTGACACTTTTCGCACGCCGGAGGCACTCATGGGTCTGGACTTTGCAATCGATGCTCTCTATCAGACCGACTTCAAGGCAGCGGATGCGAACGACTGTCGCGTGCATCGCGATGGGCGGTCGTATCCGACGGTGCGTGCGGTGGGCGAGTGCTTCGCCAACGCGGGCTATTCGCTGACGATTCGTCACGTGCAGTTGTTTGACTGTTATCGTGCGGAGTGGCGCGATCAAAGCGCGACACCATGCGGGGCGGTGGTGGGCCAGAGCGCCGATGAAGCGGCGGTCTACGCGTTGAGTCTGCTGCGCCGCCAATTGCAGTCTTTGTCTGCCTGAGCGCGGGGCTGGAGCGCGGCGAATCTCCAGGCCATCCCCTGAGCAACCCCCCAAGCCACCCTTTGACTTTGTTTCACCAATGTCTCACTTGAATATCACCTATCCTACAGTGATATGTTGCGGTTCGTCCCCGCATTCCACGACAACTGACCATTGAGTCGGCCCCGTCGTCTAGTCTGGTCCAGGACGCTAGGTTCTCATCCTAGAAACTCGGGTTCGAATCCCGACGGGGTCACTTTTGTTTGGTCGCATTGACTCGCAAGAGTTCACAAGAGCCTGCTCCGCAGGCTCTTGTGCATTTTGTTTTCTGGTGTTTTTTGCTTTTGGAAGGTCATATCGATGG
Source organism: uncultured Phycisphaeraceae bacterium (assembly GCA_964425995.1). Classification (GTDB taxonomy): domain Bacteria; phylum Planctomycetota; class Phycisphaerae; order Phycisphaerales; family UBA1924; genus BJHL01. The sequence goes on from CAYRPC010000189.1 coordinate 1,570, forward strand.
TTTTTATTCGCGCTGCATGCACCATGGCAGGGTGCCGCGTTCGGGCAGATACCCCGTGATGCTGACGGTCCAGATCAACTTGGGCTTTGCTTCAAGACCGAAGCGGATGGATGAACTAGTAATTTCCATGGTTCTGACTTGACAGACACACGAAATTCGAGTGTACTGGCAAGACTCAATTCAGCTTTTTAATATGCCTTCGGGTAGACCTTTTGGTTTGCTATGAGGTTTGAAAAGGACTGGAGCTTGTGCAGGGCGGGTCCCTGCGCGGAAGCGATAAGGGCTTAGGAGCGGTGGTTGACATTCAATTCTCAAAAGGGAGTAGCATCATGGGTCGCATTCATACCGTTGGTTCCACAGTTATGGGGTTGGTTGCTGGATTGGTCAGTCTGTGCGGCATCGCGTCCGGACAGGTCTTCAGCAGCAGTCCCAGCGCTCCGATTCCACCTGGTGCGCCGGGCACTACTACAGGCACGGTGCAGGATCAGATCACGATCAGCGGGGGTCCGGCGTCGATCACGAGCCTGAGCGTGGTGTTGAATCTCACGCACACGTTCACTGGCGACTTGGACATCGTGTTGGTGCCGCCTGGTGGCGGTGCGTATATCCACCTGACCAGCGATAACGGCGCGGCGGGCGATAACATGACCTTCACGAGGCTCACGCAGAGCGCGTCGACGATTATCGGAGCGACTGGAACGGCGGCACCCTTCTCTGCGGATTACCTGCCCGAGGGCGGGGTGGTGGCGTGGCGTGCGGCGGCAACGATTCCGATTCCGGCAACGGCGCTTGCCAACCTGTCTGGTGTCAACGGTGCGAACAGCAATGGCACGTGGACGTTGATCATCGATGACGATACGGGCGGGGATGTCGGTTCTTTGCTGTACTGGTCATTGGAATTCAACGGCGCGAACGATCCGTTGGTACCTGCGGTGGCGATTGTGGCCACTGCTGCGGCACCGGCGACGATCTTTGCGGGTGAATCCTCGACGCTGTCGGCGACGGTCCAGCCGCGGGGCACGAACACGGTGACATCGGTCTCTGCCAACGCGAGCGCGCTGGGATTGGGAACGATTGCGTTCAGCGATCAGGGTGGTGGGGTGTGGTCGGGGCTGCTGTCGAGCACCGGCGCGACGCCCTCGGGCATTTTTCAGATTCCGGTGACGGTCACGCCCAGTTCGGGCACGCCAGCGACGGCGAACGTGACGCTCGCGGTGCGGGGTGGGACACCTTGGAATGAGACCACCGATGCGGGCCAGACCCGGGACACGGCGGTTGCGCCCGATGGCACGGGTGAAATCGCTGCGATCAATGGCCTGCTCGACGGCGGGACGGGCGCGACGGAGATCGATGTGTTCCAGATCGAGATTTGCAATCCTGCTGGCTTCAGCGCCGACACTGCTCCTGTGACCACATGGGATACGCAACTGTTCTTGTTTGACGCAAACGGTCTGGGTGTTGTACACAATGACGACACCACGGGATTACGGGCCCGGCTCACAAACGCGCTGGTGACGCAGCCTGGCACCTATTACCTGGCGATTTCCAGGTATAACGCCGATCCGGTGGATTCGGGTGGTGTCCTGCTGTGGATCAACACTCCCTTTGCTGGCCAGCGAGCACCGGATGGTCCTGGAGCAGCCAACACCTGGGAGGGCTGGGCGGGCACGTTCATAGGCACGGCTGGGGCATACACCATTGAATTGACGGGCGTGTGCTTTCCGACGACTGGACCAACGTGCAATGACATCGATGTCAACAACGATGGATCGTTCTTTGATCCCCAGGATGTGGATGCTTTCCTGAGCATCTACAGCGAAGGCGACTGCATTCCGGCCGGGGCGGTGTGCGATGACATCGACTTCAACAACGACGGCAGCCTGTTTGATCCTTGCGATGTTGATAGTTTCCTGCGGGTCTTTAGTGAAGGCCCTTGCACGTCTTGCGGGGAATGATCTTGCCATGATCATGGCGTGATGATGCTGTTGTCGTCCTGGGCACAAGCGACCGCTACGCTCGGGCATGGGTCCGAGCTTGGATTCGCGTGAACTGGAAGAGGCGCTCGCCTTTGCGGGTGAGTGGGTCGGTGCATACTGGCAGCAACTGGCGGAACATCCCCAGTCGCTGCCAGTTTTTTCGCGCGTGAGGCCTGGCGATGTATTGAGCGCACTCCCGACGCATGCGCCGGAAGTAGGACTGGCTGGCGAAGCGGGATGGCGGGCGATCGCGCAGGATCTGGACGCGATCGTGATGCGGGGCATCACGCATTGGCAGCATCCCAACTTTTACGCCTTTTTTCCCAGCAACATTTCAACGCCCGCAGTGGTAGGTGAATTGCTGAGCGCGGGGTTGGGGGTGCAGGGCATGCTGTGGGCAACCAGCCCCGCGTGTACTGAGTTGGAAACGCGGGTGCTGGATTGGCTGGGGCGGGCGATCGGGCTGCCCGAGGTTTTCTTGTCGACC
>CAYRPC010000190.1:0-3994 GCA_964425995.1 uncultured Phycisphaeraceae bacterium
GCCGACGGGCTGCTTCCCGCGATTTTCTTGCGCAGCCTGCACGTCTGTGGAAGCGATACCACGACGTGATAGAACAGGTAGACCAGATGTACCAGGTGTATCAGTGGGACGCGAGGTTTGGAAAAATGTCTGCACGAAGCGTTCGATCATTGCAATCTCATCCGCAGCAATCGCGGCATTCTTTCTTGTTTGACCCAGGTCCCGGTGTGCCGGGAATCCATCGGGTTCTCCGACATGGGTCGGTATTTTGCTCAGGACGATCCAGCATGGGGTACTCGGACTGAGCGTTTTCAGCACAGCGAGCAATCCCCTTTTTCATTCATTCGCACGACCAACGCGTTTCGGCGCAATTCTCACATCAAAAGATAGGCTTTCGGTCACCTCGACAATTCAATAAGTCCTGACCTTAGACGCTGGCTGAGCGAAAAAGGTTCGTTTGGCTTATGCGGGCAGGATGGACTCAACGAGCGGCGAACGTGGTGGCCAGTGCGAAGCCCGCACCTTCGAGCGCGGCCATCCAGCGTGCCCGCTCCTGTTCGACCACACTATCCGAAGCGAGGCGGGCCCACCACCAGCATCGCTCGATCGGCGCGGCGATGTCCATCGCGAGGTCGGCGACCTGACGATCGCACAACTCGGCGAAGGGCGTGTCAATAACAATGCCTGTGGCAACCGCCGCGTTTGAGGCAATGGACGCGAGGCGAGCGACCACCAGACTGCGGTCGTTGATCTGTGCAAGGCGGTCGAGGTTCACACTGTCGTGGGTACCGGCGGTGGCGGGCCAGGTCAGACGTTCGCATTCGAAGCGGGCAGCCAGCAGGGCCGCTCCGAGCAGTTCGACGCACTCACGTTCCCCCTCGTCGGCTTGGGGACTTGGCAGGGCCAATCCACGGGCTTCATGGCCACACCAACCAAGGCCTAGCAGTTCCGCCTGGGCAGCCGCGGCCTTGCGCTGGAGGAGCACGGCTTCGGGCTGTGGAACAAATGCGAGCACCAGCGCCTGAGTGGCGAGGGCGTCGGGCTTGATGCCAGCCAGGATCGCGCTCTCACGAGCGTGCATGCAGGCAACCAGGCTGGAAAGCCCGCCGTCGCTGAGGATCAGAGTTCGACGCCACGCGTCCATGGGTTTATGGTAGGGGAGCGATGAGAGAAACTGAGTGAGTGGGTGATAAGCGTTGGCTAAGTGGAAGCATTACCCAATTGGAAGCATTTCCTGTTAGCTGGTATCAATAGTTGGGAGTTGGTGGACGCCAATCTTCCCACTTGAGGTTGCGCATGGAAGCGATGGTGCGGGTCAGGCCTTCGCGCAGGGGCACTTTGGGCTCCCAGCCCAGTTTGGCCTTGGCGAGTGTAATGTCGGGCTTGCGCTGGGTTGGATCGTCGGCGGGCAGGGGGCGCAGGACCAGTTTACTTTTGCTGCCCGTCAACTCGATGACCATCTCGGCGAGTTGCTTGATGGTGAACTCGCCGGGGTTGCCGATGTTGACCGGACCGCTGAAGTCGTCGGGGCCGTTCATCATCCGCATGATGACTTCGACAAGGTCATCAACATAGCAGAAACTGCGGGTCTGGCTGCCATCGCCAAAGATCGTGATGTCCTCGCCCTGCAGGGCTTGGCGGATGAAGTTGGTGACGACGCGCCCGTCGAAGGGGTGCATGCGGCGGCCGCAGGTGTTGAAGATGCGCACCACGCGGCTGTTGAGTTTGTGCATGCGCTGGGAGTCAAAGAAGAGGGTCTCGGCGGCACGCTTGCCCTCGTCATAGCAGGCGCGGGGGCCGATGGGGTTGACGTTGCCGCGATAACTTTCGGGCTGGGGATGCACGGTGGGGTCGCCATACACCTCGCTGGTGCTGAACTGGAGGACCTTGGCATTGCATCGCTTGGCCATGCCGGCGACATTGATTGCGCCGAGGATGCTGCACTTCATGGTCTTGATGGGGTTGTACTGGTAGTGACCTGGCGCAGCGGGACAGGCGGCGTTGTAGATTTCGTCAACTTCGAGCCAGAGGGGATGGGTGACATCGTGGCGGATGAACTCGAAGTTGGGCTTGCCCAGTAAGTGGGTGATGTTGATCTTCTGGCTCGTGAAGAGATTGTCGACGCAGATCACATCGTGGCCCTGGGCGACCAGGCGATCGCACAAGTGCGATCCCAGAAACCCGGCTCCTCCGGTCACAAGTATGCGTTTTGTCTTCATGATTGCTTGGTGCTTTCGATCAGGAGGGGGCAAGTCTAGGTGGGATGAGTGCGAGTCGTGAGGGGTTTTGAGTGTGATAGCGTGAGCAAGCGGCAAGAGGATCTGGGTTGAGGCAGGGGCGATTTCCTGATAGCATCGTGCGGTTTAAGATTGGTAGATTGAATGCTTTGTATCGTCACATTGGGGAATTGAGAATCTGGGCAAGTTGTCGGTAGGTCCCGGAAGCCCTGATTCGTGTGCGGTTTATGCGCACGGTTCCATTCTTTTTTGCAGTTCCGTTGGTTTTCTGCGCAGGATGGTGCACACTGCTAGCGGAAGGGAAGAGGTGTCTGGATGGGCCATGCCCACCCGTCGCGTCGTGCCCGTGGCGTGTGTATCCACGGTTGCGCTTTGGCGTGGGGAAGGTGGTTCGAAGGCTGGCAAGGGCCAGGGTGTCTCGTTGCGGTTCGCCATCACCGCGATGTGGTTCCAGTCTCCTTGCGGTCGCGCCAGCCCTGTTCACTTTCATGTCGGTCGGCGGGATTGTGTCGGCAAAGGACTTGCCCGGGCAGGCGGTCGCACGCTGTTGGTGCGCCTGCACGTTGCATGCTAGAAGATGAGTGTGTTGTCTCGCAAACCTGATGTGCCCCCGCCCCTGGTCGTACCCGACTGGCAGGGTGATGTGACGCAGTTCCTCGACGAGGCGCACCTGATCGCGTGGAGTGAATTCCCGCAACGCAGAACTCAATTCGCCGTGCAGCTTGGCCAGTTCCTTGGAAGTCTCAAGGACGCTGAGGTCTGCGTGCTCTACGGGAAGTTCATCACCGACCTGGAGAGTTTTTGTTATCAGTTGGAACGAGCGATTCCAGGGCCAAACCTTGATCGACGGATTCACGGTCCTTCGAGCATCGTTTCACTGCTTCGGGAGCGACCGAGTTTTCATGGACGCGCCCAGTCCAAGTACCGCTTCTATATCTGGCACGATGCCGACGTGCTGCTCAAGGCGGATCACCTGCTCTTTGGACGACTGGTCGACGCGCTGACTGGTGTCGCGGCGGAGGCTGAGTTTGTCTCCGACGATCTGCTGATGCTGCATCGCGCGGTGTTTGTGGGGTCTTCCATCCTCGATGTCTACGCGGATGATCCCAAAGGGCAGTTCAGCAGTTGGTTCGACGACGGCAAGGGCGAGCCATTCTGGGAGGTTGTGACGGGGGTGGAAGCTCCGTCGCTGCTTCGCTACCGGATTGATGCACTGAGCGTTCCGGGATCACTGGTGCAGTCGGGTGCCGCGCCGGTGACGCAGCACCATATGGGACAGGTATTGATGCCTCGTTCGCCCTTGTTTGATGGATAAGTGCTGTTGGGACAAGTAGTGACAAAGGCGGGAGGGATCAGGGATGCTGATGCCCAACCTGGCGAATAAACAGCCCAAAAAAAGGTATGGAGTTTTTCCCTCATTTCGAGATTCAGGATTGCAAACCTGCGACAATCGTGAGGGAATATCTTGACGCGAAAGCGATTTCGTGTAGGCTGGAAAGGTCAATCCAAGATTCGTGGACCCCAGCGGCGGGTTTTCTCGCTTCTTCAGGTAGCGGGCCGGTTTTCGGTTCGGTGTTCTAGTGATGTGTTGGTGTGGTGACAATTCAAGTTCTGCTCCCATACCCCGTTGATTTTCCGCTCGCGGGGTAGCAACTGAGGGGCCGAGATCTGATCGGGCTGGAGGAGTGCCCTTGATCGATCCGGCCCTTCATCTTTTTTGGAGGCTTCATCTTTTGAAGACGCAGTGACGGTCGCGGGTCAGGTTCGAGGGGTTTGTT
>CAYRPC010000191.1:0-3978 GCA_964425995.1 uncultured Phycisphaeraceae bacterium
TGGCAATCGTGGCCACGACCGGTGGTGGGGGAATGGGCGGCGGGGAGTAGGAGATTGTTCCCTGGGTTGGACGCTGCGTTACTGGGGAGGTTGCGTAGCGGGACAACGTTGTGAGACAACAAGGACCAAACTTGGTTGGTAATATGGATAACTTGTGGTTTTCGTGCACGAATCGACCAGTCTGAGGGGGCCGGTCTGTTGGTTCGTGTACGGACAACTCAGAGGCCACTGGCTATTGGCCGCAGGGCGAGCGGGCCTTTTTTTAGAAGACGATGAGGAAACTGGAGATGAGGTAGACGCCAGACATCCTGCAGTAGTCAGTGCCGAAGTGTTTCTGAAGTTCAACGCTTGAGATGCTCGCTACCGCTTGATCGCGGCATCGTGACGGGCCATGCTGAAATTCACAGCAAGAGGTGCAAGAAGTACTCGCGCTGATGCAAGTCTACTTCGAGAGCAGAAACAAAGTCCTTCAAGAAACGCGGCGTGTGTTGCGATCGAGGGGGACAGAGATTAGGAGCCAAGACATGATTGCGAAAAATGTTCGTCGTGCCGCGTCCCTGCTGGGATGGTCGGCGGTTGCGGTGTGTGGTTCAACGGCATCGGCCCACCTGGGTTCGTTCGGGCCCAACGAGGGGTACAACCTCTCGATGTTCTCCGGAAGCAACAACTGGTGCGATGTGACCTATTACAACGCCGGTGCGTATGGCCCATCCTCGGGTGGCGGCTCTGCCACTGCGATCGCGCCCGACAGCGGGCTGTGGAAGCTCCGCAGCAACAATGGGGCGTTCTACGCAACCACCGCGGCTCGCAACGCACAGGTCGGCTCGGCTCCGGCCTATACCACGTCGCCCCTGGTCGGCAGCGCAACCTCGTACATCGTCGGCGCGCACTTCAGCGGACGCAACAACGATGGGTACAACCTCGCCCTCCGAAACGACACGGTCGCAGGAACGGGGCCCATTACCTACGACTATTCGCTCGACACCTTCGACACGGGCGGGCCGATTGCATCAACGCAGTCCACGGGCGTGGTCCGGTATCAGACCTACTTCCTGACCGATCCCGACTCTGCGCCAAACCCCGACGGCACCTTCAGCGACAAGTTCCGGATGTCGTTCGTCGATTCATCGGGCAACATCGGCGCCGAGTGGGGATATGCACGCGACAACCAGGTTGCGTATCGCGATGGTCCTTCGAGCGCGTGGACATACACGACTTGGAACGCGGGGCCCGCGAACTGGAACGGCATTCGCGTGGACCTGGACCTGTCAAGTGACACGTTCTCGATGGAATACTACGACGACGCGACCACAACGTGGAACTCGATCGTGACCGGAGCGAGCATGGGTACCGCGATGGGCAACTTCACGACCATCCGTTGGCAACTCGAGGACGCTGTCAACACCGGCATCGGCGGTAAGAACTTCTTCGACGATTCGAGTTTCACGGGCTTTGTGCCGGCACCCGGCGCAACGGGCCTGCTGGTGGGCGGCATGATCGCTCTGGCCCGGCGTCGGCGCTGAATAAGGGAGTATCGGAAGTCTGAGTCTGTCCACATCGGTGGACAGGCTCGGATTATCCGCCGCGAAGATGTGCCCGCAGGGTCGTCTCCGGGAAGTGCCTTCCCGGGCTGGTCGTCGGGGCAAGTTGGCTGTGCAGATAGACGCGATCGGTCGGGATGTTGAGCCTGGACCGAAGCACATCCACCAGTTCCAGAAGCCGGCGGGTTTGGGCGGGCGTGAAGCGGTCGCGGTCGCCATCGCCCACGAGGCAGATGCCGATGGCTTGGCGGTTGAACCAGTCGGCGTTCTGGCCCGCAGTATGGGCTCCAGCCTGCTGGGTGATCCAGCGGGCGGTGGCGTGGAGTTCGCCATCGCTCATGCCGTTGCCATTGCCCACGACGAAGTGGTAGCCGATGCCCTTGAGGCCCTGGTCCCTGGCCCGCAGATCGAGTTGGGCGGGCGTAGCGACAGCACTGGCGGAGTCGTGGATCACGATCGCCTGCCACTTGCCGGGCTGGATCGGTGCCTGGATATTGCGGAGGATGGATTCAACGTTGGTCGCGCTGGCGGTGGCGATCAAGGGCTGCACCGCGAGATTCACTGGCACATCCTTGAGCGAACGCTGGTTACCCAGCCACAGGCCGCCACCGACGAGGGTCATGGCACCAACAAATGTCGCCCACACAGCGAGGATGCGGTGGGGGCTTTGCGGCGGCCTGGCCTTCTTGGTTCTGGTTGGGGTTCGGGTGCGCGCTGGGGCGAAGCGATGCGAAGCGCTGCGCACGGGGGTCGAGCGGCCTGACGAGGTTGAAGTGGCCTTGGGCATGGCTGATCTGGCGGTGGTCCGTCACGCCAGTTGTAAAAACGGGGGCCTTGTGTGAAGTGCTGTGCGTCGCGTCCGTGCGAGCCGTGCCCTTCTCACGCGCGATGCATCGGCAAAGTGCGAGTGGGAACATGCAAACTCGATGATGAAAAGTAGCGAGGGTGTGCGCGCCTGTCGAGCGGCAAGCCAAGTCGTTGTGTCGATCTGAGTGCGTTGACGCTTCGTGGTGTGAAAGTGTCGCGAGAAAGTGCGCTACTGATTGCCGATCAGGCGGCCACGAATGTTGGGGCGGCGGCTGCCATACTCGTCGAAAACGAACTGTTCGGGGCGTGTATTGCGAACCGAGTCCGTGCGGTCATACTGGCTGCGCGGATCGCGCGCATCAAAGAGCGGCTTCTGGCACGCGGGCAGCGCGATGGCGATGCACGCCAGCACGAGGAGCGCAGCGGTTCGTCGTGGCGGGAGGCTGGCGATGGGGCTCGGGTTGCAGGTGGGACTAGTGGCGGGGCTGGTGGTGGTGGTCGTCATGTCCAAAAACAGTGTACCGGTGCCCGAGGGCACCGGCACACCGGAGGAGAGAGAAGGGAATTCGTGCTCGGGCGGGACGCAGCGGGATCAATCACTACGGATGGGCCTGCTTTTCGCCCGCTTCGAGCTGTGTTCCAATACGTTCTAGTACGAAGTTTGTCGCCCCGAGTTCGTTAGCGGTGTCGCGGATTTGCGCTCGAAACCTGCGCGGCGGCGCAAACAAGGGGATTGCTACACCATAACCACGGTTGGGTCCTTGAAAACGGGAACGGTTTGGCAATTCGCACCACTTAGTCCAGAAGCATGCGGCCAGACAAATCGAGCCGGATGGTGCCCCGGGCGAGTTGCTGGCGGACGGCCTCATAGACCACGGCGCAGACTGCGGTGGCTAGATTGAGCGAGCGCTCTTCTGCCACCATGGGTAGGCAGAGGCAACGGTCGGGATACTGAGACAGCAGGCTATCGGAAAGGCCAGCGGTTTCTTTGCCGAAGATGAGGGCATCGCCTGGCTGGAAGACCACATCGAAGTAGGAACGTGCGGACTTGGTGGTGAAGAACCACAGCGGGCGCGGCTTAGTACCTGCGCTATCGTGCGGCGCGGGCGGAGCTTGCTGGCGGAGATAGTCGTTCCAGTCCATGCTGTGGCGCACGCCCAGACGCGGCCAGTAGTCAAGCCCCGCGCGCCGGCAGGCCTTCTCAGAAACATCAAACCCTAAGGGATGAACGAGGTGCAGTGAGCAGCCAGTGGCGACGCAGGTGCGACCGATGTTGCCGGTGTTGTTGGGGATTTCCGGCTCGATCAGCACTACTTGGAAAAGCGAGCGGGTGGCTTGTGGGCTTGGGGATGGTGGCGGAGTTGTCATGAAAAGGCACCTTGACGGGCAATCGATGGGCCGACCATGGTATTTGGCGATGCGTCCCCGGAGAAACCGCCGATCTACTCTTTCGATTCACATTCTGTTCAGGCCCTCTTCCAGTACGCCAGTCCCATTACAACGGGGAACACCATGAGCGACGCCAGCGGACAACAACCTTCATCCACGCCCGCTTCATTCAGCGATGTCACGGAATCGGGACACGATGGAGCATTATCCTCGACTGCTTCTGCACCGCCCGCCACCATGC
>CAYRPC010000192.1:0-3856 GCA_964425995.1 uncultured Phycisphaeraceae bacterium
CCACTAACCCCCCACCACACGCATCACACGCTTACACGAATAACGGCCCGAGCCATTACTTGCGAACCGCAACCCGCCTGCAATAACTGGTCAGTTGTTCAACCTGCGACCGGATCTCCTGCACCCGTGCTTCCTCAAGACCCGCCGCATCTCGCACCACATCCTCAAGCGCGCCCGCGATCTTGCCCAACTTCGAGAAGCCGTGCCCCCCCGCGCTCCCGCGAAGTTTGTGGGCTTCGTTGGCCAGGTTCTTCCACTCCTTGCCCGAAAAGGATTGCTCGATCAGCGCGGCCCGCGCCGGCATCTCCTCGACAAACATCACGATGAGTTCCGCCATGTCCGCGTCGTTGTCAATCTGGCTGAAGATCGGCGGACCAAATGGCAATGATGTGGACATGACCGCTCCCAGCGCACCTGCGCACCCAATTGCCCGATCGCTACACACGACCGCGCAACAACGCACAGTGTTGGATCGTCCCAAAGCGCGCAGCAATTCACATGACTTTGTGGGTTTGATTCAATGACCCACAAAGAAGGGGTCATATCTGCCCGTGAGCGTCCAATTGAGAATTCAGACGCTTCCCGGACCACGCAATGCCCGAGCACCACCCGTGCAAATCAGGTGAAAAGTTTGGCCCGTGTTGGCACGCCGCCGTCTTCGTCGAAGATCATGAACTCGTTCATGCCATCGCGCACAAAGTTGGGCGGGATGTAGTAGCGCGACTGGGGCACCACTGGCTTTCCGCCGCGAATCGCCACGAAGTACCGTCCAACATGCTTGCCGTTTATGAAGAACTGTCCCTTGGTGAGGCCATCGGGCTCAAAGAACAGACCGCGACTGATCAAGCCGCCCCCGCCGCCATTGGCTCCACCGCTCGCGCCCAAAAGCAACGACTTGGGCACCTCGAACTCACACTTGAACCAGATCGGGAGGTTCGCAGGGTTCTTGGCCTTGGCGATTGGCACAAAGCCAGCACCAGCAGGAGGCTCCCACTTGGCAAATGCGATCTCGCTCTGGTTGGCCAGGCCGCCCTCAACCAGCGAAAGGCTCATGCTCTTGGCAGCCAACGCCAGTTCCTTGTCGACCTGTTCGTGGTTGACAACCGTGATCTCCAGCGTGTTCGCGCCTTGCTTGAGGCGATCCTCAGGCAGCACCACGCACGCAGGACCGCTCCGATCCAGGTACCGGATCGGTTGATCGTTGAGCAAGAGCAGCCCCGCGCTGGGCGGCTGCGCGATATGCAAAAGTAACTCCGCGTCGCCCGAATGCTTGAAGTTCATCGCCATCCGCTCGGGCACCGTGGTGTCCCCCTCGGCAACATCCCACAAGGGCGTCTTGAACGACAGCAGCGGGATTGGCGCGCCGCTCCGCTGCACAGGCTTGGACAGCGTCAGTTCGCGCACTGTGAACAGATCGTCGATCAGTCCCTTCTGTTCGCCCAGATTCACCCCGCTCGCGAATCGACCCAGATTCTCGGCGAGTATCACCAGCGTCTGCGCGCCCTTGCGAAGGTTGATGTCGCGCGTGGTATCGGCCCCGGGGCCACGCCCGATCATCCCCACCGACTTGCCATCCAGGAACAGGTGGAACCGATCGCCCCCCGTGCCCACATCAAGCGTCACTTTGCCCGACTTGGGGTTCGCCAACGAGAAGCGATACCAGGCATAGCCATGCGCCGCGCCCAGCGTCGACAATTCCGTCAAGGATTGGATCGCAGCATACCGCGCGCTCTCGCCATGGATGTAGTCATCCTGGGGTGCAGCGCTCCATGGTCCGTGTTCCACCACATCGCTGCGGACGCGCCTGGGCGGATCCACATTGATCGCCTTGGCCTTCCCATCCGGGCCGATGCGCGTGACCTGCTTGAAACCAGCAGCCAGAATCGGCTGTGGTGGTGTGCTGGCCGAAAGCGCCGACGCTCCGACATACACAACATCATCCGCGATCGCAACATGCTCCGTGTCTTGCGAGCGCACGATCACCATCGCTACGCCCTCATGGACAAGCACGCCCGGCTTCTCATCGTCGGGCACGTTGACCTCGACCGGTGAGCCATTGATCGAGAGCATGCCTCGACTTCCCGCAGGCCCGTACAGCACCAAGACCGTGCCCACGCCATTCGCGCCGCTGCCTCCATTGATCGTGTGCCCCAATGGCGTCAGGTTGCAGTAGTCAACATGCACTCGCGGACTGATGTTCACATCCAGCAGGCAGCAGGCAAAGACCTGCTGGCCCAGCGGCACGGGAAGCTCGGTGCCATCACCAAGCAGCAGCGTGGTCATAAGTGGCTGATCGTGCTCTTCCTCGGGACCAAAGACAAACGCCGCGCCCCCCTGCGCCCCGGTAGCATGGACCACACTGGTGTTCGCGACCACTGTGCCCGCCTTGGCACCAGACTTTCCGCGAGACTTACCCTTTACAGATTTCTTTGTGGCCTGATCCTGCGAAGAACCCGCCGGATCCTGCGGCTTCTCGATGACCGGCTTGAACGATGGATCAAGATGCGAGAAGACCTTGCCAAATCGGGAAGCGAGCATCGCGACGCGACGAAGCGACGGATACAGCGCTGATTGAGCCCCGGTCTGGTCAAGCACGCACCCATCGTCGGCACGATGCGTCGCATACGTCGCCAGGCCATCGTCGGTCCGAGCGCCGCTGAACCCGGGATTGATCCCGCCGCAGAAGGTGGTGATGTTCACCTGCCCTCCGCCAGCAAGCAGTTCTGCAAGCCGGCGTTCAACGCTGCGCGGAGCCATGATCGGGAATGCCTCGCGTCCCCAGATCGCCTGATGCCCGGTCGCAAAGTCGATGACTAATCTCGGATGCCCGGGGCGTACCGTGGTCAACTGGCGCATCATCGCGAGCATGTTGTCCGAACCCGACCAACTGTCAATCTGCCCCTCGACCTGCTGCCAGAGATCATTGCTGTTGACGATGGGGACGCTCAGGCCCGACTCGCGAATGTACCGCGTCAGTTCGCCCAGGTACTGCGCAGCTTTGGTGTCATCGCCGCACGTCCATTCACTCTCGCATTGCAGCAGAATGATCGGCCCGCCCGTGCCCGGAGCCGTCACCTGCCACCCGCGAACCTGATCCGCAACCGCGCCGATGAAGCGTGAGCAGGCTTCGAGGAACTGCTGGTTATTGGTTCGATACGCAATCCGCACACCCTCGCGCGGCGCAATCTCATGAAGGAACGCGGGCAGACCGCCCATGTCCCAGTCACACCCCACATAAGGCCCGATGCCCAGAATGCAGTACATCCCCGCCTTGCCCACCAGGTCCACAAAATGACGCAGGTCGTTCTCACCCACAAAATCAAACCGACCCGGACGCGTCTCGTGACGATTCCAGAAGATCGGGGTCTCGACGCAGTTCAGCCCCGCCTGCTTCGCGGCATGAATCCGCTCGGCCCACTGCGATCGCGGCACACGCGCGTACGGAATCCGTCCGCTGACGAGCCAGACTCGCCGACCATCAACCGAGAAACTACGACCGTCATGGGTAACCGAAGGCATCTGGGGACGGAACCCTTTCGCTGGAACTCGGGACCAACGCGGGATCGTGGTTAGCGATCACAAACTTTACCGAGCACCTAATGGCCGCAAGGATAGGTTGGGGGGCTGAGAATCACAAGTCATCCACCGACGATTCGCTCGCCAGACCCTCAAAAGGCTGAAATTTTCGGGCTCAAATCTGCGCGATTTTCCCCCCCAGGTCCCACCAACCTCCCCACAGAGTTTGTATCTCGCGCCCCGCATCCAAAACCTTGCCCGATGCGGTTACTGTCCCATCCCCTGCGGGTACACCACACCGCCTCCACCTTGCCAACCCCTCCGATCCTTACCCCATGCC
>CAYRPC010000193.1:0-3693 GCA_964425995.1 uncultured Phycisphaeraceae bacterium
CGCAGCGCCTCTTCGTCAACGCCAGCACGTGGTGGAGGAGGGATTTGCCGGAGCGTTCGCGAGCGTCGCCATGAAATAGCGTTGGAGGGGTATGGGCGCAGGTCAAGTCAGACTGGCACAAAGCGATGCAACACCAGGCAGTATCTCGTGTCTGGTCTGGTCTGGTCTGTGGTGTCGTCTCTGGTGTCGTCGGCTACTTTGATTTTTGAGCAGGCTGGTGCGCAGACCTGCCAGGCACGCCGCATCCAATCGCTGAATCGCGTGCAACCCTACTTATCGACAGTCAGCGTGATCTTGCCAGTTTCCTGGAAGCCAAACGCGTTACCACTGGGGCCGACCTTGCCGCCAAAGAGGAACATCACAGCGCACGCCGCCGCGAGGCAGATGCACGAGACGATTGCCATCACGGTGTAAACGGTGATGCCGGACGCCTTCTTGCGAGAGGCGGGCATTTGCATACCGAACTGGGCCATAGGTAATTCCTTGCGAGAGGGCCGGGGGGTCAGGAGGTTTACTGCACGCGGCTGACGATGGTGTCGCCGGCCCTGAGTTCGGTGCTCAGGCCCAGGTTGTCAAAGGCAGCCACCGAGAAACTCAGGTCGGCCTGGGTCACGACAAGGTTGCCGACAAAGTTGTTGTCGCGAACAACGTACAGACGCATGTTCTTGGTGATGCGGTCGTTGGTGCCCACGTTCAACTTGGCGAGAAACTTCTGCGTTGAAGTATCACGCTCAACGCTCTCAACGCGGCCCTGAATGATCGGGCCTGCGTAGGTGAATGGCTTCTCGGAGACGAGGCCCGCCGCCGTGACGGTGCCGCCGCGAGATTCCTGCTTGATCTGCGCGAGTTCTTCCTGGAGGGCGCGGTAGTTCTGGTCGAGCACTTCGCGCTGGCTCTCAAGGTCGCTGATGCGGTCCTCGAGTTCGAGGCGCTGCTGGCGGAAACCCAGTTCGCCGGTGCGGAGGGCTTCGACTTCCTCGCGATAGTTGGTGAGCAGGTTGGCCTGGGTCTTGCCCAGTTCGGCAAGTTCGTCGATCTTGGACTGGGTGGTGGAGCGGTCGGCGATGGCACGGTCACGCTCGACGATCAGAACGCTGCGCTCCTGCTGGAGTTGCGTGATCTGGCCCTTGATGTTGGACGATTCGTTCTGGAGCGAAGCGATGGTCTCCTGCAGGCGCGAGAACTCGGAGCGCTGCTGTGCGGTCGCGACCGAGTACTGCGCCTCCAGGCTGGCGTACTTGGTTTTCTGTTCCTGATAGTCGCGCCGAATCCGATCGACGTTGGTCGCGTATGCGATCGTGAGCGCCGAGAGGGCGATGCTGAGGACGGTGGCGATGACAACGAAGACTTTGGTCAGAAAGTGCACGGCCTGCTCCTGAGTGGTACCACTGATTCCTGCACGCCTTGCCGCTGGTTCCCTTTCACAATCCTCCGAAAGGGCGGCATGACTCGCGCGATGGCCATCATGGCACGGGAACGCGAGGGCAATACATTACGCTATCCGCAGGCGGTTGGCATTGGGTTGCTTGGGGATTCTGTGGGAACTGATTTGGGCTGTGTGCGAGCAAAACCGAACATATTCCTTACATCGATGATATCTGTGATTCAGCACCGTGGACTTGCGGGATTCGCGGGTTTGTTCTCGTCCCGTGACATCAGGTCGCGCTGCTTCATGATCTGGTTCATTTCTTCGACGAGTTCTTTCAGGCGGGTGTCTGAGAGATCAAGGCGGCTCTTCTTGGCGTTTTCGACTTCCTGAACCTGCTGGTAATTGTTCAGCACCGCACCCACGATCAGGTTGATCAGCAGGAAGGTGCTCACGATGATCCAACTGACGTGGTAAAAAGTGTTCTTCCACTGCCAAGGCTGGCCCTCGCTGGCGTAGCGAAGGTCGCTCCAGTTGTCGCCCGTGAGAACGCGGAAGAGCGTAAAGAACGCCTCGTGGAGCGTGCCATATTCCTTTGGCATGTACTCGCCGAAAAGCTTCACGCCGATCACGCCATACACGTAGAGGATGATGCCCGCCAGCAGCGTGATGTACTTCATGCTGACCACGCTCTTGACGAGCACGGTCACGATAAGGCGAAGTTCGGGGACGCTTCGGACAAGTCGGAAGACTCGGAGAACTCGTATCACACGCACGAGCGCGGACATGGTCGGGTCGACCGTGGGCAGGAAACTTCCCACTACCACCACGATATCGAAGATGTTCCAGCCATCCTTGAAGAACGCCCCCACGCGATTGGTGCCGAACGCTGCAATGAGCTTGAGCACAAGCTCTACCACAAAGATCCAAAGACAGATCTTGAGGCCCACATCAAGCCAAGTTTGCTTGTCATATGTCTGCCACCCCACGAAGACCCCATTGGCGAGAATCACCAGCAGGACCACCCGTTGGAACCAAGGACTTTCGACGAACGTGTGCAACTTCTCCATGCACCCTATCGTTGCGCTCGTGGGTAGGATTTCCTCTCCTCTCCGCGCGGAGTTTGATCAATTTCGCACATTCCGGCCTGTCCGGACCATTCAAGACAAGGGAGTATGCAAGCAATGGCCATTCGCATCGGCATCAACGGTTTTGGTCGCATCGGTCGCCTCGTGTACCGCGCTGCGTATGAGATGGGTGTAGATGTTGTCGCCGTCAACGACCTTGTCCCCGCCGACAACCTCGCGTACCTGCTCAAGTATGACACCATGCACCGCCAGTTCATGGTCGGTGGCAAACCCGCGGACATTTCCGCGACGGAAACCAGTTTCACCGTCAACGGCAAGGTTTGCAAAACTATGGCGGAGAAAGATCCGGGCAAGTTGCCTTGGAAGGACATGAACGTTGATTACGTGCTCGAAAGCACCGGGCTGTTTACCGAGTTTGAGAAGGCCAAACTCCACATCGACGCGGGTTGCAAGCGCGTGATCATTTCCGCGCCCACCAAGAGCGAACCAACCCTCGTCCCCACCCTCTGCATGGGCGTCAATCATGAAAAGTTTGACGGCACAAAGCACACCGTCGTCAGCAACGCAAGCTGCACCACCAACTGCCTCGCGCCGATTGCCAAGGTCATCCAGGACAACTTTGGTCTGGACGAGGGTCTGATGACGACTGTCCACGCCGCGACCGCGACGCAGCCGACGCAGGATGGACCCAGCAAGAAAGACTGGCGGGGCGGGCGCAACGCGTACCACAACATCATCCCCGCCAGCACCGGCGCTGCCAAGGCCGTGACGCTGTGCATCCCGGAACTCAAGGGCAAACTGACGGGCATGAGTTTCCGCGTGCCCACGGCGGATGTGTCGTGCGTTGACCTCACGTTCCGCACGGCCAAAGAGACTTCGTATGCCGAGATTTGTGCGGCGATGAAAAAGGCCAGCGAGGGGAGCATGAAGGGTGTGCTGGGCTACACCAACGAGGAAGTCGTGTCGAGCGACTTCATCGGCGATCGTCGCTCGTCGATCTTTGACGAGAAGGCGGGCATGGAACTGAACAAGAAGTTCTTCAAGGTCGTGAGTTGGTACGACAACGAGGCTGGCTATGCAACGCGCTGCGTGGACCTGATCCGCTACATCGCCAGCAAGGACAACGTGAAGTAGTCAAACTTGGATTTCATCAAACGCCATGAACCGGCCATGCGCCGGTTTTTTGCTGCGCAGCGTGCATCCGTATCGCGTGGGCGATGGTGCTGCTTTTGAGGTTGG
>CAYRPC010000194.1:0-3692 GCA_964425995.1 uncultured Phycisphaeraceae bacterium
GTTGAGGTAGGACGGGCGAGGAGGACTGTGCAATCGCAGGCGAAGCGAGCGCTAATCCGGCGGCAACAACGAGGAATCGAGCGATCATGCGGAATGATAGTGATCGCGGTCTGGGGTCAAAGGTGCGGCCCATCATCGATCCTTGCGCAACCTTTACACACCGCAACCATTACACCCTTGACAACCAGACCACGGCTCGCAGCGCCTCCTCGGGCGTTGGCGGCATGGCGAGGTTGATGGGCAGGAACGTGCCGCGATCATGGTCGCTCGCGAGGATCAGGGCGTTGGGAGGCACGAACTTGACCCCGTCTTCTGCTTTCTCGTGGCCCAGGATGAACAAGTACACACCCCAGCGCTCGACCAGATCTTCAAGTCCCTCAGCATCGTAGCCGCGGCCCCATGTCATGAGGTGGGCACTGCCGGTTCGCGGCTGGTAATCATCGCTGGTCAAGTCTCGCTTGAGTATGCCCGTGTCAAAGCGTCCCATGCTTGCTGCGGGGGGCAGGCTGTGGGCGCACAGAATGATTCCTCGAGCGGTGCGCACCTCGAGGGCGATGGGCATGCTGAGGATGAAGTCATTGACGGCATCACGCACGGCGGGTGCATCGTCGCTAAACATGAACTCGACTGCGTCGTTGAAGACCTCGACGCAGCGCACGCCATCCTTGAGTACGCCAGCGTTCATAAGTTGCGCGAGTTCGTGATTGCCCAAGAGCGTGTGAACGTGCTCGGGGTGGCGAGCCTTGAGGTCGGCGACCCGGGCAATCGCTCGATAACTCATGTCCATGCCATTGACGAGGCGATCGGAGTGGATGATCTCATGGAGCGTGAGATGGGCGACGTTTGTTTGCGCTGCATCGCTTGATGCCGCGCCATCCTCTATGGCACCTGCTTCATTGAGGGTCATGCCTGCCTGAATGAGCAGTTTCTGGAAGTTGACTGGATTATCGTGCAGGTCTCCGGTGGCGATGAGTCGCCCTGGTCCGGTGATCTCATCGATGGAACCACGTCGACACTTTGCTTCGCGATTTGCGGCGGCACCAGCGTGCAACGCCTGGATGACACTGGATGGGCTTTGGAGTTGGAGCAGGGGTCTGACCAAGGGTGGAGCGTAGTAGTGCCCTCGATGGCGAGAAGACCGGGCACAATGACCGGGCACAATGACCGGGCATAGAAGGGGCGAAAAACCTAGCCCAGCACGACCGAAAGTACCGAGACGTCATCCGCGTAGGTACGCCCACCCGCCCAGACTTCCAAGGCGGCGATGAGTCCTTCGACATCGCTGCATGGATCGGGACTGGTGCGGAGCGCGGAGAAGACGCGCTGGGTGCCAAAGTTCTCGCCGTTCACGTCGCGCTGCTCGGGGATGCCGTCGCTGTAGATCACGAGTCGTGATCCGCGCTTGGGGCGGGTCTTGGTGGATTCGTATGTTGACTCGGGATCCGCTCCCAGGAGTGTGCCACCATCAGACTCGACCGCCTTGGCCAGTGCATCCCCATCGGGCAGCGACTCGTGCAACGCGCAATATCCATGTCCGGCATCGACTGATTCGAGTGTGGTTCCGTCCCAGATCGCAAGCCAGAGAGACGCGATGGCGGGCGCGAATCGCTGGGCCACGTCTCGGTTCAGCGCCACCATGACATCGGTCGCGCTCATGCCGGCGGCGAGCATGTATCGAACCTGCGTCTGCAATGTCGCCATGAGCAGGGCTGCGCCCGCACCCTTGTCCATCACGTCGCCCAGCAGCATGGCGATCTTGCGGTTGCCGGCTGATGCTCCTTCGGCGTTCTTTCCAGTTGCCGCTCCTGGTGTGGGCACCTCGAAGATATCCACCATGTCTCCCGCCACCATGCGTCCTGCCATGCATTCGAGGGCATACTCGCACGCGCCCACCATGCCGCGTCGATCGGGCATCATGCGTTCCTGCACGCGTCGCGCAGCCTCGAGGTCTCGCTCCAACTGCTGCTGACGCTTGCTCAGGTCGGCCCGCTGGAGACTGCTCCATGCCACACCGGCGATCTGGGCGAGCACACGCACCACTTCGTAGGAGAGGCCTTTGCTGGTTCCCTCGATTCCTCGCGCGTCGGCGTAGAGGAAGGCCAGCGTGGTATCGCCAACTCGGATGGGCGCGCAGCATGCTTCCTTGATGTCCAGCGACATGATGCTGTGGGTGCTGGGCACCTCGTCGCCTCGCAGGACGACCAACTGTCCATCCATAGCGCTGCGCACCAGCGAACGCGACAGACGCATCGTCGACATAGAACTGGTCAGTGGTGCCGATGCCAGCACGCGGACCTCGCCAACTTCCGCGCTGGGCACTTCCAGCACGGCAACCCGCGGGTAGCACGACAAGTCCACCGTCAGGTCGGCCAATCGCTGGGCCAGTTCACGCTCGTTCTGGGCAGAAATCACGCCCGCGATTGCTTCCACCATCCGCTGCGTCAAGGCGGGTCCTTGCCCGGGCGTGGGCGGCGCAATGATCGTGCCTGGTCCGTCGTCAAAGGTTCGGCTGATTGTCGTCGTGCTGCTGGCATCTCCGAAGCGCATGGCGACGGGGCCCATGTGTACCAGATCGCCCGAGACTATTTCGAGCGGCACGTTGGGCTTGGCGACAACGCCCTGCACTCGCAGACCGTGCTTGCTGCCCATGTCGGTAATCGTCCAGCGTCCCGCCTTGAACTCGACGATGGCGTGGCGACCGGAGACTCGCAGATCCGGAATCACCACGTCACAGACGGACGAGCGTCCGATGATCGTGGCTTTTTCGGCAGGCAGATTCACGGGCTGCCACCCTGGCAAGTTGATCGCGGCGAGTTTCACATCTCCAGCATATGAGCCGAACCGACGGCTTGCGCCCCGCTGGTTGTGTCCCGCTGGCTTGCAGGCTTGGGAACTTTAGAGTCGCTCAAACCCGGGCAGTTCGCCCACCAAGGGCAAGCAATACTCGATGAACTTGCGGCTCACGTTGTTGTGGCCACTGAGGAACTCGGGGGGCATGTGACGGGTCTTAGCGGCGATCTGTGAAAGATCGACGCGGTTGTAGTCGCTGGCGTAGGCGTCGCCATCGCGCTCGCCCAGGAATGCGACGCTGCCGCTGCTGGTGCGGATGATCGCCACGCTGCCGTCCTGATGGCCCTGCATCGCGAGTTGGGCAGCGAAACGACCGCTACGCCGGGCCTCGATGCGATCGATGACACTGGCATCGGGCCAGCAACGCTGGATGTATCCGAAGGTGTCGGCGCGGACGCGCGGGGGCTTGCCACCGGCGGGTGTGAGTTTTTCCTTGAGCAGGTCGCCCAACTGATCGCCCAAGGCGCCGCTGCCGGAGAGTTGGACGTTGCCATGGCTGTCGACCTGAGCGTTTTTGATGAGTTTTGCGCCGATGGAGACACGATCCTTGTCGGCAATGCCTTCGCTGACGACGATGTGGCAGCGCTGCTTCTTGCTATAGATGGCTTCGACATCAGTAACAAATCGGTCGAGATCGAAGGCGACCTCGGGGCAATAGATGAGTTGCGGGCCGTCGGTGGTGTGGCTGGGGACTTCGTCAAACTCGCGGTCGCGCCGGCGCGCGAGGGCACTGGCGGCGGTCAGGAAGCCCGCGTGCCGGCCCATCACGACGTTGATCTTGATGCCGGGGAGGGAGATGTTGTCCATGAAGTCGGCCATGCAGGCCATGGCGACGAAGCGGG
>CAYRPC010000195.1:0-3601 GCA_964425995.1 uncultured Phycisphaeraceae bacterium
CCTATCCGTTCCCAAGCCCCCGCTCCCATCATCCGCACACTGCGTGACTTACGAACATCTGGCTGGAAGTCGCGTAGCGTCAAGGTTGAGTTGCGCGACAACCTGATCGTTGCGTTGCGTGCGGGCGATGACCTGTTCCCAGGCATTCTGGGCTATGACGACACCGTGATTCCCGAAGTCGTCAACGCCATGCTCGCGGGGCACGACATCCTGTTCCTGGGCGAGAAGGGCCAGGGCAAGTCCAAGATCATGCGAATGCTGGTGCGTTTCCTTGACGAGTGGACGCCCTTTCTTGACATCCCGGGCGCTCCGGTACACGAAGACCCCTTCGCGCCCATCACCAAGCAGGGGCGCGAATTGATTGCGCGCGATGGTGATAACGCCCCCATCGCGTGGTGGCATCGCTCCGATCGATACGCGGAACGACTCGCCCCGGGCACCAAGTTTGCCGACATCATTGGCGAGATTGATCCTGCGAAACTGCTGAGCGGCACCAGCATGGGCACCGAAGAAGCCCTGCACTTTGGCCTGATTCCCCGGATGCATCGCGCGATCTTCGCCATGAACGAGTTGCCGGACCTCGACGACTTGGTGCAGGTCGGGCTGTTCAACATCCTCGAAGAGCGCGATGTGCAGATTCGTGGCTTGCCTGTCAAGTTTGACATCGATGTGCTGGTGCTCTTCAGCGCCAATCCCAGTACCTACAACCGCTCGGGCAAGGTCATCCCGCAGCTCAAGGACCGCATCGGTGCGACAATCCAGACCCATTATCCGCGCGCCCGCGACCTGGGTATTGAAATCACCATGAACCAGGCGCTCAAGGATGGAGCCTTTGACCTTGGGGGCCCATTCCCTGTGCAGGTGCCTCGGTTCATGAGCGAGGTTGTTGAGCAGATGGCAATCGTTGCACGCGCAAGCAAGTACATCGACCAGGCCAGCGGCGTGTCCGCTCGCTTCAGCATTGCAAACTACAAGACCATGGTCGCCAACGCACGCCGTCGCGCCATCGCGCTGGGAGAAATTCCCGCAGTCGCTCGCGTCAGCGATCTGGCCCATTTCCACGCCAGCGCCATCGGCAAACTCGAACTGGACATGCTGGGCAGCCACCAGATGAGCGAGAAGCAGACCCTGGACGCGATTCTCGCGCAGGCGATCAAGGATGTCTTTGGTGAGTACGTGTCCAAGCACGGTCTGGCTGAGATTGGCGATGTGTTTGCCAAGGGCATCAAGATCGAAGTGGGGGACATGCTGCCCAGCGCCGAATATGCAAAGGTCGTGCAGCGCGTGCCCAAGATATGGGAGAAGGCTTTCGAGGTCAACGCAAGCGACAATCCCGCCGTGCGGGCGAGTTGCGTTGAGTTTGTGCTGGCGGGCCTTTGGTCGACGGATGTGATCAGCCGGGCCGAGAAGCACGGTCGCGTCAACTACCAGTTGTAGATCACCAGTCGTAGTTGCCTCGAACGCAGCGGAAGATTGAGCCACAGGCAAAGAATCAGTGGTTGCGATTCCGACGGAGGTAGTCCCTCGTACGCTCCATCATGCCACCCACGCCGACACAGGCTTCCAACACTACTGGCTCCCGCTCCCTCGCCCTCCGCATTGCCACACTGCCCCGAGACACCAACCACTACGGCACCATCTTCGGCGGCGTGATCCTGAGTTATATCGATCAGGCTGGATTCATCGAAGCCCGCAAGCATGGTGCTCATCGTTGGGTCACAGCAGCCATCGAACGCGTGGAGTTCAAGAGTCCCGTGCATGTGGGCGATGTCGTCAATCTCTACGCAACCACCACGCGCACGGGTACCAAGAGCGTCACGGTGCAGGTTGAAGTTGAGGCGGAGCGATACACCAACGCGGAAACTGTGTCTGTGACGAGTGCCACGCTGGTGATGGTGAGCGTTGACAAGGAGGGCAAGCCGATCCCCTTCGCAAACCCGCCCACGGTCTGATTTTTCTACAGCGTGTCCGGATACTGTGGACTGCAATGGCAAGCGATCAATCGTCATCGCATCGGACCAAGCCCCGCCTGTGCGGCATGCTTTCAGGGGGCGGGCGAACAGTTCTCAACCTGCTTGACCATATCGAGCGAGGCGAACTGCATGCTCAGATCGCGCTCGTGATCAGCAGCAGCGAGTCTGCCCTGGGTGTGCAGCGATGTCGGGATCGCGGATTGATCGTCGAGGTGATGGCGGGCGTGATCCCCGCAGACACCTTGGGTGCGGCCCTGCATCGCTCTGGGATTGATGGCGTGGTCCTTGCCGGGTACTTGAAACTGCTTCGCATTCCCCCCGCGTATCGAGGGCGCATCGTCAACATCCATCCTGCGTTGCTGCCCAAGTTTGGTGGCAAGGGCATGCATGGCGATTTTGTCCACCAGGCGGTGATCGCGGCGGGCGAAACCCAGACGGGTTGCACGGTGCATCTGGTGGATGATGCGTATGACACGGGGAAGGTGCTGCTGCAAAGGCGATGTGCGGTGCTCAAGACCGATGACGTGCCAACGCTGGCGGCCCGAGTCTTTGACTTAGAGTGTGCAGCGTATCCAGAAGCGGTGAAGGGTTGGTTGGCGGGATTGGATCAGCGGTAAGCAGGACCAGAGGGCGGCTTGTGAACGCGGGAGGCATCGAAGTTGGCTTGGGGCGACATGGATGGCATGGGATGGGGCTATCTGCGATCAGGGAAGCTGTCGCCGTAGGTTGGAAATGTACAGGTCGTGCCGCGAGCGATGACGCGGCCGATGTTGGAGTAGGTTGTCGGGTTGCCCGGCTCGTACCCGATGGGATCGCTGGCCACGATGGTGCCGCTGAGCAGGCCGATGGTGTTGATTTCTTCGATGGACTTGAAAACCAGCGGGGGGTCGTTGGGTTGTGCTCGCCAATCCTGATCTTTCGTAACCGCCGTGATGTTGGCGCTGACCTCGCCGCTGAACAATGCCGTGTCGTTGCTGACGATCCCATTCTGAATGCGAAAGATTTGGCCCGCTGTGATGTTGCCGCGGATGTCCTGCAGCACGGCGATGGCGACGCGGGTGCGACGGCGGAGGGCTTCGTTAGTGATTTCGAGACCGTCGGAGGCGTTGACGCCGAAGGAGCGGGCGCCGCGTTCAATTATTGGATCATCTGGTTCGCTAGGGAAAACGGTTTCTCTTGATACCCAGAAATCCAACCGGGCGTAGAGGCCAGAAGGTGTCCCTCCTATGGTGACTTTGCCAACAACTTCGTCAGGCAACCCATTTCCGTCAAGTGTTGAGTCGTAGATACGGACTCGCTTGATTCCTGTAAAGGCCCCTAGACTAATAGATATGTCATCTCCGCTATTGTATGTGGTTGCTTGAACAACACCATCGATTTCAACTTCGATCGACGATGCGAAAGCACTCGCCGAACAAGCAACTAGACACGCTGCAGCATTTCTAAACGCTCTTACCGACATTTGTAACCTCCGTATCTTGTCCGTCGCGTCATAGTAATAATTCCACCAAGCGAAATCGCGAAGGCAGAAGGGCTTGGTATCGCAGCGGCTATCCGAAAGCCGCGAATCAATGAGCCGATATCTGGGGCATCGCCACCAGAACTTATGATCTGATCAGCGAAGAAAG
>CAYRPC010000196.1:0-3565 GCA_964425995.1 uncultured Phycisphaeraceae bacterium
GCCAACAACGCAAAGCCAGCAGCTGCATGCTGACAGGTGCGAGGTTTGGTGCGTGCTGGGGTGATAGTTGTCGGATCGCTCCCATTTTCGGCATTTCATTTTTCGGTTTTCCGCTCCCCCGTACTCTGGCCCCATGACGTACACCGTCCTCGCTCGGCGCTATCGCTCGCAGGAATTTGATCAGGTGATCGGCCAGGAGTCGATTGCCCGGACGTTGCAGAACGCGATCAACTCCGAGCGGGTGGCGCATGCGTACCTCTTCTGCGGCACGCGCGGTGTCGGCAAGACCACCATGGCGAGACTCTTTGCCAAGGCGCTCAACGGCGGCAGTCCTGAGGTGGACAAGGCGATCATGACCGGGCAGGACACCGATGTCATCGAGATCGACGCGGCGAGCAACACGGGCGTTGACAATGCTCGCGACATGATCGCCAACAGCATGTACAGACCCTTGCGCGGCAAGTACAAGGTCTACATCATCGATGAAGTTCACATGCTCAGCAATCAGGCGTTCAACGCGCTGCTGAAGACCATGGAGGAGCCGCCCGAGCACGTCAAGTTCATCCTCTGCACCACCGACCCGCACAAGGTTTTACCGACGGTCCAGAGCAGATGCCAGCGCTTTGACTTCCGCAACATTCCCGTGGCCCAGATCTCGGCACATCTGTCGTCGGTCATCAAGCAGGAGAAGTTCAGCGCAGAGCCGGAACTGGTCCATCAGGTCGCGGTGCTGGGGAACGGGTCGATGCGCGATGCATTGACGGTGCTGGAGCGATTGACCGCCACTGGCGAGAAGAAACTGACGCTCAAACTGCTCGAGGAACTGATGGGCCTGCCCGATGGCGCGGTGATGGGCGGGCTGATTGATGCGCTGGCGGATGGGGACGCGAGCAAGTCACTGGAATCGGCCAATGAATTGCTTGCAAAGGGGACATCGATCGATCAGGTGATCGAGGCGATGCTCATGCGGCTGCGCGACCTCATGATCATGGCGGCGTGCGGACCTGCGACGCGATTGGTCGAACTCTCCGACGACGCGCGCAGGGCAGAAGCCGCACGCGCGGCGCGGTTTGATGCTGCGGGCCTGGTTCACATGATCGCACTGTGCGAGAACGTGCAGAAGGCGGCGAAGCAATCCAGCGTGCCTCGCGCGCTCTACGACGCGCTGATCGTGCGGCTTGCCATGACGGAGAAACTGGCGGATGTGACGGCCATTGCCATCGGCATGACGGGCAAGGGAACTGCTGGGCCCGCGGGCGGACGCCTGGAGAGTGCCGGAAAAAAACGCTAAGGGGTGAGGGCGTGGCTGACGCGGCGCTGCAGAACGCCGGGGTGCCGGCTGGAGCGTTGCCCTCGCCCCTGATGAAGCCCGAAATGAAGCCGGTCGCGCCGATGGCGGGCACGTTGATAAAGGCGCGGCCTGTGGAGGCAGCGCCGATGCTGGCGGTGCAGCGTGAGATCGTGGCGGATGCGGGACTGTTGCAGGATGTGAAGGCGTTGTGGGCGCGAATGCTGGAAGCTGCGACGGAGAGCCGCCGCCTGCGCGTGCTGCTCGCCGACTTGACGCCCGAGAGCGTGACAAATGAGGAACTGGTCCTGGTCCCGCACCCTTCGGTGCTATTAGCGGCCAACACCCTGCGCGCGGAGTTGCAATCGCTCGTGCTTCGGGTCACGGGGCGGCGGGTGGTGATCACATATCGCACGCCGGAAGCGACGGGAAGCGCGGAGGTTGAACACGCTAGCGCCGCGCCGACGATTGAGGCGATGAGCGAGCACCCGCTAGTCAAGCAGGCGATGGAATTGACGGGTGGGAAGGTGATTGGCGTGCAGGCGAGGAAGAAATGAACTGCGAGCCAGTGTTCACGCACGGGCTGCATGTTTGCACCCAGGCGTATTATGCGGCATCAAACCACACTTGACGGATATTGCGGCCAGTTCGGGGGATGTTGCATCGCCACAGCGAGGGCTGGGGGCATGGTTACTGCCACTGCACATGATGGGTGTGGCCTTTCTGCAGGCAACCTCCATGGCGCTGCAGTTCATGCTGCCGGTTTTGGCTCGCAAGGAGTTTGGTGCCACTGATCTGCAAACTACCGTGATCACGGCGGCCACGACCGCCTTCTTCTGCTTGTCGATTTTCTGGAACGACGTGTTTGCCCGGATGCGGACAGGGCGATACTTGTTGCTGTATTGGATTTTGGCCTGCCTGCCGCTGGGAGTGGTGGGAGGGCTTGCGCTCCTGGGCGTACACATCACGATGTGGATCGTGCTGCCGCTGCACCTTTTGGCCTGCCTGGGCATGGCGGGATATCACCCCGCGGCGGGAGAACTGCTGCGGAGTTTGTATCCCGCAGCGACCCGAGGGCGCACATATGGAACTATCTGGGGCGTCTCGATGGCCTTCAGCGCTGCCATGGGATATGGCATGGGCAAGGCGTTGGAGTGGGACGCACGCAGTTACGCATGGCTCTTGCCCGTCGCGGCGGGCGTGCAGTTGGTGGGGATTGGCATCTTGGTCTGGATCGCGCACGCGTCGGGCCATGAGGCGACACGAACACTGTTGCGCGATCAACGCAGCCTCTACGAGCGTGTGTTCGAGCCCATCACGCATATGCGCGAGGTGCTCAAGAAGGACGACGTGTTCTTCAGGTACGAGGCGGCGTACATGACATATGGCATCGGCTGGATGGTGGGCTATGCCCTGCTGCCGATTCTGGTGACGGACAAACTGGGGCTGAACTATAAAGAGGTCGCCAGCAGCACACACGTCGCGTACATGGTCGCGATGATCTGCATGATCGTGCCTGCGGGGTTGCTGCTGGATCGGCTGGGAGCAGTCCGCAGCACGGCGGCTTCGTTCGCACTGCTGACGCTGTATCCACTGGGCCTGATGGTCGCCGATGATGCTCCGCATCTGACCATCGTGAGCGTCGTCTACGGCATTGCGCACGCTGGGGCCAGCATGGGCTGGATGCTCGGGCCGGTCTCGCTTGCACCCAGTCAGGAGCGAGTGCCCCAATATGTCGCAATCCACGCAACCCTGGTGGGTGTGCGCGGATTGTTGTTCCAGTTTCTTGGCGTGGGCATGTATGTCGTCGCGAGCAGGTGGCTGGGTTTGAGCAAGCACTTGGCCTTTGGCCTGCCACTGGGCATGGCGGCGACTGCCTACGCGTGGTCCGGGTGGCAGATGTGGACGCTGGACCGGCGGATGCGTGCTGTGGGCAATAGGGTGGCGTAGCGGGACAGCATGCGTGCAAACGGCTGGCCAATGTGCAGGCGTCTTTTTTGTATGTCTTGCGGCGGATCGTGGGGTGTCCAGATATTCCTTGGTGTGAGCAGCGGTACCTGGGGTTTGGCTTCAAAGTCTTCGAGTGAGATCAGACCACGGTTGGTCGCTCGTCTCGCGCGGTTCGCTATAATCCTGCCCATTACATGTCACGGAGAGGTGCCAGAGCGGCTGAACGGGCTAGTCTCGAAAACTAGTATGGCGCTCGTCGTCATCGGGGGTTCGAATCCCCCCCTCTCCGCTTTCGTTGACCCCCTGTTTGCATCCACTGTGATTGCA
>CAYRPC010000197.1:0-3508 GCA_964425995.1 uncultured Phycisphaeraceae bacterium
ATCGACGAACTGTTTGAACTACTCATCGAGCCTGCGCTGGTTCCGCGAACGGAATGCCTCGGTGCTTTCGCTCCAACCGCCGTTGTACTTCAGACGCTTACAAGTCCAGGTAAATGAAGTACGGAAACTGCGGGAAGTGCTAGTATGATTTTAAGCACCACACGATCCCGTTTCTCCAAAGTGCGGCACCAAACTCCATCCGCCGACAAACGGAATCTTAAAGTAGATTGATCAACCGATGTCGCGATGCTTGCTTGGCTCAATGCTGCAAACCAAACCGATTAATCCGACGGCCGAGCCGACAAGGCCCGACCGCCAGAAAGAGACTAAGCCTCAAAGCATGGAGGCCAGACGACGACGACGAGCAAGCAGAGCGACGCAGCAGATCAGCGATCCGGTTGCGGGCGCGGGCACCACTGTGAGCAGCGAATTGGAAGAATCCGGGGCAAAGTCGGAAATGGCAGCGTTGCCGCTGGCGGTGGAGACGCGGGGCCAGAGATTAAACGAATAGTTGCTTGATGCCAGACCGCGCGAAGGGAAGAACGAAAGGGGAATAGGGGTGGAAGAAATAGTGTTGCCTGAAATGATCACGGATCCAGCTGGAAGCGGCGTGTTGGTGCCGCCCACCAAGTCGTTGATCTGGGCTGTGCCGTCGGGTCGCAACAAAAGCACGAGATCGAAACTGACACCCGCCCCGACCGAAGGCGTGCCGCCGACGAATCGCTGCGTTCCAGCACCACGATCAAAGCCAAAGACGTAGAACGCGCCGGTCGTGGTGCCGACCGACGCCCCCAACGTCGTCGTGACGGCAATGGTGTTGTTGATGATGTC
Organism: uncultured Phycisphaeraceae bacterium; assembly: GCA_964425995.1. Classification (GTDB taxonomy): domain Bacteria; phylum Planctomycetota; class Phycisphaerae; order Phycisphaerales; family UBA1924; genus BJHL01. Next base: position 832 of record CAYRPC010000197.1, read on the forward strand.
GACGGTTGCTTCCGTGGTGCGGACATCAAGGTCAAGGCCTTGAGGACCGACATAGGTGGGCAAGAAGTCATTCGAGGCATCAACAACAATGGCGGCAAGCGCTGGCGAAGCCAGCAGCATTCCCAGAATACAGGTACGAATCGAAAGATACATGGACATTTCCTTCCGCAAGCGAGGTGGAACTCACGAACTTCGCAAGGACATCCTTGATAAGCCGAGAGCGAAGAAAGAGACGGGTTCTACAGGCAAAAATGGCTGAGGGTAAAGTGGCGTGTCCGCCAGTTGCACAGAGAAAACCTGATGAGGAATGTGGTTCAGTGCAACTCAACACGTTGGCTCTCACATATCGATCTAGGCACATAGTCACACTTTGACAAAGGCGCACATCTTCAGGCGGGCTTGAGGCGAACCGCATCGAACCACCGCCGACGTGCGGTGCATCAACTAGCACAAGATGGTGAGAGATGCAAGGCCGGGCTGACCTGTTGTGGCGTTGACAGTCCGCTCAAGTTCAGCAACCAGCCCGCATTAATATGTATTCTGATGCTACGGGCGATTGCGTGCCGAGGAAGAAATCCTCATCGCATGCGGCAGGCTGTGACACGTTCGCAGGCCACTCGTTGATTGCAGGCGAGCCTGAATTCCAATTGCGAGTGTGATGGCGAGTGATGCCTTCTGCCGATTACGGCGCGGTATTCCGCCAAAAGTTCGCAGACGCGAATGGATGCGTGGGGTCGCTGGCAGGCACCCCACTAGAAACCGTCTCCAGGAAAACGTGTCCATCCAGATACACGACATTCGCGCCGCGTTCGGAGTTGTGGCGGGTAGCGATCCAGTTGAAGTTGCCTACGGCGAACCATCCACGCTTGTTGGTAAGGTGCTTGGACTCGGCCATCATGATCTTCTTCGACTGGTCGCCATTGAAGTCAAAGGGCTTGCTCAAGAAAGAGCGCGGACTTGTGGCAGTGGCAGATTGCTGAGGCGGACTTAGATTGAAGTTGACGCCGAACTGGGGCATGTGACCGGCCCAGGTCGGATCGTTGTCATAGTCTCTGGCGGAAGGGCAGAGTAGAATTGACGGAACTCCGCTGGAGTCGAGAGATGCGTTGATGAACTCCTGCTGCACCATCAAGTCGACCCACGTCTTGTTCAGCGTCACGCCTGGGTCGAATGAAGGGATCACTGTGCCGTATCCAGGATCCTGGATACGAGGGAAGAGGTCATGGTTATTGGCGGTGTACTGACGCAGCAACATCGAGACTTGCGAAAGTTTGGTGGCACACATCGTGCTGCGAGTCACTTCGCGCGCACCAGCAAGCGATGGAAGCGCCAACGCGATCAATACCATGACGATCACAAGCACGATGAGCACCTCGATCAAGGTGAAACCGCGACTTGCTGGGGATGTTGTGATAGGCTGGGGAGTTTGCATGGTGGCAAATCGCACAAATAACGCACAAATAACGCACACAAGGAAATTCGAGATTGATCAGGTCGAAGGCCTCGTCGCTCCTCGGCAGTATACAGGAAGACTGCCAAAATGAAACCTCAGTTGCAAATAGTGACCACATTTTTTCACGAGTTTTACAATAAGACTGGCAAGTGCAATCGACAAGGATCCTCCGTACCTATTGGAGAGGAGATCGTTCGGTTCGTTGCTCTAGACGCCGCCCCGTGGTACGGGCGGCGATGATCTGTTGCGCCTAGTTTTATCCTCCATGGACGAGCCGATCACGAAGCCGACGGACTTTGCTTCGCAGTTCCAGCGACACCACAGGTCGCTCTGGTATGTGGCAATGAGCGTGGTTTCAAACACGACGGACGCGGATGACGTGCTTCAGGAAGCGGCGATTATCGGATTGCGAAAGGCTGGGTCGTTCACGGCAGGATCCAACTTTCGCGCCTGGATGGGAGAGATCGTTCGGAACGTCGCGTTGAATCGCCGAAAACAATCTCGACGCGAGTCCAGCCGTCTGGGCCAGAAGGTGGATGTGCATCAGGTTGAGACTATTGGACGAATCGACAACAGCACACCAGTGAGTCAGGGCGGTATGCTGATTTCCATGCAGCAGGCACTCGACGACCGATTGCTGAGTGCGTTGATGGAACTAGAACCCGCGCCGCGTGCATGCGTACTCCTGCGCTTTCTCGAAGGTTTGGAGTATACGGAGATCGCTCAACTGCTCGATATCCCCAAGGGCACGGCCATGAGCCATGTGTTTCGCTCGCGTCGGCTGCTTGCCCAGTCATTGGCCGATTCGTTGTTCAAAGCCAAACAAGGGGAGCGTTGATCGATGTCACACCTCCCGCACACGACCCAAGCCGATATGGACACCATCGACCGCTATCTCGCGAGCGACTTGGACGCGGCCGAACGCATTCGCTTCGATGAGCGATTGTCCAACGAACCCTCCCTCGCTTCAGAACTCGCCCGGCAGCGCTTGCTGAGCGAGGCCCTGCGCCGCGTTGTGCCCCAGCCGCGAACCGGACTAGCAATCGACATTCTGGCGCGAGCAGTGGCAACCAGAGGATTGGAAAGAACTTCGGCACCTTCGCAGCCCTGGCTTGCCAAGCCACTACCGCTGATCGGCGCGTCGCTGGCCACCATCGCTTTGGTCGCTGGCACGCTGGTCTGGACCGGCGTGATTCCGGGCCTGGGTTTTGGTGGGGGCGGGGG
>CAYRPC010000198.1:0-3490 GCA_964425995.1 uncultured Phycisphaeraceae bacterium
CTGGCTGATTGTCTCTGGCTGATTGTCTCTGGCTGATTGTCTCTGGCTGATTGTCTCTGGCTGATTGTCCCTAGACGATCTAGGTTACTTGGAGGAGTTGAGTATGCGTTGTAACAGAATGCTCTTGGCAAGTCTCACTAGTCTCATCGGTGCGGTCTCTCCGGTCGCCTTCGCGCAGCCCGACGTGACGCTGTCCGATGTTCAATCGATCTCGAAGTATGAACCAACCACCACGTCTGCGATGATCTCGTACTCGATCGGCAGCTACACCTGCAACATCGGCAATCTGGGTTTGGCCTGGATCAACAACGGCTCACCCGGCCTTGCCATGAACATGTATCGCATCCATGATGGACGGATCATGCAGATCGGTCAGTCGTGGGTCAAGCACGCGTGCTGCGCGGGCGACCAGAACAACGCATTGTGCGGCACCTGCGGCCCCTCGGGCTCCGAACTTGGCCCTGGCTGTCTGGATGTCTATAGCTCGGGATGGAACTCGAATCAGGATCGCCTTGGTGCACGTGGTCGCATCAATGCCTACGCGCGCACTTTCCAGTCCCTCAGCTCCTTTACTGGCGATGCCAACGCACGTCGCCTGCAAGTGCTTCGCGCCGACGCAACTCCCGCCAACTTTCCGGGTGCACAGTATCTAGTGGAAGGCGTCTACGTCGCTCAGGACGAGACGCTCGCGCAGGTCGCCAACAACGTGTCGTACAAGCGCATCACGCTCAGTTCGACGCAGTCCCCCAGTTTGGTCTCTGGTCTGGCAACCTTGGGCCAGCCAGCGCTCGCGGCTTGGGCGACCTTTGGCGGACCGGGTGGCACGGCTGATCCTGCCGTCACCGTCGGGAATGTTCAAGTGACCAGCGAAGGCCGCTACTGGTTCGCGCACAAGGCTCGCGACTTGGGCAATGGCATTTGGCGGTATGACTATGTTGTCTTCAACCTCAACAGCGACGCATCAGGCGGCTCCTTCAGCGTGCCTGTCCCTGCGGGCGTGACTGTCACGAACATCGGCTTCAACGCTCCAGATTACCACTCGGGCGAGACTTTTTCCAACGCTGACTGGACGAACAGCCGCACCACAGATGCCGTGGTTTGGGCAAGCCCGCAGTCATTCGCGCAGAACCCCAACACCAACGCGCTGCGTTGGGGCACCACGTACAACTTCTGGTTTGATGCCAACAGCGCCCCCGCACCCGCCAACCCCAGCGCCACGCTGGGCCTCTTCAAGATTGCTGGCAACGTGCAGTTCGGCGTGAAAGCACCCGGTACTCGCCCCTGCGATGGCATCGACTTCAACAACGATGGCGCATCCTTTGACCCAACAGACATCGATGCCTTCCTGAGTGTCTTCAGTGAAGGCCCCTGCATTCCTTCCACGGCAACCTGTAACGACATCGACTTCAACAACGATGGCGGGACGTTTGACCCCTGCGACATCGAAAGTTTCCTCACCGTCTTCAGCGAAGGCCCATGCACGCCCTGCGGCACCTGAATGGCTTTCTGACTCCCTTACGACATCCTTTACTTCCTCAGGGTCGGCCCTTGCCAAAGCGAGAGTCGGCCCTTTTTCTTTGCTACCTTCCAGTCCCGATGTACGCGCACCAACGACATTCTTCGATGCTGTCTCTTCACCAGATCGTCATGGTGGGCAGAAGCATGCTGCTCGCACTGACGATCCTATTACTAGCAACCTTGCTGACAGCACTCATGTCTGGCTGTTGGACACACCGTGCGATAGATCCATCTCGTGTCGCGTCCGAGCCTGTGTATCCCGCACCCGAGGCCTGGCCCGCGCGCGATATTGAAGTCGCCCGCCAATTGCTGGCCAAGACACCCACAGAACTCATGGGCGACGTGCTGATCGAGGTCTCGGCGGGTTCTGACACTTCCAGTGATCGCACAATGCCCAGGACCATCTTGGAACTGGTTCGTCCTTCGGGTATCAAGGTCGCTTATGCCGGGCTGCACGGGCAAGGGTTGCTGCGTCTGCTGGAATGGCCATCCTTCCATGGCGATCTCGCGATGACCAGGCGACACGAGGAACGTCGCAAAGCGTTGCGAGCAAGCATTGGCTTCGAGCCCAACGGAAGGATCATCACGTCGCGCACGCTGCAAGACCCTTTCACAAAACTACGTCGCAAAGAACAGGGCGCAGCGATCGCCTTCGCCGCCGATGTCCTGGACATCACTAACTCCACCATGACCGTCGTGACCCGCACCCATGATGCAGCACTCGACGATGGTGTGCCGATACGCATTCCCGATAGAGCCGAAGTCGCGGCGGTCCTCCAGCCTCGTGGCCTCATCCTGCACTTGCAGTCGCTGGCCTCCAATCCCTTTGAGCCCAGAGTCCTGAAAGAGTTCACACGTCGGGGATGGATCGTCATCGATATCTCGACCCAGTCGCAGGTCTTCCCCCCACTTACGCCCGAGCAGTCGGTGAGGTTGGCGCTGATCGAATCACTCGCGGTGGAGATCGACAACTTTTCTCGCAAAGAACTTGCTCAAGTCAAGGATGCACTCCGCACGTTGGGCGAAGATCAGGTGAATCGCAAGGTGCTGTCGGGCCGCATGGCGGACGCGATGGAGATGATCAATCGCCGTCAAAAAAAGATGGCCAAACTCGGACCCGAGTTGGACTCGATTCTTCGCAACCGCGCCTTCCAGGCCGGGCCCAACGACACTCCGGAGCAGATCGATGCAACCGCCATGGCCATCGCGCACCAGGTCGACAATTCGCTCGCGGGCAACGCCTATGCCCTTGAGGCCGTGATGGATTATGTCCATACCCAGCGCGAAGACCTGCGCGACCTGCCCCGTGCGGTCGTGGCATTCTCCGCCGGAGCACTCACAGCTCCCACCGGGATCGCCCGAGTGCGGGAGCGCTTCCCGTTGGATGCCGTCGTGCTGATCGGCGGCGGCGCGGATATGTTCCTGCTGAGCCAGGAGAGTTCGCTGACAGACGGTGGTGTGCGGATTCGCAATGGCCAGGTCCGTGCCAGCCCGCGCCCCCCTCGAAAGGTCCGCGAAGCGCTGCACGAGGCCTACCTGCGTCACACGCGCCTGGACCCCTTGAAAACTGCGAGCGCGCTGGCTGGCCTGCCCGTCTTGCAAGTCCACGCTCGATATGACTCGTGGGTTCCCGAGGAGGGTGGCGAGTTGTTGTGGGAACAACTGGGCAAGCCCGAACGGTGGGATGTTCACTTGGGACACCTTGGGATGTTCTTTGTCCTTCCAGGGAAAGCGGGCAAGATCGCGGACTGGCTTGACCACCACGTACCTGCCCCCAAGATAGCTCTTCCTGTGGGGCTTGACACCCCGATACACTTACCCGATAGACAAATCAGCATGGCCGCCCACGGGGTATGGCGGCCTGACCAAGGCTGTGGCATGTGGGAATTGCAAGAAAGCAAGCAGACCCGCACGAACCAGCCGCGATCACCACGCGAATCGGCACTGACCCGACTGTGCCCGGTCCCAGCCC
>CAYRPC010000199.1:0-3391 GCA_964425995.1 uncultured Phycisphaeraceae bacterium
CACCACCGGTCGTGGCCACGATTGCCACCCCCGCCCTGGAGGTCGCCCATGTCAGTCAATGCCTCGCCACATTTGCGTTTCCATCGCCCCGCCCGCTTCGCATCCATGTGCTGTGCGCTGCTCCTTGTCGCTCCCCTCCTTGCCCCGTTTGTTATGGCCCCGCTTTTGTTCGCACAGGCACCCGCCGCACCAAGCACGGCTTCCCCAAGCGCCGATGCCCAACTCCAACGGGCGCGAGACCTGATGGGCGATATGCAAGCCGCGCTCGCCAAACTCAAAGCCTTCAACTACACCGCCAATGTCCAGTCCATCAGCCCCGCCAGCACCACCACCGCACAGGTCGTCGCGCACGAGATTGATGTCAAGGGCTGGAAGGTCTATGTCAAGGGCAGTCACACCAGCAACCAAGCAACCAAGTCATTCGAGGTTGCCAACGATGGTGCAACCAGTCGTGCCATCGATCAGGAGCAGCGCGTCGTGCTCGAACGTGCCGACACCGATCGGGGCGGCGTCTTCTCATTCTTTGAGAACTTCGCGAAGGATGCGAGTAGTACGGTGCAATGGGACCTGACGCTTGGCAAACTCGGCTTTGCATCGCCCTTCTACAAAAAAGTCACGGCTCTTGAAGCCCCCAGGACCATCGATGGCATCGTCTGTGATGCCATCGCGTTCATGGGCACTCGCGAAGACGGCCAGACCACCACATCGCTACGCCGCGTTTATATCTCGCGTGACGACAAACTGCCTCGCCGGATCGAAGTGCTCATGGTCGACAAGGACAACCAGCCCATCGAGGGCAAGATTCTCGAAGTGCGTGCCCTCAAGACCAACGACAACGCGGACAATGCAACCTTCTCGATCGAAGTTCCCGATGGCTTTCGGATTCGCCCCGCCAGGCTTACTCGCAGCGCACAAGGCGGCAAGAACGATGCCGACAACAATGCCCTCGCGGGTGCCAAGCCCATCGAGGGCGTGACATGGAAGCACGACGCCAAGTTGCTGAAGCCAGGCACTATCGCTCCGGCATTCACACTCATGGACGCGGAAGGTAATACCGTCAATCTTGAGGACTTCAAGGGCAAGGTGGTGCTGGTGGACTTCTGGGCAACATGGTGCCCGCCCTGCAGAGCCTCCATGCCCGCGTTGCAGCGCGTGCATGAGAAGTTCAAGGATCGCAACGTGGTTGTGATCGGCATGAACGCCGAGGGTGGGCGTGGCGATGGCGATCCGATCAAGTTCAAGAAGAAGAATGGATACACCTACCGCTCGCTGCTCAACGCCGATAATCTCACCCGCTCCTATCTCGCCAGGGCACTGCCCACGTTCTACATCATCGACAAGGAAGGCAAGATAGTGTGGGGCGCGATGGGCCTAGACATGCCTCCGGGCAAGCCCCGCCCAAGCATGGACGAGGTTGTCACCCATGTTGAGGAGCAATTCACCAGGATGATCGAGGCGCAGTTGAAGTGATCGAGTGTCACTCGTCGCAGTGATTGCCGCAGTGATCATCGCGCCAGCACTGCAATCTCACACACCCATGGCCTTGAGAATCGCGTCCAGATCATCCGCCACGCGGATCGGCTTATTCGCGAGTCTTCCCAAGGCGATGCTCACATCACCCCTGGCCTTGCCCGCAAGGCTCTCGTCACTCTTGGTCTTGCGTCCGGTGTGGTAACCCACCGTGACGTCTGGGTCCTTGAGTTGGTGCCCGGTGAGTACACATACGACCCGATCGTCGGGCTTGATGATACCTTCGCGTCGCAGGATGTGCGCCCCAGCAATGCTGGCCGCGCTGGCAGGCTCGCAACCAAAGCCAAACTTACCGACCATGGCCTTGTGTTCGAGGATGCAGTGGTCATCGACATGGCGCACCACGCCATTCATGGCGTGCAAGGCGCGCAAGGCCTTGGGCAGGTTGACGGGGCGATTGATCTCAATTGCCGTCGCGATGGTCTTGGCGCGTTCATTGGCATCGTCCATGCGCCGGTACTCGCGATCGACGGCCTTCGCATCCCACGAGCCCATGAGTTGTCCATCGTCGGCTTTCCACGTCACTCCCAACTCATTCACGATCCTGTCCAGTGTCCGCGACCCCTTCGCCTGAATCACCGCCAGCCTCGGCACGCGATCGATCAGCCCCAACGCCTTCATTTCGATGAACGCCTTGCCAAAGGCGCTGCAGTTGCCCAGATTCCCGCCCGGCACGATGATCCAATCGGGCACCTCCCAATCCAACCCTTCCAGAACCCGGCACATGATCGTCTTCTGTCCCTCCAATCGGAACGGATTGACGCTGTTCATCAGATACACGCCCACCTGCGGCATGTGCTCGGCGATGTGGCGAATCCGCGCCAGGCACGCGTCAAAATCACCCGCGATCTGCAGCGTGATTGCCCCATAGTCCAACGCCTGACTGAGTTTGCCATACGCGATCTTGCCCTCGCCGATGAAGACATAGCAGCGCGTGCCCGTGAGCGTGCCATAGACCGCCAGGGCAGCGCTGGTGTTTCCAGTGCTCGCGCAGGCAACGCGAGTCGCACCGACCATCTTGGCGTGCGTGAAGCCAGCGGTCATGCCATTGTCCTTGAAGGATCCGGAAGGGTTGTACCCCTCATACTGCAAGTAGAGTCCGCCGTGCTGGGCTTTGAAATCAAAGCCCAGGTGCTTGGCGAGCAGGTCCGCACGCTGCAAGTTGGTGCGCCCCTCGCCGATGGTCACGATCTCGCTCTCATCGCGATAAAAGGGCAGCAGATCTCGAAAACGCCAGACGCCGGAAAAGTCGAGCATTGCGGGCGTTACTGGCCCGGTCCCCGCGGCCACACGCGTTCCTCGCGTGCTGCTGCGCTGCGCGAAGTGGTCCCAGTTGCGATGCGCAATCGAAAACTGCGACCAGTCATAGTCTACATCGAGCAGGTTGCCACAAGTCGGGCACGAGACCAGCGTGCTGGTCACGGGAAAGGTCTTCGCGCAGGAGGCATCGATGCAGCGCTGGAACGCACGAGGGGAATCCATGACTCATGGTAGTGACAGCGCATGCAGTCTGGCCGCCATAGGCCCGGGCAAGCAAGTGCAAGGCTCTATCAGCGTCGTGCGTGTCGAGCGAGCAACAGTCCAGCCAACATCGCGACGAGCGCCGCCGGAGTGAGGACAAGCACTGCCGCCGCCGCGATCTCTTCCTGCCTTGCAAAGTGCAGTTGAGCCAGCATGGTCTGGGCCAAACTGCTGGTGCCCACGGGCTGTAGTACGATGCTGGACTCGATCTCGTGCAGCGACAGGCACGCACAAGCCAACCCTACGCCGACGACCACACCCCAGGAGCGGGCCAGTTCCGCCCTGCTCCACGCCCTGATCGCGCGCCAATCTCCACCTCGGCCCCCGCGCCCACTCCCGC
>CAYRPC010000200.1:0-3165 GCA_964425995.1 uncultured Phycisphaeraceae bacterium
CACATTGCCAATCCCCCCCACCACCGCAGCGACAAATGCCTTAAGCCCCAGCAACGCCCACCCCGTGTCCGCCGGCTGCGTCACGGTTTGATACCGAAGCGCATACAGAAACCCACCCGCCGCGGCCAGTGTGGCACCGGTCACAAACGTAAAAGAAATGATGCGATCCACAGGCACGCCCATGAGGCTGGCAATGCGGGTATCGTGGCTCACGGCCCGCATTCCCCGCCCCAACTTGGTATGAAACACAAGCCATTCGAGGGCCAGCATGAAGACAATGGCCGTACCGATGATCGCCAGATCAAGCCAGCGAAACGTGACCTGGCCAATGCTCAGAATCGTGGCTCCCTGATCGATGAGCATGGGCACGCGATGCGGCTCAGTGCCAAACAGGAACTGAAGTTGCCCAGCGTTCTGTAATAGCAGCGACACCCCGATGGCCGTGATGAGGACGTTCAGCCGCGGGGCACGCCGAAGCGGTCGATACGCCAGCCGCTCGACAATAAATGCGACGCTCGAACAGATCAGGATGGCAATCAGCAGCAACAGCGGGCCGTAATACCACGAAGCAACAGCCTGAGGAGCGAGTTTGCCCACGATTCGCTCGCCCAGGACCGCCGTTGAGAGGGCACCGATGACCACGACATCGCTGTTGGCAAAGTTGATGAACTTGAGAATGCCATAGACCATGGTGTAGCCCAGCGCGATGAGCGCGTAGAGACACCCAATGGTGATGCTGTCCTTGATGGCCTGGAGCAGTTGGTCCATGTCGGCACACCCCCCCCACCCCATACCCGTCCTTACCCCTACACGAATCGAAGGGCGAGCGTAGGGGTGCTTTGTCGCTCAAGGGCACGCCCCGAGCCAGCCACACGCAGCGCAGGTTGATGTACGGCATCGACGTGGTGACTTCAACACCCCCGCCAATCAACGCCAAGTTGTTGCTGTGTCATGCCGCCAGCAACCTTGAAGCCCGCCCTGCAACAAATGGTGTTCATGGGTTTGTCTTCAAGTACCTGACATCGAGTCGTCCCCAACGCAATCTCAAGCACGTCGCTGAGAGAAAATTGTTAGTAACCCTGCCAAGCCAATTTTCGCCCGCTCAACAGAAAACCTCACCCCAGACCTTGCCAAGTTGTCATTTCTACTGCCCTAGTCACACGAGCAGGCGATGCAACAAGTAGTTCATTTGCTAGTCTGCTTAGCAGAGTCTTTCAAACCGACAGCCCAGCTCCTCATCAACCCCGTTCAAAATGCGAACCACTAGGTTTGAAACTCGCCGTGCCGACTCTTTGACGCTATCCTTGGCCCCCTTCTGGCCCGCCCTCTCCGCGTGGCATAGGGATCATGCGAGTCGTCCACCTTTCCTGTCCACCCTTCTGTCTACTCCCTTGTTTTTCGTTTCCTTCGGAGCCCCCATGTCCAGCACCGGCACGATCACCCAAGTCATCGGTTCCACCTTCGACGCCCAGTTCTCCGAGGAGTCGCTCCCCGAGATTTTCAACTCGCTCGAAATCAAGGCTCACACCAAGGCCGGCGACCTCTTCCTGGTCGGCGAAGTCCAGCAGCACCTGGGTGGCGGCCGCGTCCGCGCCGTCGCCCTGGGCTCCACCGACGGCCTGACTCGCGGCATGTCCTGCACTGATACAGGCGGCCCCGTCACCGTTCCCGTCGGCGAGAAAGTCCTCGGGCGCGTCTTTAATCTGCTGGGAGAGACCATCGACATGGGTGCCCCATTGCCCCCAGGTAAACGCAGCCCCATCCACAAGGCTCCGCCCGCATTCGCCAGCCTCAACGCCAACACTGAAATCCTCCCCACGGGCATCAAGGTCATTGACCTGATGTGCCCGTTCGTTCGTGGCGGCAAGATCGGCCTGTTCGGCGGTGCAGGCGTCGGCAAGACCGTCGTGATCCAGGAAATGATCGCCCGCGTCGCCAAGAACTTCGGCGGATACAGCGTCTTCGCAGGCGTGGGCGAACGCACCCGCGAAGGCAACGATCTGTGGCGTGAAATGAAGGAAGCCGCCTACACCGACGAGAAGGGTCAGACCGCCCACGTGCTCGACAAAGTGGCGATGGTCTTTGGCCAGATGAACGAGCCCCCGGGCGCGCGTTTTCGCGTTGCGCTCTCCGCCCTCACCATGGCCGAAGAGTTCCGCGACGTCTCGGGCAAGGAAACCCTGATGTTCGTCGACAACGTCTTCCGATTCACCCAGGCGGGTTCGGAAGTGTCGGCCCTGCTGGGTCGAATGCCCAGCGCCGTGGGATATCAGCCCACACTCTCAACCGAGATGGGTGCTCTCCAGGAACGCATCACTTCGACCAGCAAGGGCGCGATCACCAGCGTGCAGGCCATCTATGTGCCCGCCGACGACTTGACCGACCCCGCCCCCAGCACCACCTTCGCCCACTTGGACGCCTTCATCAGCCTTTCGCGTGGTATCGCAGAGAAGGGCATTTATCCCGCCGTGGACCCGCTCGCCTCCAACAGCCGCATCCTCGATCCCAAGATCGTCGGCCAGCGCCATTACAACGTGGCCATCCGCGTGCAGCGCATTCTGCAACGATATAAGGACCTCCAGGACATCATCGCCATCCTGGGCGTCGATGAACTCTCAGAAGAAGACAAGCGCACCGTCGCCCGCGCCCGCAAGATCGAACGCTTCCTCAGCCAGCCCTTCCACGTCGCCGAGCAGTTCACCGGCTTCAAGGGCGTGGACAGCCCGCTGGAAGTCACCATCGACAGTTTCGAACGCCTCTGCAACGGCGAAGGCGACGACCTCCCCGAAGGCGCATTCATGTACGTTGGCAGCCTCGAAGACGCCAAGGCCAAGGCCGCCAAGATGCGGGCCTAAGTAGCCTCTCTCTGGTAGCCCGCCCCAGAGGGGCGGGAGTCCAATACTTTGCAACTATCTCCTTCGCGTCCACCAAATCACAGTTCATTTTCAACCCCGCGTGCCACGCGGGGTTTTCTCATTGTTTGTAACCAATCCATGCCGGAGCAGTCGTCAATATCGCCAACATCTTCGATGACACCACGCACAATCGGTTCGCCTCTGGCAATCATCCCTCACGGCTTCCGCAACACCCACACGCCCCCAAGTCCATCTTCCAGCGACAGCGTTCGCACACTCTGATGCAGCACTCGCCATCGCGATGGCGAGT
>CAYRPC010000201.1:0-3015 GCA_964425995.1 uncultured Phycisphaeraceae bacterium
AGCACGCGATGGCGATGCCCTCGAGCATCAGGTGCGGGTCAAAGTCCATCAGCAGGCGGTCCTTGAAGGTGCCCGGCTCGCTCTCGTCGGCATTCACGGCGAGGTATCGCTGGCCCGGGTCGGCCTCGTTGCCGTTCTCATCGCTGGCAAGTTTGGGCAGGAAGGTCCACTTCAGGCCAGTAGGAAAGCCGGCACCGCCGCGTCCGCGAAGGACCGACTTCTTGACCTCTTCGGTCACTGCGTCGGGCTTCATGGTGAGGGCCTTACGCAGGCCTTCATAGCCGCCAGTCTTGAGGTATTCGTCGATGGAGACGATGTGGCGGCCCTTGGGATCGGCGTAGGGCCAGCAGGGAATGCGCTGGGTCAGCACGGGACCAAGGCCCATGGCTTCGAGCTTGGGATTGACCTTGCCGGACGGGGAGTTGGTTGTGAGGCCGGAGGGGTGGAAAGACATTGGAGCGGAGTTTATGCGTCTGTCGCGTAGAGGGCGAAGACGCGAATCGCTTCTACCGCGATCCTAGTGCAATGCCGGGGGAATCACGGAATCGGCGCGATCATCTCGTATTCGATTTTGATGCCGGCGATGCCCAGGCTGGCGTCCCATGGTTGATTGCTGGCGGTGGAGATGACGATGCGGTAGAAACTATTTTCGTTGTTGATGGTGAGGTTGGGCACTGGTGTGCAATCAATCGACAGGTTCAGCGCCGATGACGTCGCGCTGGTGCCAGAGCCGCGCAGCGCAGGGGAGCGGGTGAACTGGTCCACCTGCACGAACTGGGCGGTCAGGTTCTTGGTGCTGGAATTGTCGTACATCCACGCGATGACCTGCGTGATCCTCGCCCCATTGGGCAGGTGGACGCCCGCGGTGAGTTGATCGCTGACAAAGCCGCTGGGAATCGTGGCGTATTCGCCAAAGGCAAGGCTCTTGACCGAGCTGAAGTTGGTGACGATCTCAAAGTCCGCGGGCACGATTGTCGCAAACGTGATCTTGGGCGTCGTGTACTGCACGTCGTCGACAACTTGCGTGCCTGTGATGAGCACCCCTGGAATTGAAACGACACCGTTGTTGAGGATGCTCATCCGCGTGACGTTGCCGCCCGTGCGGAACTGCAGGCCGCTCGGGGCATCTGGGTTATTGTAGATGATTGCAGCGTCCTCCCCGCCCGCGGCGGGCTTGCCAAACAGCAGACCATTCTCGCTTGTGTTCTGAGTGATCAGGCTGAAGTAGCCGCCGATAGCGTTCTCCATCACCATGGTGGAATTAGCGTTTGGCGTCACGAGTGACAGCCCGTTGCGAACGTGCAAGCGCGCGGCGGGCGCGACGACGCCTACGCCAAGGCTGCCGTTTCCTGTGAGCACGGCCCAGGGCAGGCCCCCGACGCGAAAGCGCAGTTCGTCTGCGGCGGATGAGTTTGCGTCCCACTGATAGGCAATCTGGCCATCCGTCCCAATGCCCGAATCGAAGTTGATCGCGCCGAGCGTACCGCCTTGCGTTGCCAGAATCGGGGCCCCATTGGCCAACGAGAGGACGGAGCCGTTCTGGCTGGTGCTCGTAGTCAGTTTCGCAACGGCCTGCGCTGCCGCGATGTCGAGCGGGAAGGCGGGCGATGCGTTACCGATGCCGACATTGCCCGTGAAGTTGTTGACGTTGGAGAACGTGTTGCCGATGTCGCGCCGCGCGACGTTGTTGTTGACGCTAAGGACACCACCACCAAGTTGCAAACCTGTTCCTGCGCTAAAGGTGGTACCCGGGCTGCCTGTGCTGCCTTGAGGGCCGGCGGCTCCCTGAGGGCCCGTGGCTCCGGTGGCCCCGGTTGAACCAGGCAACCCTTGAAGGCCCTGTGAGCCGGTGGCACCGGTGGCCCCAACTGCGCCTTGCGGGCCGATTGCGCCTTGTGGACCTTGGTTGCCGGAAAGTGCGTAGGCGGAAAATGGTGTTGCGGTCAGTTGCTGGCGTGGCGTGAGCGTGGTGTAGGCCCCGCCGCCTGCGTTGCGTACGGCAATCTCGAGCCAGCGCTGCTGGCCCGCGCTGAAGACGTTGCCGAAGTTGAGATTGACGTTGAACCGTCCTTGAACGGGCGTGATATTGGTTGTGATGAGGTCGGTCCCCAGTTGTGTGCCAGCGGATGCGGCACTGAAGAGGCGGAACCGCAGATCGACGGGCGCGGTCGCTGGGTTTGATCCGGATCGCAGTTCGCCTTGATAGGTGAAACTTGGATCGACAGCCTGGGCAAAGACGCAAGAGCCGGCCCATGTTCCGCAGGCGAGCAAAAGCAGACGAATCGAACGAACCGCACCGTAGCGAAGCATGGCACAATCTCCAGAGACGCGATGCCCCCACATTCGCCTCAAGATGCAAGCGAGGTTCGTGTCGCGACTCCGACACGAATCGGATGAGTATCTGTCGGAAGATGTGTGTGGGATGTTCTCGGACGGGTGGTGTTCGCGTCAGACTCCCGCCTGGAAAGGCGGGTCAGCAAACTCGATCGGGTTGTTCAGCACTTGTCATAGCACTCGCCGCATTCGGCGATGCTGGGTTGGCCGTACTCATAGGTGTGCATCTTGGAGATCGGGGGCGAGTAGATGTGCAGGGTGATGAGATCTTCGGCGGGGCCCTGCATGTTGGCGACTTCGTGGATGTCTGGCTCGTCGGCGGCACAGATGTAGTCTGGCTGCATGGTGGTGGTGCCCACTGGACAGATCAGGCCACTGTCGGTTTGCTTGAAGCGGATTTCGGTGCCGATTCCTTCGATGACCTTGAAGGCACAACTGACGCCACGATGGTCGTGGATGGGCGTGCAGTGCCCACTGTGCCAGCAGTTGGCGAGCAGTTCATACCAGTCGCTTCGACATATCGTGTTGCGGCGGTAGCCCTTCTGACCAAAGACGCAAGCGGGGAGGATGTCCCCGCGCGAGATATGCAGGCGTCCGAGGATGAGTTGGAGTGCGGCGAGATCGGCCCGTTGCGTGAGGCTATCGAGGTATGTGATGAGTTCGGCGAGTTTGGGAAACTCC
>CAYRPC010000202.1:0-2952 GCA_964425995.1 uncultured Phycisphaeraceae bacterium
GAACGACGCGGTGGTCATCCGCGCCGGATCAGCCCGGTCGCGTTGGGGACGCAAACATCAGATGTTCCAGGTTCGCACCTCGCGCTGCCTACTTCTTTGCTTGAGCAACATGCTGGTCAAGCAGGATCATGTTTCCATCCGGATCAACCAGCGTCAGGCTCGCCGGACCAGTGCTTGCCTCGTCGGCCTGAGTCGCGAGCGTCAAGCCCTGGCTCTTGAGCGACCGCTGAATCTCGCGCACGTCATCAAACTCCGCCAGCGTCGCACAGGTATGGTCCCACCCCGGATTGAAGGTCAGGATGTTCCCCTCGAACATCCCCTGGAACAGCCCGATCGTGCTCGTCTGATTCTGCATGATCGAATAATTCGTGCCGTTGCCAGCCACAACCTTGAACCCCAGTTTCTCATAGAACGCCCGCGAAATGCCCAGGTCCTTGACAGCAAGACTGATCGAAAAATTTCCCAGCCGCATGCGAGCCTCTCCATCAGTTTGAGGTTTCGTGGACTTTGCACCTGGAATCTGCAAGCACGCCGCACATAGGCACGTTGCCGCGATGAGCGCGATGAGTGCAGTGGGGGCGGGGGTGAGAGAATGCGTCATGCGTGTCGCACTCCCTAAGACGATAAGGTACCAGCTAACCAGACGGGCAAGCGCGACCGCACGCTTCGTGCCCGCCGAAGGGCTTGATCTCGCAAAAAATCAGGGTGACAGGATTTGAACCTGCGGCCTTGTGGACCCGAACCACACGCTCTACCAAGCTGAGCTACACCCTGCTCTTTGGATGGTATGGTCAGCGTCGCGTGTTCGGCGGGCGCAGAAAAAGATCGTCGTGCGATTCAGAGTGGCAGTACGCCAACAGTACTTTTCTTGAAAAGTGTCATGCTCTGCGAGCCTGGAACACGGAAGTTTTTGGGCGTTGAATACGTGAAAGTGCCATGAGTTCCGGCTGCCCGAGCCATACAAGACCGGAGCGAAGAAGCCTGTCCGACCATCCGGTGCACCCGTAAACCCCACGACCACAAAAAAAGCGTCCATCAAGTCGCGTCAGGTAAGGCGAGGCGAGGGAATATGCCTTGCGTGTCACCCTCCTTACCACGACAAGCTGATAAGCAAGCAGACGGGCAGGCGCGACTTCACGCCTCGTGCTCGCCGAAGGGTTTGATCTCGCAAAAAATCAGGGTGACAGGATTCGAACCTGCGGCCTTGTGGACCCAAACCACACGCTCTACCAAGCTGAGCTACACCCTGCTGACCCGATCATAGGAGAGCGAGCCAGCCAACGAGCCAACCAACCAGCACCAGAACCACGTCTCAGACCACAGGCGTGCAACAATGCAGCGATGCTCAATGCTCGTCCGTCTCGCCCGCCGCTCACCATAGAACTGCTCGATGCCACCCGTCGTCTCTCGCGCGACGACTTGGACTTCCTGGCCCAGCACATCGCCTCCGCGGGGCGAGCCTTGCATGTCGTTGGTAGCCTGCGCGTCCGCATCGTGGACGATGCCGAGATGAGCCAGTCCCACGAAGAGTTCAGTAGCGTGCCAGGCACCACCGACGTGCTGACCTTTGACATGCTCAGCCCGGAAGATGTCGAACGAGCCGGATTTGATCCCAACCTATGGGACCAACCCCCTGCTCCAGGGATAAATCCAAAGTTATGGGGCGATGAAACCACCCAAAGACTCGTTGAAACAGATATTCTGATCTGCATCGATGAGGCCCAACGCCAGGCCAACCAGCGCGGATACGCTTCCAGGAACGAACTCCTCCTCTACGTCATCCATGGCCTCTTGCACTGCCTCGGACACGACGATCTCGAAGAGGAAGACTCGGCCTTCATGCACCGGGTCGAGGACGCGATTCTTCAAGCGATCGGCGTGGGGCCGGTCTTTCGCGATCAATGATCTCGGTGCTGAACAATGTGCCGAATAAGGTACTGAATAAGGTTGTAGATCAGGGAAGACAGCAGGTCTGCCACAAAGCACGTTGCTCGCAAAGGTTTGATTTCCAAACGAGTACCAAACGATTTTGATCGAATCTGCACACGCCGCAATGCCTGTTCCACTCAACAGTTAGCAAACCACAACCATGTCTCGTGAACTTTGGATTCTGATTGCCATCCTCGCCCTCGCAGGCAGCCTCGTGCTCGCCGCCCTGGCCCAGTCCCTTCGCGATGTCTCTCGCACCATGCTCGAAGAAATCGCCACCATTCGCAAGCGCCGCGGGGCTCACGATCGCGTCGACAGAATTCTCAGCGATATCGAGGGGCACGCCACCAGCCTGGGTTTCCCCCGCATCATCTGCAACCTCCTCTTCGTAGTCGCATTGGTCAACTGGATCCGCGACTATCGCGGCGCGCTGGTTTCCACATGGATCGAAGTGACAATCGCCGTCGTCGCGGCCTCCTTCATCCTCTGGATCTTCGGCACGCTGATTCCCTCCGCCATCGCAAGACACGCCGCAGAGCAGACCGTCTACGCCTGGTCGCCACTCATCCGTCTGGCCTACGTCCTTGCCGCTCCATTCCGCCCCTTGCAGCGCGGCATCGACGAGATCATCCGCCGCTTGTCCGGCAAGTCGCACGCCGACGCGGCCCAGGAAATCGAGCAGGAACTGCTCAGCGTGGTTGAAGACGCAACCGAAGAGGGCAAGTTTGACGACACCGAGCGTGACATGATCGAAGCGGTCGTGAAGTTCCGCGATCGCACCGTGGCCCAGGTGATGACGCCTCGCACCCAGATGGAAGCGATGCCGCTCCTCAACGACTTGTCCAAGGTGACCCAGACCATCCGCAGCATCGGACACTCCCGGATTCCCGTCTACGAGGGTGACCTGGACCACATCGTGGGCGTTTTTTACGTCAAGGACCTGATGAGATGGCTCGCGGGCGATGCCCCGCTGCACAACCCCCCGACACCAACTGTGACCGGGGCGGGCGCGGGGGCCGGAGC
>CAYRPC010000203.1:0-2949 GCA_964425995.1 uncultured Phycisphaeraceae bacterium
GGATCGGGATCGGGGGCGGGATCAAGGTCGACGTCAGACACGGACAAGTCTTCGACTCAGCACCGATCAAAGCTCTTCCCACCCGGTTTCCAACCACCATGGCTCAGCGATCGTCTCGCCCTCGTGATCGCCTTTGTCGTTGGTGCAGCACTGACCTTCGGCCCATTCCGACTCTTGAACTTCCTCTCCAGGTCCTACGCCGCCTGGACCACCATCGCAACACTCGGCCGCGCCGTCTCACGCGGCATAGCCAACGCAGGTCTTGGCAGCACCGAAGTTTCGCGTCGCCCCTGATGGTCACGGAGACTTAGTAGTGTCCGATCACTGTGCCCACCATTGCAACACGTCGACCTTATGGCAGAGTTCGGGACTGCAGCACTATCCCGCCCTGTCATCGCACACAACTTGTGAGATATGCATCGTCGGAGGTGGTATCACAGGCCTCGCATCTGCGTTTGAACTGAACCTACGCGGACGTGATGTCTTGATTATTGAGGCTGGTGCGCTTGCTGCGGGACAAACATCCCGCTCCACAGCACACCTTGTGACAGCCCTCGACGAGCGATACTTTACGCTTGATGCGAACTTCGGGCCCAAGATTGCCAGAGCAGCCGCAAGACAGCATACTAATGCTATCAAATGGATTCGTGAAATCGTGAAGAACGACCAGATCAATTGCGACCTTGCAATTAGGAACAGTCTGCTCGTTGTTGATCCTTCCATCGCCTCTAGATGCGACTATCTCATAGCTCGTGAGTTCGAGGCAGCGACACGTGCCGGTGTAGAGTGTCATCGCACCACTAGTGATTCTGTCATGGTCGGTGGATTCTGCTCGCCCGCGTTGCTCTTCCCAGACCAGGCCCAGCTCGACCCGGTGCGTCTCGTCCACGGCTTGGCCGCAGGAATTATTCGTCGGAGCGGTCGCATTCACTGTGATACCGCTGCCTGCGCCATCAAACCACACGGCGATTGCATACACGTTGTCGTCCACACGGGTCACACTATCCGTGCAAAGCACGTCTTGCTCGCCACCCATCGCCCGCCCGATCCCATCGTGACAATGCTCCGTCCACTGAGCGCTAGCGTGTCCTTTGTGGTCGCATTTCAAGCCCCGCCAGCCCTTCATGAGCGTGATGAACTGTTGCTTTGGGACGGATACTGGGATAACAGCATCCCCTATCACTATGCTCGCGTCGCACACGCTCCCAAGCAGCGAGGGTCAGCCAATACATCGGCAGATCGTTGGTTCATAGTGGGTGGCGAGGACCGCGGGATTGACAAGCCCTGCGATTCCCTCGATCGCTACGACGCCATCGAGCGATGGACCAGGCTCCACCTGCCTTACGCCGGGCCGCGTCGGGCCCAGTGGAAAGGTACCATTTTGGAGCCCAAGGGTGAATTTGCGATCATCGATCAAGTGCCCACGCTCGAGAACGTCTATGTTGTCACAGGCGACTCGGGCAATGGCCTGACATATGCCGCTATTGCCGCTCGACGGATCGCCGACATGATCGAAGGCCTGCCTAGTAATCCCCTCGAGGATGCAATGTTTGCGGCCACTTGACCGTCACGTCCACTGTGTTATGACCGAATCTATCACTAGTCTGTAAACATTGGCAGCAAGACCTTTCGGTTGGTGGCCTCCATCCCCAATCTCCTACCACCACATTGAGTGCAGAATGAAGAGCGCCTGACTCACCCACCAACTCCCCCGACCTGACGAACAGCGAGCGATTTTACTTCATGCACGACTATCGCCGGCGGATTCTCACGACGTTCAGCAACCAAGACGCGAACATCAAGGAATCGTTCATCTCCCACGCATCTGGTCGAGGGCCAGATTACACCACCCTCCTTGCAAAAAAACCGCGACGGGAACTTCGCAAAGTTCCCGTCGCAGATGATGTGCAATTGACAGTCTGCCCGTGCCGATCAGCCCAGCAACGAACTACGGCCCATGCCCATCTCAACATTAGGCATGACCCCGGTCTTCACCTCGGGCCTGACCTCAGGCTTCACCTCGGTCTTCACATCAGGCTTGCGCTCGCTCGCACTGCTGATGTCCTCAGCACCCTCTTCCTTCAACACTTCGCGAGCACGCTTTTCCTCATCGCTCGTGTCCGTATGCACGGAGATAAGCACGTTCCCCTCCAGGATCTTGCCCTCATACCGCTTCGCCTCATACTCGGGAATGCCCATCCCGATCAGTCCGCCCGTCAATCCACCCACCGCCGCACCAACCGCGGCGCCGCTCAGGAATGCCATGATGGGCCCAGCCGCGATGAACGGACCAATCCCGGGGATCGCCAGCGCGCCAATGCCCGCAAGCAATCCCAGCGTGCCGCCGATGACGCCCCCCGTGCCCGCCCCCGTCACTGCTCCCTCTGGTGCCTTGGTGTGCTGCTCGTGCGCGAAGTCGCGGGTGCCCGACTTGTCGGGCATGAGCACGGAAATATCATTGACGCTAAAGCCGCTGTTCTTCAGACGAACAACGATGCGCTCTGCCTGCTGAGAGGTCTTGGTAATGCCAAAGACTGCTGTTGCCATGATGCTGACTCCTTCTGAACCACTGAAAAAAAAACAGGAAACGACAAAGGGATCACCAGGAAAATGACATATTGATGTATCATCTCCTGATAAAATAACCAAGTGTTACTTGGGGGTGACTTCAAGCTCATTCACGACCGATGTCACGCCCGCGATCGCCTTGGCCCGCGTTTCAATGACATCTCGCTCCGTGCTGCTGCTCACAGGACCACGCAGTGTCACAATGCCATTACGGGTGATGATCTTGCAGTTCTGTGCGTTCACCGAAAATCCCTTTTCCGCCAGCACCGCCTTGCGGATGTCCGCCGTGATACGCAGATCAATTGCAGATTCGCCCTGATCGATCGGCGTCGGATTGGCCATATTCCGATCCCGTTCATTGCGAGCAGTGTTGTCGGGGGC
>CAYRPC010000204.1:0-2880 GCA_964425995.1 uncultured Phycisphaeraceae bacterium
GGGCGTAGTGGCGCTCGAGCAGGCCCGGGCTTGCCAGCGGGGAGGCGTCGCGAATGTCGTCCTGGGCTTGGAGGCCCGGGATGAAGTCGGCGATTGGCGTACGTGTGATGCTGGTGATTTGCTCGGCACTAATAAGGCCCGGGCGGAGGATGCGGGGCGGGTGCTCGGTCAGGAGCAAGACGGTGGACTCGATGCCGCCGCGACAGGGGCCGCCGTCGAGTACGAGGACATCGTGGGGTGTGAAGGTGAGCGAAACGTGGTCGGCGGTGGTCGGCGAGATACTGCCTGAAAGGTTGGCGCTGGGGCCGACGAGGGGGCGACCGAACTGGCGGAGGAGTTCGAGGGTCAGCGGGTGATTGGGACAGCGCAGGGCAACGTTTGGGCCGCCACCTGTGATGATGGGTGGCACCGCGCTGGACTTTGGGAGGACGAGGGAGAGGGGGCCTGGCCAGAAGGCAAGGGCGAGTTGCTGCGCGATTGGGGGCCACTGGGCAACGACTGTGCGGGCCATGGCTTCATCGGCTACATGGACGATGAGGGGGTTGCGCGCGGGGCGGCCCTTGAGGGCAAAGACGCGTTCGATGGCTTGGGTGTTGAAGGCATCAGCGCCAAGGCCATAGACGGTCTCGGTTGGAAAGGCGACCAGGCCACCATCACGGAGACGGCGGACGGCGGATTGGATGATCGATGCTCTGCCAGACACGAAGGACATTAGCGGGGGAGGGCGAGGCGAGGGGGAGTTGGTGGTAAACTGGATGCGCGGTTGGCGTCGGGGCGGGTGCAACTGACTTGAGGTGGGTGCGTCATGAAGGAAGTTGGAACGGATAAGGCCCGAACAGAAATAGCGTGCAACGCGGGAGCCATCAGTAGCACACTTCGGGAGACGCGGGTTTTTCCACCGGTCTCGGCCCGGGAATTGGGCTTTGACTCATGGCATGTGTCGAGCCTGGCGGAGTACAAGCGCCTGCACAAGCGATCGGTTCAGGATCCGGAAGGGTTCTGGAGCAGCGAGGCTCGAAAACTGGCGTGGTTCAGGATGTGGGACCGGGTGCTGGATTGGCATGCGCCAGACGCGAAGTGGTTTGTTGGCGGACACACCAACGCGTGTTACAACTGCGTGGACAGGCACGTGCAGGCGGGGTTTGGCGATGAGGTTGGATTGATCTGGGAGGGAGAGCCGGTCGGGCCGCAGACCAGCCATGTTGCGCCGGGTTCGGCGTACTCGAAAGAACCGCAGGTTCGGACGTTCACCTATCGCGCGTTGCAGCAGGAAGTGAGCCGGTTCGCCAACGTGCTCAAGCGGCTGGGCGTGAAGAAGGGGGACATCGTCACGATCTACATGCCGATGGTGCCTGAACTGGTGATCGCGATGCTGGCGTGTGCTCGCATTGGTGCGGCGCACAGCGTCATCTTCGGGGGCTTTGCGCCCGCGGCGATCAGCGAGCGGACGATGGATGCGAACAGCAAACTCATCATCACGGCGGACGGTGGCTGGAGGCGGGGCGAGGTGGTAACGCTCCAAAAAAACGTGGAGGAGGCTGTGCGCGTGCTGTCGAACGTGGGGCACGTTGTCAATAACGTGGTGGTGCTGCGTCACACGTCGCACGAGGCCCCCAGCGCACGGTTTGAGAACGGGACGGGATTGGACGGCGGGCCAACAACGATGCACTGGTGGCACGAGGAACTGGCACGTGTATCGGATGCTTGTCCGTGCGAGGCGATGGACAGCGAGGACATGCTGTTTCTCCTGTACACCAGCGGCAGCACAGGCAAGCCCAAGGGGATAGTGCACACGACGGGCGGGTATCTGACATATGTCGCGACGACGTGCAGGCTCACGTTCAACATGATTGCGAGTTCTGAGGGAGGGAGCGGGCAAGTCTTTTGGTGCAGCGCGGATATCGGATGGGTGACGGGGCACAGTTATGTTGTGTATGGGCCTCTCATGAATCGCGTGCCGACATTGCTCTATGAGGGTGCCCCGAACTTTCCAGCAATGGATGGCGGCAAGGGCGATCGGTTCTGGGAGATTATTGCGCGGCACAAGGTCACGCAGTTCTATACAGCGCCCACAGCGATTCGCACATTCATGAAGTGGGGCGATGACTTGCCGGCGCGACACGATCTTTCGAGCCTGAAAATTCTGGGAACGGTGGGCGAACCGATCAATCCCGAGGCCTGGATGTGGTATCAGGAGCACATCGGCGGCGGGCGATGCCCGATCGTGGATACATATTGGCAGACGGAGACGGGCGGGCACATTTGCACGCCGCTTCCTGGCGCGACACCAACCAAGCCGGGAAGTTGCACGCTGCCGATGCTGGGGATCGACGCTGCTGTGGTGAACGAAGCGGGTGAGGAGCTACCGGCAAATATGGGCGGCCTCTTCGTGATTCGCAAGCCCTGGCCCGGGATGCTGCGCGGCGTGTATGGGAACCGGGAGCGGTTTGTCAGCACTTACTGGGGAAGGGTCAAGGATCCAGTGACGGGCATGCCATATTACTTCTCGGCGGACGGGGCGCGGCGCGACGAGGACGGATACTTCTGGGTACAGGGGCGCATCGATGATGTCATCAAAGTGAGCGGACACTTGCTGGGGACGATGGAGGTTGAGAGCGCGCTGGTGAGTCATCCTGCGGTTGCAGAAGCAGCGGTGGTGGGCATGCAGCATGAGATCAAGGGGAGCGCGATCTGCGCGTTTGTGACGCTACGACCGAATTGGCTGATCGTAAACAAGCGGACGCCAGATGAGACGCTCAAGAAGGAACTGGCGCAGCACGTTGTGAAGGAAGTAGGGGCGCTGGCGCGGCCGGATCAGGTGCGATTTACTGAGGGCCTGCCCAAGACGCGGAGCGGGAAGATCATGCGGCGGCTCCTGCG
>CAYRPC010000205.1:0-2861 GCA_964425995.1 uncultured Phycisphaeraceae bacterium
CGCCTCACCCGCCCCCAGCCCCGCCCACACCCTCCGGCTCCGCGTTCGCTACAACGAATGCGACCCCATGGGCGTCGCACACCACGCCGCCTACGCCCCCTGGCTTGAAATCGGCAGAACCGAACTCCTCCGCCAGACCGGGATCAGTTACGCCCAACTCGAACAGCAAGGCTGCTTCCTCGTTATCGTCCGCCTTGCCATCAACTACAAACGCCCTGTCCGATACGACGACATCGTCGAAGTCCGCACCACCCGGCAGGGCGGCGGACGCGTCAAGATCGAACACACCTACGAACTCTGGGTCGTCGAACAGGCAGCCCACCCGCTGGGCAGCATCCAAACCAAGCCCCCCGCCCCCGCCAGCAACGACCAACCCTCGTTCACGCCCTACCTCGCCGCGACCGCCCAAACCACGCTTGGCAGCGTGGACAAGACCGGAAAGATCCAGGCTTTGCCGCAGTACTCGGCGAGTTGATCGCCCCGATCACGCGAGCACTTCCCGCACCCTGCTCGCCAACACCGGCAGCACATCCTTCTCAAACCACCGATTCCGACTCAGCCACATCTGATTCCGTGGCGACGGGTGTGGCAACTGCACCCGTGTCGGTAGCAGTCGCTTCGCGGCTCGCACGGCCGCCGTCAGTTCATCAAACTCATCCGCCAGATACCGCTCCATCGGAAACCGCCCGACGTACACCGTCAATTGCAGGCTCTTAAGTTTGGGCAGAATCTTCGGATGCCACAGCGGCGCACATTCTGGTCGCGGGGCCATGTCGCCGCCCTTGCCCTTGCCCGGGAAGCAGAATCCCATCGGCACCAGCGCGATCAGCGACGCGTCATAGAACTCTTCGTCGCTGACGCCCAGCCAGGACCGCAGACGCTTGCCACTCGCGTCGTTCCATGGCACGCTGGTTTCGTGCGCGATTCTGCCGGGCGCTTGTCCGATGATCACGATTCGAGCCGAGGCCGACGCCGCGAGCAGCGGACGCGGCTGGTTGGGAAGGCTCGTTTCGCAGACTCGACACGCGCGAACCTCGCGCAGGATCGGAAGCGATATGGATGGTGCCTTTGCCATGGTGGACTAGGCACGCTACGCAACATCATCTGGCATGGTTAGTAAATTCACATGCCCATCACGAAAATAGTGACACCTACTGTCAGGTGGTGCAACCAAGATGTATGCGTCTGTTGTCATGTCAAGTTTGCAGCAGTCGCGATCGCAGAGATCCGCTCCAGGCGAACCTTGACGGCACCGGCCTCGCGCTCTTCTGATGTTGCTTGAGGCTCTCTTTGTGGCCATTGCCCTGTGACGAGTCGCGTACAGGATCTCGCTAGCCACTCTGTCCATTCACACAGCTATTCACATTGTTCCGGCACACTCTGCCCGGCTCGTTTCTCCGTGCGATAAAAACCTGATGCTTCTTGCACAGTGCTTGTCGCCGACGACGCGCGGCGTTCGTGCCCGTCACTTTCCGTCCACGCATTCACAAGGAACACAACCATGAGCACGACCGATATCAAGACTAACGAGACCCAACTCAACGACATGATCCGCCAGGGCAAGATTCTCGACGCCCTCGACAAGTTCTTTGATGAGAAGGCGACCTTCCAGGAAGGCAACAAGCCAGTGCGCGTCGGACGCGCCGCCAACCACGCTTTCCTCTCTGGCTTCTTCAAGACCCTCAAGGCCTTCAACGGCGCAACACTTCACGCGCAGACCATCAGCGACAATACCTCCATCAGCGAATGGACCTTCGACATGGCCGGCCCCGATGGCCCGATCCTCTGGAACGAGACAATGGTTCGCCGTTGGCAAAATGGCAAGGTAATCAGCGAACGCTACTACACGGCGTCGTAAGCCGATCTTCTTCACAATCAATACGGGCGAGCCATCTGGCTCGCCCGTTGTCGATTTCTGCTGACATTCACTCAGTTGGAAGCCGGCAACCTCTGGCAATCCAAGTGGTTTGGTAAGGTTCTGCCGCCTGCCCGAACCATCATGCGTTCCCCGCCTTCTCCATCTCCAAAACCCAATCCTCCAACGGCACGTATCGCAGCAGGTCCAGTTCCAGCGTCTTTCCACCCAGCGTCGGATGCTCGGGCTTCACTGCCAGTTGGATGTACAGCTTGTCCCACTTGCTCTTGTCAAACTCCGCGATGTCCTTGGGTTGCAGAGTCTGGCCACCTGGTAGCGTCAGCGTCTTGGTCGATGGTTCCCAGCGATACGTCTTGCTTCGGACTCGCAGCAGCAGAGATACCAAGTATGCCGCGACCCCAAAGCCGACCGCCGCGATGATCCATTGGCTCGGGACGTCGTACCACGACAAGGGCGCGGGCGGCTTGGCGGCGGATCCATCGGGGGTGATGAACTTTTTGGAGAGGTCCGCGAGCCGCTCGTCGGCGCTGCCGATGGCGAGCGCCTTGCCCGCGTCGTCGCGCCGAAAGTCGGTACGCGGATAGGTTGTGTGCTGGGGGATCAACTTTCCGATCAGTTTCAGTTGTGTTAGCCATTCTTGACGGGCTCGCTCGCCCGCCACCATGCCCTGCCCGCCGCCGTCACGTTCCTTTGTGCGCAGTTCGTCGAGCCTGGCCTGCGGTTCGGCGATGCTTGCCAGGTCATTGGCCAATCGCCCGCTGTCTTTCAAGTCGCGCAGATGCTGAAACTCGCTGTACTCAGCCGCTCGAGCACCGCGATTGGGATAGACCGCAATAGCATCAACCAATCCCCACACACCCAGGACGAGCATCGCCAGGGTGATGATGTACATCTTAATCGACCACTTCTTGTTGATGGTCGTGACGGTTGCGGTGGAAGGGGCGGCGGGCAGGGCATGGTGGCGGGCGAGCGAGCCCGTCAAGAA
>CAYRPC010000206.1:0-2851 GCA_964425995.1 uncultured Phycisphaeraceae bacterium
CACGACATCCAATCAGGGACATAGACTTTGGTACTAACCGTGGGGGCAGGTCATCCCCTCCCCCTCGGGCGATGCCCTCCGCCTCATCATCGCGGTGTCCGACGACCAATACGAAAAAGTCATGGCATCTTTCGTCCGCACCCTCGCCACAACGCTCGTCTTGGGAGTTTTCGCCACGCTCATCGCCACCTGGCTCATCGCTGGCATCGCCCTGCGCCCCTTGCGACAGTTGTCCGATCTGGTCTCATCCTTCACTCCCCAGGTCATCAGAGACGAGGTGGCTGTGAAACCCATGCCCGCAGTACTGGCGGGCTTCCAGCAGGAACTCGCCTCCGTCCGCACCAAACTTCGTGAGTCCATTCGATCCCAGGATCGACTGATCGCCAACCTCTCACACGAACTCAAGACGCCCATCGCGATCCTGCTGACCGAAGCCCAGATTCTCAACACCTCCGCCACGACCCCGGAAATCGCCGAATTCGTGCACAGCGTCCGACAGGAAATGCGCCGTCTGGGCTCCAGCATCTCCACCTTCGCCCAACTCGCCAAACTCCAGGGCGAGCATTCCCTTCCCGCCCCGGCTACTCACCCCGTCAACGACCTGGTCATCAATGCCGTCACCGATTGCAGCGTCCTCGCCACCAGAAAAAGTGTCACACTCCGCATGGAGATTTCCGAGGACATCCAGACACCCGTCGTCCTGGGCAATGGCAAACTGCTCGAAGCGATGTATGGACACATCCTGCAGCATTGCATCCGCATGAGCGCCAAAGGCGACGAAGTGGTTGTGACCGTCGTCGCAAAGGGTGATCGCTGCCTTGTCACCATCGTCGATCGCGGTCCTCCCATCGCGTCCGCCTTCCTCGCCTCGATCTTCGAGCACTTTCAAGAGAGCCCCGCCGAGTGCTCGGATCGGCGCGAACTGCGTCTTTCCATCGCCAAGGGCATCGCCGAACTGCACGCCGGTTCCATCCAGGTGAGCAACACAAACGCCACCGGGTGCCTCTTCACCATCGACCTGCCCCGGTTCGTCCCCGCTATCAAACCGCCCCAATAACTTTGCGGTCTCAAGCCAGGTCGTCAAGTGATATTACTGAGACTTGTTTCATGCTCGATTCACACGATTGCAATAGTGCGTGTACACCTCCACCTGTTGTGGAGCACGCCGCTCCCGCGTGGAGAACGAACTGATGTCTCTCAAGACCCTTAACGACCTCTTGATTCACGAACTCCAGGACCTGTGCAGTGCCGAATCGCAGTTGTCCCAAGCCATGCCCAAGATGCAAAAAGCGGCAACTTCCCCCGAACTCATCGAGGCCCTTGAAAGCCACCTCGCAGAAACCTTGCTGCACCTGGAGAAGATCGAGGCCATTCTCGAAGACCTCCAGTCTGGCCCGGCAAAAATCAAGTGTGTCGCGATGGCCGGAATCATCAAGGAAGCCACGGACCTCATGGCAGAAGTGAGCGATCCAGCCATCAAGGATGCCGCCCTGATCGCCTCGGCGCAGCGAGTTGAGCACTATGAGTGTGCGGCCTATGAATCCACCATCGCAATAGCGCGTGCGCTCGCGCTCGACGATGTAGTCGCACAACTCGAACAGATTCTCGATGAAGAGGAAGCAGCCAGCGCCGCGATTGCTGTCATAAGCGAGTCCATAAACAGTGCGGCCCTCGAAGTAACCGATGCTTGACGATGCGTGTATTGGACGCAAACTATTCGTACCAGTAGTTTCGAGCCAAGTTTCAGCGTCGGCACTCCAAGAGTGAATAGGCCTCCAACTGGAACGAATATCGTGAGCAGTCAGTGAGTACTCAGGGCGCGTCAAGGAATGAACGCACATGGAGATCTGCAAACTCACGACTCAAAGCGTTACATCCAGCCGTCTGTCAAGCGCCTATGCAGCCGTCATCGTCTGCACGCTTCTTTCAGTCGGCTTTGCATCAGTCATCATCAATGACTTGACAGTCGCCGCCATCTGGCACGTCGGATTCATCATCGCCTCGATAGGACTCCTCGCATCGCTGCTCTATCTCGTCGTCCATGATGCTGGAGTGAGCATCACCGCAATCAGCGATCACAGCAGCATCCGCCGCCTCTGCAAAGTCCTCTTCTCCCAGCATCAGACCAACTCACCAAACCAATTCGCAGCCAATCAACTCGATTGTAATCAGTACGACTTCGCGACAAGCCCCTGTCCCGCCGCATGGATGAATCAAACAATGAAAGGAACCGAAACTATGAAAGATCAGATGACAACCCCGAGCATGGATGGTGATGTGCGTGATTCAATGGATGCCCTCCGCAGCGATGTGGCCGCATTGAAGGCAGACCTCAAGAACCTGGGCCGTCATGGCGCCGCCGAAGTCTCCCGCAGCACCAGCAATCTCTTGAACAGCGCCAGTCAAAGCGCCCATAAACTGACCGACGAAGCCAAGGCCAAGGCCGAACTTGCCCAGCAGCGCGTCGGCGAGTTTGCCAGTGAGCGTCCCCTCACGACCATCATCCTCGCCCTTCTGGCCGGCGCAATCATCGGTAAGATCATCACCTGGTCCAGCCGTTCGCGCTAGCACCAACGTGCCATACTACCAAGTCGAGAGCACATGAACACATTGATCGTCCACGCTGCCAGAAAGGTGCTGCAATGTATTGCCATTGCAGTGGCCCTTCTGGCCGCTCTGGTTGTAGTAACCACACTGGTCCAGCAAGCCGCCGGCTGGCCCGCTGCCCTGCTCGCTCTGTCAGCGGTATGCATCCTTGCTTCTCTCATTGTCTTATACGCCCTGCAGCAGATTGCACGTCGCGAGCAGCGGGCAGCCAAAGCCGCAGCGGGATCGGGGGCGGGATCGGGAT
>CAYRPC010000207.1:0-2803 GCA_964425995.1 uncultured Phycisphaeraceae bacterium
CCCCCCACCTCTTCCCCCGCAATTTTCATCGTGCAGTCAAAGCCCACTTTCATGCCAGCCCCCAGCCGCGGTGCCGCGTGGTCCAGAATGTCCAATGGTCCCCAGACCTGTTCGATGTCCCGACCGGGGTCGCAGTGCTTGCTGGCTTCTGCAAAGACCGCAGATGTGTCGTGAGGGTTCACATGCTGGTCGACGACGAAAATCGTCTTCGTCCACGCCATCTGTCCCGCGCCCCACACACCGTGCATCACCCGTCGCCCATGCAGCGGATAGCTCTTCTTGATCTTCAGCACCGCGCAGTTGTGGAACGCGCCAAACATCGGCAAGTCATAGTCCTCGATGTCGGGCAAAAGCGTCCGCAGAAGCGGCAGGAAAATCCGCTCTGTTGCCTTCCCAAGAAAGTAATCTTCCTGAGGCGGCAACCCAACCACCGTCGTCGGATACACCGGTTCACGCCGCATGGTGATCGCTGTCACCGTTAACAACGGATACCGATCTGGTAATGAGTAAAATCCGGTGTGATCACCGAACGGTCCCTCAAACACAGCGCCAGCCCCGATGCCAGGATTTGAGTTGTGGACTTTGTGATTGGAGTTTTCACCCGGTTCTAACCTATCCGGTTCTGACCCATCCGGTTCCCACCCAATAAAGCCCGCCTGTTCCGACACAAACCCCTCGATCACAATCTCCGCGTTTGCAGGCACCCAGATCGGCACAGTTTTTCCACGCACCATCTCGATCCCGCGCCGATTCAGGAAGCCAGCCAGCAACAACTCGCTCAAGCCCGGTGGCAGCGGCGCAGTCGCCGCATAGGGCAGCACGCTCTCGCCCCCCAGCGCGATCGCAACCGGCATGGGCTTGCCCAACTTCTTCCAACTTCGCCAATGTCTTGCACCATCGTGATGCATGTGCCAATGCATGGCCATGCGCTGCTTGCCCAGCAACTGCACGCGATACATACCGATGTTGTGGCTCGAAGGTTTGGCATTCCCCTCATCGTCCGCATGAATCGTGTGAATCCCGCCCAGCGTGATGTATCGCCCGCGATGCCGCGCGTCCCACTCCGCACCGCGCCCCAACCCCTCAATGCCGTCGTTGACATCCGCCGGATACCCCAGCGCCGCAAAGTCTCCATCGTGTGGCCAGCACTTGATCAGCGGTAAACGCGTGAGGTCGATTGCATCCCCACGCAGTACCACTTCCTGACACGCCCCGCTTCCGCGCATTCGCTTGGGGGGAATTCGCAGCAGCGGTGCAAACTGCTTGACCTTCGCCAGCAAGTCCGCAAGACCCTTTGGTGGCTCTGGCTTGGTCAGTTCCGCGATCTTCGCCGCCAGCGCCTCAAACCCTCCCGCCGTGTGACCATGCTCATCCAGCCCCAGCGCCATCTCCATGCGCCGATAGCTGCCAAAGGCGTTGATCAGCACTGGAATGTCTGACCCCTCAACATTCTCAAAGAGCACCGCAGGCCCGCCAAGCCCGCAGAATCGTGGATCAGTCGCTTGCGTTCGTTGCGCTGGCAGTCGCGGCGCACGCATTTTGCTCACCCGATCCGCGATCGCCGCGATCTCCAGCACCGGATCAACCTTGGCACGCACACGCTTGAGTTCCCCAGCAGCCTCCAAAGCGTTCACAAATTGTCGAATGTCTGAATACATACTGGAATTCAAAGTATGAGCCACACTCTCAAACGCAGACTGCGTTCCGACGAGCGGCAAAAATACACCAACAGACAAACATACTCCGTGAAGTCGCAGCGTAGCAATCAACCGCGTACAGAACGCCCAGACCCACTGCCTTGCGACCACCAGAAAAAGCTTGCTTACCTCCCCAACGCTTCCTCCACGCTCAACATCGCCCCGCACCCAGATTCAGATGCACCGATACGCTCTGGTATGCCCCAAGAACACCCCGCCGCCCGCCTCCGCGCCGCGATGGACCGCCGCTGCATCGCCATCCCAGGCGCATTCAACGCGTTATGCGCTCGCGCAATCGCCCGCCATGGCTTCGAAGCCTGCTACATCTCTGGTGCCGCCACCAGCGTCTCCGCCGGCGTGCCCGATGTCGGCGTGCTCACCCTCGATCACTTTGTCCGCTGCATTCGCGAAGCCGCCGATGCCAGCACTCTTCCCGTCCTTGCCGATGCCGATACCGGCTTTGGCGAGGCCGAGATGGTCCGCCGCACAGTCATCGAATACGCCCGCGCTGGTGCCGCTGGCCTCCATATTGAAGACCAGCAGTTCCCCAAGCGCTGCGGCCATCTTGATGGCAAGGAACTCGTCCCCACCGATCACATGGTTGAAAAGATTCAATGGGCCGCACGCGCTGCCAAGCAATCAAGTGGCATCATCATCTGCGCCCGCACCGATGCAAAAGGCGTTGAAGGCCTCGAACCTGCCATCGCTCGTGCCAAGGCCTACGTCGCTGCGGGTGCGGACATGATCTTCCCTGAAGGACTGTCCACCGAGCAGGAGTTCTCGCTCTTCGCCGCCGCCCTGGGTCGCGGTCCCAGCGCAGATCCCAGCGTGCTCGCGGGCAAGCGTCCATACCTGCTTGCCAATATGACAGAGTTTGGCAAGACACCCAACATCCCACTTAGCCACTTCAGCGCCATGGGCTACTCCTGCGTGATCTATCCCGTCAGCCTCTTGCGCGTCGCCATGGGCGCGGTCGATCGCGCCCTGAACCAACTCCAACGCGACGGCTCGGTCGCCGCCTTCCAGGACCAAATGCAAACCCGCCAGCAGTTGTACGAGTTGATCGCTTACAAGCCCGGCGTTCCCTGGGAGTTTCCCGCCTGATC
>CAYRPC010000208.1:0-2798 GCA_964425995.1 uncultured Phycisphaeraceae bacterium
GTGATGTCAAGGGGGGGTGGGTTGGGGGGTTGGCTGTATCGAGACGTTGCGTTTGCGAAACCATCCTCTACAATGATCCATGGATATCGACGCCGTCAATCGCCGCATCGCACAGTTTGAAACTATGGTCCGCGCTGAAGCCGATCCTGACAATGACATGGCCTGGTTCAGTCTCGCTGGTGCATACAAGGATGCACAGCGCTTCGCCGACAGTGCTCGCGCTTTCCAACGTGTGCTCGAACTGAATCCCGGCTTCAGCAAGGCTTGGCAGATGCTCGGGCAAGTGCTTGCCGACGACAATAAAACTCCAGAGGCCATCATCGCGCTCACCGATGGTTTCAAGGCCGCGGCCGCGAAGGGTGATCGCATGCCCATGAAGGCGATGGGCGACTTGCTAACTAAACTTGGTGCACCGATGCCCGAGGTTGCCACCAAGAAGAGTGGCCTTGACGCAAGCACGGGCACATTCTTGTGCAAGAAGACCGGCAAGAACGGTCATCAGTTGCCAAAGCCACCATTCAAAGGCCCTGTCGGCCAATGGGTCTTCGACAATATCGCAGCCGAAACGTGGGAAGAATGGATTCGCCAGGGAACCAAGGTCATCAACGAATTGCGGCTCGATCTCTCCCGGGACGATGACGCGGACAAGTATGACGTGTACATGCGCGAGTATTTGGGAATCGATGAAGACTTGCTCTCACAGTTGACCAAGGCTTGATTCCCCACGGAGTAACGCGATGAACACCTACCACATGTGGTTTAACCTCATCGACTCGCACAAGGATGTCGAGTTCTCTCGACATGTCGCTGCGTATCTCAACCATCTCCAAAGGCAGGGCAAACTCGAATCCTGGCGGCTTTCCAGGAAAAAATTCGGCTTTGGCCCCGATGGCATCGGCGAGTTCCACTGCGAAGTCCACTGCAAGGATCTTGCTCAACTCGATAGTGCGTTCGCGATCGTCGCAACTCGCGATGGAGATGTCGACAGCCTCCACCGTCCTGTCTACTCCGCCGTCAAGGACTTCAAGACAGCTCTCTATCGTGACTTCCCCGACCCAGAGCGTGTCCAAGCATGACGGGCTGAGACCGATCGCGCAGTTGCGTTCTCTTCTTCATGCGCTTTTCTTCATGCGCCCGCCGCCCGCGCCCGAACGCCATCGATCACGTCCCGCACTTCTGCCGCCATCCGCGTGTTGGGAAACTGCTGGATGATCGCCTCGCCCAGTGTCGTCGCCTCGTTCCATCGCTTGTCCTGCACGGCCAGTTTGAAACTCGCGCCCAGGTTGTCCCGCGCCTTGCCGATCACGCCGCGCACAACCTCCCGCAACGGTTCCGCTTCGTTGGGTGTCAGGTACGCGTCGAGTTGGCGAAGCAAGTCCAGCGACCGATCCAAGTCTCCATCCTGAGCCGCGAGCAGGAAAGCCCGTTCCAGTTCCTTCTTGAACGCGTCATGGGCCTGACGCACGCGCTCATCCAGTCGTTGCGCCCGGGCCGAACTGGGATACAACCGCTGAACCCGCGTTGCTTCCGCATACGACTCCTCCCATCGATGCTCGCCCGCCAGCGCGTCGATTGTTGCGATTGCGCCCGTCACCTCCGCCTCGATCGTGTCGCGCCGCATTTGCTCGATCCGCGAACGAAACTCCTCGGCATCTGCCCGATACCCAAAGCGATTCGCCAATTCATCGATCAGGACGATGGCCGCATCGAAGTTGCCCGCCGCGATGTCGGTTTCTATGGTCGCGTTCAGCATCGCCCGCTCCTGCGGACGATTCAGCACACGCCGGGCATCATCAGAAAGCGTGGCCTGATGGGCCATGGCCTTGACAGAATCGTGCAGCGCGTCCAGCCTTTTCTCGATCGCTGGCAAGTCGCCACTCGCCATGCTTTGGCGACCGCTCCCACACCACACTAGTGCGAATGACAATCCGAAAGCACAGAGCGCAATGATGAGCCCGAGCAAACCAAACTTCGCATCAATCCTGGCAGCCATAAGGACGCACACACCCAACGCCAACGCGTGCAGGACAAGGATGAGAATCAGGAGGTGTTTTCGTGCCATGGGTAAGCGTACCGCTGGTGCGACTGGCTGACTCCCGGCAACGAGCGACGTGCAAGTTCGTCTTTCTGCTCTTGGAAGCTATGTCTCCACAACCTGCAAGTCTCCGTCCTCGGTCGTAATCACCAATCCCAACTCCTTCAACGCAATCAACGCCGCGTCCTGCTCGGCTTTCTTTTTCGTCGCGCCCCAGCATGACTCGAATCGTCTCCCACCGACCTCAACGCAAATTTTGAAGGCCTTGGCGTGGTCGGGGCCTTGTTCATCCAGAATCTTGTATTGGGGCGTCTCGCCCAATTCCTGCTGACAATGCTGTTGCAGCACGCTCTTGAAGTTCTGCTGGTGCCCGCTTCGTGCCGCCTTGTCGACAACCGGCCCGAAGAGCGGATCGATGAATCGCACCGCTCCTTCATACCCGGCATCCAGGTAAATCGCACCGATGACGCTTTCCAGTGCCGCAGCGCCAAGCGACGTGGGAAGCGTTCGCGACATCATCATGCCCTTGCCCAGGATCAGATGCTTCTCAAGACCCAACTTCCTTGCGACCGCAGCGCAGGTCTCTCGTGATACTGCGTGGCTCTTAATCTTGGTCATGTCGCCCTCGCGCAGGTGCGGAAACTTGCGGAAGAGCATGGTGCAGATCGCCAGTCCTAGCACGGCGTCGCCCAGAAACTCCATGCGCTCGTTGTTGGGAGCGCTGCCAGCGCCACACCCCCCGCCCCCGGCAACTTCTCCATTC
>CAYRPC010000209.1:0-2658 GCA_964425995.1 uncultured Phycisphaeraceae bacterium
CCCCCCGCGCCCACCACCACTAGCCCGCACGTCTGGCCCCCACCTCAAAACCACCCGTGCCAGTATTCAGTGATTGGTACTCGACTGTTGGTTTCAAGTGCCTAGTTGCACCATGACCTGCTGGGCCAATTCTTTGGCCAGTCCGATCCTGCAACTGCCCATGCCGCAGCAGGCTGTGCCGCCTGAAACGACCTCGATGATGCATGGGTGTCCGAGCCTGCAGACGCGCACCAGGGCTGAAGGGCGCACGCCCATCGCTCGTAAGTAGGCCGCGTCGCCTGCGTCTAAGGTTGCGCCGCGCACGACCGCCGTCTGGCCCGCCTTGAGCGATGCGAGGGGCACTGTGGGCCCGATTGCTGCGAACGCGGTGGTGTCGGCGCTCATTGGGTCGCGCCCCAATGCATTTGCTGCGGCCTGCTCGGCGGCACATGCACCGGGGATCGGATTGCCCGAACTATCTTGGGATGCTTGACATGAACAACTGCTCATGGTGGATTCTACGCAAGTTGAGACAGAGTCTCAATTGCTGACAGGCTGGTATAAGTCACTCGCGATGTCCTCGCCCATAACTCCTAGCCTCGGAGATGCCTGAACCAACCAGCGTTGCTGTTGATCAACGCGAACGGGTCAAGGGCTTGCTTGGCTTAGTCGTGCTGGTTGGCCTGTTTGGTTGGCTGGCGACCGGCGTTGTGCATCGCATGAACCTTGCGGTGCCGGTTGATCGACAGTTCCGCGACTTTTATGAGTTTTACTGCGGCTCTCAAGCCATGCTGCGGGGTGAAGATATTTATGTCGCGGGCAAGATTGGATACATCTATCCGCCGCTGCTCGCGTTCCTGATGATGCCGCTCGCGGGCTTGCCAATTGCATCGGCTGGGCTGGTCTGGCTGGGGTTGAAGTTGGGCCTGCTCGGGGCGATCCTCTACCTCGGTGCGCACGAGTGCGTGCATCGACTTGGGATCAAGCCTGGTGGTTGGATGATTGCCTGCATCGGAGCGCTGGGGGCGCTGCTGCTGGCTGACAAACTCCGCGCGGAGATGAACATGCAGCAGAGCAATCTGCTCATGCTGCTCTCGTGGCTGGTTGGTATTCGATATCTGGATCGTCGCCCGTGGCTGGCGGGATTGGCGCTGGGCTTTGGGGCCAACATCAAGTACGTGACGCTATTGAGCGTGCCCTACATGCTGGTTCGCGGACGCTTCAAGGCTGCGGGCGCGACGCTGGTTGGCACGCTGGGCTGGGCAATGCTCCCGGCCATGTGGCTGGGCTGGGATCGCAACATCGCATATCTGGAGGGCGCTGTGCTGGGCCTGGGGCGGATGGGCACTCACAGTACTGAGCTAGTTGGCCAAGCCGGGCAAGTTGGCCAAGTAGGCCATCTCGCTGGCGTTGCGAACGTGTTGAAGTTGCAGAGCGTCGGCTTATCCCTGCCGCGGTGCTTCTCGATACTCACTGGAGGTGGCTTGTATAGTCCATCGGTGCTGGGAATGCTGGCGATTGCTGGCGTGATGTTCGTGGGCCTGATCTGGTGGGCCTATCGCTTGCATGGCCAGAACCTCTTTGGGGGACGTTGGGGGAAACATGAGGCGCAGCCCAAGAGACGCGCACTCGTGCTTATCGAATGGGTGGGCCTGATTGTGATTGCGCTTGCGTTTGGTCCGCAGACCAATGGGCCGCATACTTCGCAGATGCTACTGATGACGCTGCTGGGAGCAACGCTGCTGCTGGCACCAGCAGGACGCTTGAGGGAACTTCCGCGCGATTACAGGATCGCTCGGCGTTGGGTGATGGCATCCATGGCGGTGTTGGTGCTGGGTTTCACGCTGCCTCCTGGTTCGGCTTCAACACGCCATCTGGTTCAGGGTTGGCACGATGTGGCTGGCCCAAGTTGGTGCATGCTCATCGCTGCGGTGCTGATGACGATGGGCATGCTGCACTGGGTTGCGGCGGGATTGGGAGGAAAAGCAGGATCGGGAGGATCATCAGGATCATGCAAGACCGGGGATTGTGAACAAGTCTGACTGGGCTTGCTGAATGATGAATGATAAATGATGTTGGTGCAGAAGGCTTGCGATTGGTGGTGTCGTGCGTCAGTTCGCCGAGACGTGCTCGGGCATTGAACTGCCTGATCGGTCAGTGCTTCGGTCAGTCTCGCGTTCGCCAGCGTGGAAGACTGCCTGAACTCGGGTCACGCGGGTTGGCTCGGCGCCCAGCACGATGATCGTGCCGCCCTCGAAGGGCATGGTTTCGCCCGCCTCGGGAATCCGTCCCATCGTCACGGTCACAAAGCCTCCAACTGTTTCGTAGTCGGCTGAATCGGGCAACTGGGAGCCAAGGCTTCGCACCAATTCGTAATTGACATCCTCGATGCTGGCTCGCGCGTCGATCTCTGCGCTGCGAGCGGCGGCATCGATCTTGACCAGTGGTGTGGTCTCATCGGCCTGCTCGTACTCGTCCTGGATGTCGCCAAAGACCTCTTCGACGATGTCTTCGATGGTGATCAATCCCGCTGTGCCGCCATATTCGTCGGCGACCAGGGCGATGTGGGTTCGTTTGGCGAGCAACTCGGGCAGCAACTCGCGGATTGTCTTGGTCTCGGGCACGAAGGTTGCAGGACGGAGCAATGCACGTAGATCAAACGTGCGGCCACCCCTGCTT
>CAYRPC010000210.1:0-2657 GCA_964425995.1 uncultured Phycisphaeraceae bacterium
CCCGCGTCCCCACCGCGCGGCTGATCAGGACCGCCACGAGGCCCGCTGTCGTCGATGATGTCATCACCCAGCAGCAAGTCGTCGATCTCGTTTCGTGCTGGCGGCTTGCTTGCATCAGAAACCGGCGCATCAGAACGTGGCCGATCTGGGCGACGATCATCGCGTCTGCCCTCTCGACGACTTTCCCCTTGCCGTGCCTGATCCCGCTCGCCCTGCCCGCCATCCTGCACGGGCGGACGCGAAGCCGACTTCGCATCAGGACGCCCATCAGAACGCGGACTCGCTCCCCCACCGCCCCCGCCATCGGGTCGTGTCGTCTGATTCGCAGGCGGTTGTCCATCCGGCCGTCGTTCTGTTCGTGGCTGGCCCGGTCCGCGTCCATCACGTCCATCGCGTCTGGGGCCATCCCGATTCCTGTCGGCATATCCAGTGGGCGCAGGCCGCTCGGGTGCGACAGCGTTGATCGGCGTTGAAAGATTCTCGACCGCGACCGCAACCTGCTTGTCCTTGCCATCATCACCCGGTGCGTCCAGCAGCACCAGGACCAACTGCGTGAGAATCTGTGAATCGATGACCATACCGTCGCCTTCGGGCGTACCCACCCTGCTCTTCTTGCGGGGCAAGCGCTTCGAAAGATCCTCGTACGTCTGGTCCTCGTAGCGCAGGCAGCACATCAGTCGCCCGCACCGCCCGCTGATCTTCAGGGGATCGAGCGTGGCTTTCTGCACCTTGGCCGACTTCATCGACACCGGCTTGAGCACCTTCAGGAAGTTCTTGCAGCAGCAATACTGCCCGCACTTCTCGTAGTCCGCCGTAAGCCTCGCCTCGTCCCGCGCCCCCACCGCACGCACCTCGACCCGCGCCTTGAAGTAGTAGCCCAGTTCCCGGGCCATATCGCGTAGTTCGATCCGTTCCTCCGTCATGACGTAGACCGTCAGCGTCTCTCCACCAAGGATCGGTTCAACCTCGACGACCTTGAGGTTGGGATGCAGTTTCGCCACCACGTCTCGTGCATGCATCTTGAGTTCGTGCTTGCTCTGCTCGATTTTCGCCTGCAGGTCCAGATCGTCCTTGGTGGCGATCCGCAGCACCTTGCCCTCGGTAAAGAACGGGTAGTCGTGCCCGCCACTGTTGTCGATGTATTGGAGCATCTCCTGGCGCGACACGCTCTTGCTGCACCCGCTGTTGGGACAGGTGCTGGTCAGCATCTCGCCCAGTTCGACACCGCGAAAGGTCCGCACCACCACCTTGCTGCCGCAGCCGGGCTTTGCGCTTCCAGCATGCTGGAACTCGCCCACCAGTTTCATGCTGCCAAAGCGAACCACCAGCGTCTTGGGCGCTTTGAGCGCTTCATAGGCCGCGCGGTCCTCTGCTTGGAGTTGTTCCTTGAGGTCGGCTTCGAATTGGGGCAGAGGAAGAATGGGCAAGAGAAACTCCAGAACAATCCAGGCGAAGAGCAAACCAATGAGCGAGCGACAAGGCGAATACGGGGTGCTGTTGTGCGTTGTCCCTTATTTATTCACTGGTTCGCTGGTCGCTGTCCGTTTGCTCGCTCTGCCTGCCTAAGGCCCCCCGATGGTCCGTGCACGAGCATCGGAAAACAATTGAGCAACGGGGTAGCGCTGGAGCAACTGCATGCCGCCCTTGAGGTCGGTCTTGTACACAAACAACTCTTCGTTGCGAGCGTCCAGCAGCACGAGCAGATCCTCGTTGCCCGCCTCGCTCGTCAGCACCGTCAATCCGCCCGTCTGTGCCACGCTCCCCGTGGGCATGCCAAAGGCCGACGCGACATCAAAGGAGGCCGTTTGTGCAAACTCAGCGGGAGTGTGCGAGGGCGTTATCATCCGCGCCATCAGCACTCCCGCTAGCACAGCCAGCGTCATCATCAAACCAACCACGAGCGTGCTGCGACCCCTGCGAACTGTGAGTCGCAGTTGGCCTCGCATTGGTCCCTCAGATGGCGAGTTGGTGTAAGTCGTGCTCATCGGCCCCGCGCTCCCCTGCCATCGCTGGCCAGACTGCGATAGCCGATGCCCACCATCACCAACTTGCTGTTGTCCCAGCGCAGCGCCATGACCTCCTGATTCGCAGAGTCAACGACATAGACCACATGGTTCCCGCCTGCGCCGATCCGACCAGACACCATCGTGTAATCGCCCCTCGCGCGCGATTCCAGCGGCTTCACCGTCGTTCCTGGCTGCGTCTGCCCAGCAGCCGAACCAGGCCACGTCAGGACCACCGCCACAAGCGCGCCGACATTGGCCGCGACCAGTAGGAGGACATTGGTTTGACGTGATACTGAGCGTGACACCGAGCCTGACATTGCTGCGTGCTCCAATTGGGACAAACGAGGGATAAACCGGCGTTACCCTCAGAAACAAACGGGCCTCAATCCATCCCGACAATTAGTCCTGATGCCCGCGCTTGGACGGAATCACAAACGCGCCCACCAGCATGGCCACCATGATCAGCAGCACCAGGATGCTCATCACCACCGGCGGGTTGTCCACCCGCCCCGGCTTGGGCGGGCTCAATTCGGTCTGGGCCAAAGCCGGAGCCGCGGCCAACACCAAAGCCGCCATCGCGGCTATGGCACCACACAACATCAAACGGCTCTTAGCCATACCATCGTGGCATGTCTAAGAGCCGTTTGATGT
>CAYRPC010000211.1:0-2622 GCA_964425995.1 uncultured Phycisphaeraceae bacterium
GCCCCCCCCAGTCCCCTTCCCATTGATCGTCTCCCAGAACTGTGCCGCGTACAGGTTCCCCAGCGTGTACGTCGGGAAGTACCCGATCAGTCCAAAACTCCAATGAACATCCTGCAAGCAGCCACGCCGATCATCGGGCACATCAACGCCCAGATACTCCTTGTACTTCGCGTTCCACGCTGCCGGCAAGTCCTTCGTCCTCAGACTCCCCCCAAGCATCGCCCGCTCTAGCTCAAACCGCACCATCACATGCATGTTGTACGTGCCCTCGTCGGCTTCCACCCGGATCAGACTGGGCGTCACGGTGTTGGTCGCCGCATAAAAATCATCGACGCAGTACCGCTTGAACGCCGGGCCAAACTTCTTCCCAAGGATCGGCAAACTCCACTTCCAGAACTCCCGGCTCCGCCCCACAAAGTTCTCCCACATCCGGCTCTGGCTCTCGTGGATGCCCAGACTGACCGCCTCAGAAAGCGGCGTGCCAAACAGCGTGTCCTTGCCCAATTGCTTGGGCAGCCCTTGTTCATACAGCCCGTGCCCGCCCTCGTGCATCGTTCCATACAGCGCATCCGTGAACTTCTCATCGCGATACCGCGTCGTCAGTCGCGTGTCGCCAGGTGCGATCCCCGAGCAGAACGGATGCGTCGTCACATCCAATCGCCCCGCCTCAAGATCAAAGCCCATGTGCTTGAGCACGATCTGCCCGAATTGGTGCTGCAGCGCTGGATCAACTTTCTCCGTCAGGCAGCGCGTGTTGATCCCAGACTTCGCCCCTCCCTTAGTGCCCTTCGGCCCCCTGCTACCACGCGAAACACTCGCCACTTCCGCCACCAACGCCGTCAGTTCCTTCCGTAATGGCGTGAAGATCGCTTCCAGCCCTTGGGCCGTGATGTCCGGCTCATACTCATCAAGCAGCGCGTCATACAACTCCCCGCCCGCAGGAATGCCATAACACTCCGCCTTCCGCCGCGTCAGGTCCAGCATCTTGTCCAGCATGGGCCGGAACAACTTGAAGTCGCTCTTCTCGCGTGCCCCCTTCCACACATGCTGGGCCTCGCTCGCCGTCTTTGCCAGCGCGCTCACCAGTTCGCCAGGTAACCTGGTCGCAAGGTCATAGTCCCGCCGCATCTCGCGGACGTTCGCGCTCATGCGCGGGTGCTTCATCACCGCCTTGTCCTGCTCGCACGCCGCGATCAGTTCGCCCACTTTCCTGCTCGTCTTGCGCTCGTGGACAATCCCCGCCAGCACCGACTGCTGCTCGGCCCGCCCCGCCGCCCCCTGCGCAGGCATGTATGTTTCCTGATCCCACCCCACCAGAGAAGAGATCGAGCCAAGCATGGCGGCTTCGCGAAGTTGATTGCAGAGATTTGTGTATGACGCGGGATTGGTAGGCATGGAAACGGACTGTACCGCCCCGGCGCAGCGCACGCACGGAAGGGCTGCATAGATTGACAGGCGACAAATCCGCCGTGAACATCAAGAAACTACAGGCACGGACTTTCGGCAAAGACACTGAGGAATGCGTCGATATCGCGAATGTCGAACGGAAAGATGTTACTGACGCAATTTATCGACTCTGTACAATTGATCGCGCGCCCGTGTGTGTTCCAAGATGCAAGCAGCACACCAAAATGCAACAGCAGAGGATTGCCCGTACAACGTGCGAATGCGTCCAACGGTGTTCGCATATCGCTCACCATATTGCTAATCGTACCAATTCTGCGTGGCCTGCCAGAGGCTCTATACTCGGCGCGAAGGGGTCCTTCGCCTTGTGCGAGCGACCTCAACAAGAGCCAAACCTCGCACATCCAGCCTCTTGCAACCAGCACAAACTCGCAGAGAGAATACGATAACCAGCTATGCCAACCCCCACCATCAACCTCCGCTCCCTCCTCGGTCCCGATGCCGACAAACTCCTCGCCTACGAGTCCAAGACCGTCGCGAAGTCCAACCTCCATCTCCCTGGCCCAGACTTCATCGACCGCGTCTTCGCACAGAACGACCGCAACGTCCCCACCCTCCGTAACTTCCAGACCATCCTCAACACCGGCCGCCTTGCCGGCACCGGCTTTGTCAGCATCCTGCCCGTCGATCAAGGCATCGAGCACTCCGCCGGCGCCTCCTTCGCCCCAAACCCGCAGTTCTTCGATCCCGAGAACATCGTCAAACTCGCCATCGAGGGCGGATGCAACGCCGTCGCCAGCACCATGGGCGTGCTCGCCAGCGTCTCTCGCAAGTACGCCCACAAAATCCCCTTCCTCGTCAAGTTCAATCACAACGAAATGTTGACCTATCCCAACATCTTCAAGCAGTCCTACTTCGGCAGTGTGCGCCAGTGCTACGAGATGGGCGCCCTCGCCGTCGGCGCAACCATCTACTTCGGCAACGACAGCGCACGCGAAGAAATCGCCTACGTCTCCGACATGTTCGAAGAGGCCCACAGCTTCGGCTTGGTCACCGTCCTCTGGTGCTACACCAGAAACAACGCCTTCAAAGCCAAGGGTGCCGACGGCAAATCCGTCGATTACCACACCAGCGCAGACCTCACAGGCCAGGCCAACCACCTCGGCGCCACCATCAAGGCCGACATCATCAAGCAAAAACTCCCCACCAACAACGGCG
>CAYRPC010000212.1:0-2603 GCA_964425995.1 uncultured Phycisphaeraceae bacterium
GCCCTGGCGTGGTCGAGAAGCACCTGGCGCATCACTTTCGCGGCAATCGCCATGAAGTGGTTTCGATCCTGCGCATCAACACCCGGACCGCTCGCGAGCCGCACGTACGCCTCATGGACGAGTGCCGTCGGCTGGAGCGTGTGGGCCGCGCGCTCATCGACCATCATCGCGCCCGCCAACTTGCGAAGTTCGCCGTACACCACGCCCGCCAGCCGTTCGCGGGCGCCCTCGCGACCATCCCGCATCTCGCGGAGCATCATCGTGACTTGCGCACCGGGGTCCATGCAGGAAAGTGTAACCCTGGACAGGTGGGTATCCCCATACGCGTCCGCAAGAAACAGTCAGAATGAAAAATATTTCCGCACAAACCGGATGTTGCGTGATGCCTCGCGCCCGCGGATTTCGCCAGTGTGTCTGAATGGGCAATCGTCGCCCATCAGTCGCACAAACACAGAAAGAAGGACACCATGAACGCTCGC
This sequence comes from uncultured Phycisphaeraceae bacterium, assembly GCA_964425995.1. Classification (GTDB taxonomy): domain Bacteria; phylum Planctomycetota; class Phycisphaerae; order Phycisphaerales; family UBA1924; genus BJHL01. The sequence goes on from CAYRPC010000212.1 coordinate 480, forward strand.
ATCGCCCTGATGACTTCCGCCGCTGCCTTGCTCGCCACGCTTGCCGGTGCCTCCGCCCAGACCCTGGGCCCCCGCATCACCAACTCCACGAACGGGAATCGCTACTACCGCCTGTTATGGAATGGAGCTACCTGGACGCAGATGCGCGACTTTGCACGCGCAATGGGCGGTGACCTCGTGACTATCAACGACGCGACCGAGCAGGCTTGGATCACCGCTAACGTCGCGCTGCCAAACGACAAGTACTTTATCGGACTCAACGATGCGGCTTTGGAAGGTACCTTTGCCTGGTCAGATGGCAGCACGTCAACCTATCGAAACTTCGCGACCAACACGGGCGGGAACGATCAGGCGAGCGATTACACCTTACTCAGTGTCGGAAATTCCGGCTTATGGGATGTTCGCAACGACACATGGACGAGCTCCGCGATCATCGAGGTCTCTGGTGGTATCTTTTTCCCGGGCGAGGCATCGACCCTGCTTGCCGCCATGCAGATCGCCGTTGCTTCTGGCGGGCCTGGCGTGGTGCGCGTGGCCTCCGGAACATACACCCTCGAGACCGGCATCTCTCTGCCAGGCAACGTCACCATCCGAGGCGCGGGCGCTGGACAGACCACACTCCAGGGCCCGCCCACAGGCGCGGGATTCAGCGGTGCATCCAACCTCACCTTTGAAGACCTGACGCTGGTCTCGCGTGACACACAAGCGATCATCAACCTGCCCGACTCAGCCCAGACCAACCAGCAACTCACGTTCCGGCGATGCGTGCTGACATCGATCCTGGGTCGATCCAACACCACGTTCATCGCCACAGGCTACGAGAACGTTCTGTTCGAGGGCACGACCGCCCACACGCTCAATGTCATCATTGATTCCTCAAACTCAAACACGTCCTACCGATTCGTGAACAGCATCTTCCGCGACAACAACCGCCTGTTCAGCAGCGCCGACTCGAACACCGACGTCACCATGACAAACTGCGTCATCGCCCGCAATCTCAACGACCTCATCCCCGTCAACTCGGCGGCCTTCGTGACCAACTCCATCGCGTTCGGCAACGCGAATCTCAACCGCATGACCTTCTGGGATAGCCTCTCCCCCGTCGCCCTGCCCAACGCCAACCCCAACGCCAACAACACCGTCGCCGACCCAGCCTTTGTCAACGCCCTGGCCAACGACTTCCGCCTGTCTCCCGCCAGCCCCGCCATCGATCGGGGAAATCCCAACCGCTTCCTGACCTCCGGCGCAACCGCGCTCGTCGACGCTGCTAACACCACCAGAATCCGTGATGCAATCGGCTACACCAATGCCAACGCCCTCAATCCCATCGATATCGGTGCCTTTGAGTTCCAGGGTGATAACGGTTGCGACGACATCGACTTCAACAACGATGGCAGTGTGTTTGATCCAACCGACATCGATGCCTTCCTGAGCGTCTTCAGCGAAGGCCCCTGCATCCGCTGAGCCGCCTCGACGCTCCTGCCCCCAAAACTCTTCCCGCACATTGAGGATTGTGCGAATGCCATCGGGGTCGCGAGAGCGGCCCTGGTGGTATTTTGTGTTGATGACAAGGTGCTGGACATCAACGTCGAACGCTCTCCGCACGAAGGAGCGTTGAGTGCTTCAGCTCGGGCACGGTCAATCGGCCGAGGGCCAGGATCGTCGCGTTGGGGACATCGGGCATGTGGACTCTCCGGTTCGCAAGGCGTAAACCAACCTTGTGGGGGGGGTGGACCATCAAGGCGAACCGGTTCAGACGGTTCAAGTACATCGGCCTCTCTTTCTGACTGGGCCGAAATGTCGCCCGACTCGCCCATGCGGCGGGCATCCTCGCGCTGGCGGCGGATGCCGTTCGCCAGGATCTCCGCGATGGTGTGCAGCCGCTTGGTCGGGGTGAGCAGGTGGGGGTGCGCGAGGTCATCGCGCGCGTCCCCCTCGTCGAGGTCGATGGTCATGCGTGCATCCGTGCGCGAGCCCCGCTAGGGCCAGCGATGGTGGGTTGTGCCCGCCCGGCGGTCGTCGTCCAGGTCTTGGTTGACCACCCCCGTGCGTTGCACTCATCGGCGACGTGCATGATGCTTCGTGCCTCAAGGTACAACTCGAAGATCCGCCGAATCCGCTCGG
>CAYRPC010000213.1:0-2589 GCA_964425995.1 uncultured Phycisphaeraceae bacterium
GTGTCAAGGGGCGGGGCAAGCCACCACCATGGATCGTCGGCCTGCGATACTTCAACGTCTTTGGCCCTGGCGAAACCCGAAAAGGCAAGATGGCGTCGATTGCACATCAACTCGCCAGCCAGTGCCTCGCGGGTCAGCGGCCTCGTCTCTTCAAGCATGGCGAGCAGGCCCGCGATCAGATCAGCGTCGATGATGTCGTCGATTGCACGCTCGCCGCGGCGGGGCTTGGCCCCAGTGGTGATCGTGTCACGCCAGGCATCTACAACCTGGGCAGCGGCAAGGCCACTACTTTCAACGACATAGTTGAGGCTGTGCGCAAAGGCCTGGGCCTGCGACCGGGCGAACTCGAAGTCGAATACTTCGATATGCCCGAGAGCGTGCGAACCTTCTACCAGGACTTCACATTAGCAGACATGACCCAAACCCAACGCGGGCTTGGGTGGAAGCCCGGAAGCGGGAGAGCCTTGGGCGGGCAAGACCCGATCAAAGCAACCGTGCAGTACGCAGCGTGGATGCGAAGCAACAACCGCAACCGTAACTGAATGCTTCGATCACCAAGAACCTCTGAACATGTAGCACAACCCTCAGAAAGTGCCGGCATGTTTCGTCGCTGAACGTCCAATGTGCCGCCGTTAGATTCTCATATTTTCAACTCAGTATCTTGGATAGCAGAGCACTGGCGAACACTCGGGTCGCGGGGACAGCGTTCACACCCGCGGGGCCGGGGGGGATCATTCCAAGCCCTTTGCCAGCACGCTGCCCACGGCCTCGTGGAGCAGGGCCAGAGCATCGTCGCTGCGGTCATCATCGCGCGGGCCGAGTCGAGGACCCGTGCGATACACTTTGACATGGAAAGGGACCTGCCCATCGATATATCCCGCGAGCAGATCGCCACCTTCTGCCACCGCCATGGCATCGCTCGGCTGTCGCTATATGGCAGCGTGCTGCGCGACGACTTCACGCCAGAGAGTGATGTTGATGTTTTGGTGGAGTTTCTGCCGGACGTGCGGATCGGCTTCTTCGGCTTCCAACTCGTCGAGGACGAACTCTCGGCGATCCTCCGTCGAAAGGCCGATCTCAACACGCCGCGATCGCTGAGTGCGTATTTCTGAGAGCAGGTACTGCACGAAGCGAGGCCCCTCTATGTCGCGGCATGAAGATGAAGTTCGTCTCGGGCACATGCTCGATCACGCGACGGAGGCGGTGCAGATGTGCGCGGGTCGCGGCCGAACCGATCTTGACTCTGATCGAATGCTCAACCTCGCACTGGTGCGGATGGTCGAGATTGTCGGAGAAGCGACGAACCGAGTTTCCGATGCCGGGCAAGAGGCACGCCCCTGAAATTCCCTGGCGACAGATTATCGGGATGCATAATCGCATCATACACGGCTACGACTGCGTCGACTTCAACCTGCTGTGGGACACCATCCACCAAGACCTCCCGCCGCTGATGGTGCAGCTCAAGGCGACGCTGGGGCGAACCTGACACGCCCCACGCGCGCTTGACTTCGGTGCCTATGCACCGTTCTTCCCTTCGATCAACGCCTGTGCTTCGGCGAGCCCCCCCAAAAAGCCTTGGCGTCGTCTTCGTTCGCCCAGGGGCTAGGTGTGTTGTCAGCGGCGGGCTTTCCTACTCTTAACCGTATGAACGTTGGATCACTCGACATCCCACTGGACAGCATCGCGAGCTTTTGTGATCGCCACGGCATCGCCCGACTGTCGCTGTTCGGCAGCGTGCTGCGAGATGATTTCACGCCAGAGAGCGATGTCGATGTGCTGGTAGAGTTTTTGCCGGGTCGCACACCGACGCTTCCTTCTATAGCGGTGATGGAAGACGACTTGGGCACCATGCTTGGGCGCCGCGTGGACCTTCGAACTCCGCAGGAACTCTCGCGATACTTCCGCGATGAGGTTGTCGCGAGCGCGAGGGTGCTGCATGCCGCGTGATGGGAGCGCGAGCCTGAATGATGATCGCATTCGGCTCCAGCACACATGCTCGACGCCGCCCGTCGTGCGGTGGCCATTGCGGGCGAGAGTTCTGCTTTGGACCTCACAGCCGACGACGTGCGGCTTTTCGCGATTGTCAAGTTCATCGAGATCATCGGCGAAGCTTCGACCAAGGTCAGCGAGGCCACCAAGCAACGTACGCCAACCATCCAGTGGCGTGCCATCCGCCTGATGCGGAATCGCTTGATCCATGGCTACAACAGCATCGATGTCGGCATCGTCCACCAGACCATCCATGAGTTCATTCCGCCGTTGATCGCCGACTTGGAGCGCGCCCTCGCCGCCTGGCCCGGTGCGTGAAGCGACTGCCCGTTCGCTCTGCACTGCGTGATCGCCCAGCTCCGCGGCGTCCTTGCAAGTCGCCGCGGCAAGCGAGCCGAGAGCCGGGCACGCGGGTGAGGCGGCGGACAGGTCGTCGGGGCGAGCGCACACATCGGCTGGCCGTTCGCCCGAGTGGCCCGGATGGTCGGGCGTACGGGATGGCCGGTGGTCCAAGTGATCGGCACGGGCGGACACGCGGGCCGGGCGAACGGCCGATGCGGGCGGGCGGGCGTCCGGGTGGATCGGACGATCGTCCGAGTG
>CAYRPC010000214.1:0-2580 GCA_964425995.1 uncultured Phycisphaeraceae bacterium
GTGCAGGAGCGGGGGCAGGTGTAGGAGTTGGAGTTGGACTCGTGCGACGCTTGACAACACCAGGCTGCATCATCCCGGCCAGTGCGCTGTCGGTGCTCGCGATGCCCATGAGTTCGTTTTGGGCAGCATCGAGTTTGACCTGCTGATCACCAGAGAGTGCAACGCCACTGCGGACGACTTCCTGCACCTTGGAGCGAGCGGCGCTGCCACGCCCTGCAGCGATGTCCGCCAGTGCGTCATCGATCTTCGCGGAGGTGTCCGCTGCCAGTGCTTGCTGCTTGCTCTGCACCTGCGTCAGCAGCGTGCGGGCGATGGACACCTGGTGGTTAGTCGCCTCCTGAGCATCAATCACTGCCTGTGCCTGTGCAGCGGCCAGACGGAGGTCGCCCGTTTGCGCACCCAACTCCGCGGTCTGAAGGCTGGCATCCACAGGCTCAAGCCCACGGAACTTGCGGTTGGCGTTGGTGGCAAGGGCCAGCGCCCGGTTCTTCTCGCTCCTAGTAAGTGCATCAACACCAGACCCTGTGGTCATCTCAAGGAGCTTGGCCCGAGCGTGTACGACCTTGCCGCTATCGAGCAGTTTGGCAGCCTCATCCAGACGCTGCGACACCGACATGGTTGCGGTTGGCTGCGTTCCGTTGGTCGTATCCGCCAACTGCGCGTACACACTGGGAGCACCCAGCGCCACGCCCGCAGCACCGGCGGCGAACAGCATAGAACGGACAGACTGGCGGACAGAAGTGCGGAAGGATCTGCGAACGCTCGTGCCACTCAGCATGGTGTTGCTCCGAAGTAATCGTCAAAACTACTGGACGGTTGATTCGTGTCGTTGAACTGGACGCTTGCTAGGCCTTGTGCTGGCCTTGTCGATGCCAATTGATCGTGATTCGTGCCTGGGATTCCTCGCTTGGCTGCGGCTCAACTTGTAAACCCAGTCGTGAAACAGGTCGTGTGCGGCTCTACCCACACTTGCTCCGCGCCCCGGGGTCTGTTGCTGTCCTGCTGCTCTCCTCGCAGCCTACCCCCCGTCGTCTGCATGGGGCGACAGGATACGGCTGACAATCCACGCGGGCGACGATTGATCCTCATGAATCTTCGTCGTTCTTCTTCAGCCGTCTACGGCTCGCTGTCATGTGTCAATGTCTTTGCAAAGCTTGGGCAAGCAACGCTGCCCCTCGTCCGCAAACTCGCCGGACTAGTTTGGCCTAATTAGTCCAGCAATTCGGCCCGCTACTCGTTCCATGCAACGGCCTTTAGGTGCGTCATCACCAAGCGCAACGATCCATATCGAGCGTCCGTCCGGAGCACATCGGAGTGTACACGGTGGCTGGCGCAAGCGGGGTTCGCCGCTTTCATGTTCCACCAGCCGCGTCGGGCGGTTCCGCCCAACTTCTTTGCTCTTTGTGGAATGTACCAGAAATCCGCCGCGCTTGCAAGCCCCGAATTGCACAGAGTATTGCATAGAGCAAGAACCGACTTAAGGCCCATCCAGCCATCGCGCAAAATGGACACGCCCAGGACTAATCGCCCCGGCACTCTTGGAGCGTGAACCCACGCCCGCTTTGGCCTTGCCTGTGGTCTTATTCTTTGCCGCCTTGGCTTCGGGCGTAACGCCCGCGTTTTCAAGTATTTGCGCAAGCATCGTGGACGTGATCCGGTCGATGATCACGAGCCGGGCGTCGGACCAGTCTTCCTCTTCAACACCCCCCTCCCGTGCCGCTGTGCTCAACTTCTCAATTGCGTTGAAAGCCAACCCCTCGGCCTCACGAAAGTTCTCGGCATCAAAGACTGTCTCGGCGTATCGGGGTGGAGCATCGTCAAATTCACACCGGACCAACGCCCGCCAACTGGTCGGGCCCAGTTCGTTGCCTTCATCGTCCTTGTTGCTGTCAGGATCAACATTCAGCAGCATCCGCCAGTGGTCAACGAGGTCTTCGACCACCTCCTCGGGTGTCAAAAACTCTGGATTGTTGGCCGGGGCTAGAAGGACCGATCGATGTTCGTGGGCCGCAGCATCAACCCCCGCCGCACTCTCGGTCTGTTCGAGATCAAACGCGGCCATCACCCGCTCGACGCGTTCCTTGAGTTCGGGCTGGGCGCGAACCGTGACGATCTTGTGCTCGTCCACGAAGACATAGAGGAAGGGATCCTCGCTCATGGCCCCGAAACCGGCCATCCCATCTTCAAAGAGGAACTCGTTGTACTCGCGAACCCCGTCCAGGAAGACATCCAGACCGACCAGGTCATACGCGATATATGGATCGATCTCGCGATACGCATCCTGACCCAGCACGTCGAGGATGGGATATATCCGACCCGTCGTCCAGCCCGGAGCCGTCCCCGAGATCGGTGCTGTATCAAACAACAGGAACAAAGCCCGGCACAAACTGGGCAAGCGCTCGGCGGAGACCACAATGTCATACGCGTACCGGTCGGGCCACTCTTCCCATTCGCCCGACCCGCGCGGGTTGGTGGGCCCAGAGTCTGATCCAGACTCAGATAGAGAGCGGTCCTCAAACGGAAAATTGGGGGGCTGGCCCTGAGACTCACTCGCATCGCCCCGTTTGGGAGAACCGCGAC
>CAYRPC010000215.1:0-2508 GCA_964425995.1 uncultured Phycisphaeraceae bacterium
CGGCAAGGGCCTCAGTTTGTCTGGCATGATCATCAACAATCAGGTCATTGAGCAAACCGGCACCAAGGACCAATTGACGATCAAGAAAAAGCCCGATTGGCTACGCGCCAAGGTGCCGGGCGGCCCCGAATACACCCGTCTCAAAAACGTACTCAAGGAAAATCGGGTCTACACCGTCTGTGAAGAGGCAAACTGCCCGAACATGGGCGAGTGCTGGTCGCGGGGCGTGGCGACGATCATGATCCTGGGCGACACCTGCACCCGCGCCTGCGGCTTTTGCAACGTCAAGACTGGCAGGCCCCAAACACTCGACAAGGACGAACCGCGAAGGGTCGCTGAGTCGATGCGCATCATGTGGGAACATGCCAAGCTCAAGCACATCGTCATCACCAGCGTCAATCGCGACGAACTGCCCGATGGCGGGGCCGCGATCTGGGCCGAGACCATCATCCGCACCCGCGAAGCCTGCCCCGGCATGAGCATCGAGGTACTGATCCCCGACTTTGAAGGCAACTGGGGCGCGTTGCAAATGGTGATCGACGCACGCCCCCACATCATCAATCACAACCTCGAGACAGTCCGCAGGATGTACCCCGCCGTGCGCCCCAGCGCAAAGTTTGATCGCTCGCTCGAACTGCTCCGGCGCTGCAAGGAGCAGGGCGTTGTCGCAAAGACCGGCATCATGGTGGGCATCGGCGAGCGTGACGATGAAGTCCTGACGCTCATGGATGATGTGCAGCGGGCCACGCACGCGGGCGGCAGCGAATCAGCGAGTGAGCGAACCAAGGAAAGCATGCGCGATCCATCGCACGCGAGTACCGCTTCCTCGCGTTCCCCTTCACGCTCGTTCGCTTCGCGCTCTTCCTGCGACATCCTCACCATCGGCCAATACCTTCAGCCCACTCGCAACCACCTGCCCATCGACCGCTGGGTCACGCCCGAACAGTTCCGCATCTTCCAGGACGAGGGCCTGCATCGGGGCTTCAAGGTAGTTGAAAGCGGGCCCCTCGTCCGCAGCAGTTACCACGCCGACCACCAGGCCGACAGCCTGACCAACGTGCTGGACGAGCGAGATCGGGCCAACCGAGAAGGAATGGCACGCTTGCTCGCTCGCTAGAGTGCTTCGGTGTATCGTGGCACAGTGTCACGTGGTCGCAGGCCTCCCCAAAAACGAAACCAAGCCGCAGGTCCATTCCATCGCCACCTACGCTCGCGTGTGTATCGACTTAGAGCGCTGTTACTTCGTGGCGGCCTGCCACCGGTTCCCGAGTACGGTCGGTGGAAGTTGTTCTCCTCGATCTTCTTCTCGTTCACGATCATCGGGTGGCTGAGCGCGTTGTCGAGCATGACCCAGACGCTGACCGTCTTCTCCGCCAGTGTTTCGGCGACTCTCTCCGGCATGATCGCGATCATGTACGGCTTGGTCGTATCACTGCGCTGGTGGTGGATGCTGCCCATCGCGTTGCTCTTCCACATTTACGCAGCCCCGTGGATCTGGAATCAACTCGCCATGATGAAACTGCTCGCCATCCTTCCCAAGGATCTGGACCCTTCGCCCACACGCACCGTCCAAATGGCGCTGGGCATCTGCTGCGTCGCGATCGGGCAGACACTCCTCATCTCCTACATCAACACCATCGCCAGAAGGGGCCTTGCCATCAGGGCCGAAGTCGAGCAGGCCCAACGCATCCACGAAGCCGTCGTCAGCCCCTGCCACCTCCGTCGCCCGGGTCTCGAGATCATCGCTCGCACCACCCCATCCGCCAAGATCGGCGGAGACCTGATCGATGTCGTCGAGAACGACGCGTGCGTCGATGTCTTCGTTGCGGACGTCGCGGGCCATGGCGTGGGCGCGGGCCTCATCAGCGGCATGGTCAAGAGCGCCGTGCGCATGGAGCTGGGCGGGGCCGTCGGATCGCTGCAAACTCCCTTGCAAGAGATTGTCCGGCGACTGAACCTCGTGCTCGCAGACCTCACTCGCCCCGAGATGTTCGTCACCTTCGCCTGCGTCAGGCTTTCTCGCGATCAAGGCGAGAGATGGAGCCGGATGGAATGCGTGCTCGCTGGCCATCCGCCAATCTTCGTCTGGCGTAGCGAACTCTCGAACCTGGAAGAGATCACCAATGCCGCCTTACCCTTGGGCATTGAACGCAATACCTCGTTCGTGTGCTTCCCCTGCACGCTTGAACCGGGCGATGTCGCGATGATTTTTACCGACGGACTCAACGAAACATTTGCGAAGTCGGGCGAACAATTCGGTCTCACGCGATTGGCGGACGTGCTCGCAACTGTTGCCCAGCGTGCGGGCTCGCTCGAGTCCATGCACGAAGAGATCGTTGCCGCCGTGAGTGCGTTTGGACCTCAGACCGACGACCGAACACTTGTACTGCTACGCGTGGGCAACGATGTGGGCTGAGGCGGGATTGTCGCCTATGATCTTCATCCACCGTCGCTCGGTCCTCTGGCGTGTTGCCATGTGCGTCCGGGCCTCTTGTCCACGACGGATTG
>CAYRPC010000216.1:0-2406 GCA_964425995.1 uncultured Phycisphaeraceae bacterium
ACATGGAAAACTCCCAAGGACGTTCGTAATCGAACGGAATAAACGAGAAGTGCAAAGCAACGCACCGCCGTTGAGCGGCGCGTCGCGACAATCAGAATTAGACATTACGTCGCAAGGAAGCCGGCGACGACCGCGAACAGCGTCGCACCTTCGATGAACACCGCGAGAATGATCGCGGCGGTCTGAATCTTGCCGCCCATCTCGGGCTGGCGAGCCATGCTCTCGGTCGCGCCCTTGCCGATCAGGCCGATGCCGATGCCGGCGCCAAGGATGGCGACGCCACCACCCAGCACCGCGAGCCCCTTGCCCGTCGTGCTGCCTTCGGCAGCGCTAGCGACGGCAGGAAGGGCCGCAACAGCAGCCGCGGCAACGAACTTGGTCAGGAAACTTCTCATACGTGGAACCTTTCAAAAGACTGTCAACTCACGAGGGGGAATATCGATCTCACGCGATGCCACCATCAAGGGCGACATGGGAGATCACGGGGCCTGTTATTCACGCGTGCGCGTGCTCATGGCCGTGTGCATGCCCATGCTCGTGCTCATGGTCATGGTCGTCGTGATCCATTAGGGATATAAACACGGTCGTCAGGAACATGAAGACGAATGCCTGCATGAACGCAACGAATAGTTCGAGGAACATGATGCCGATGGCCCCGACGCCGCTGACCAGCGTCACCGGACCTTGAATCAGGAAACCCTTGCCCACAACCGCGCCAACAAAACTGAACAGCGTGGCAAGCAGGATGTGGCCCGCCGTCATGTTCGCAAACAGACGCAGCGCCAGCGCGAACGGCTTGATGATGATCTGACTGGCCAATTCCAGCACGAAGATAATCGGAGCCGCGTAGAACGGAGCTCCAGCCGTCATGTGGGCGAGGTATCCGCCAACGCCCAGACGCTTGATTGCAGCGCCATTGAAGAAGAGTGCAGCGAGAATGCCCAGGACACCCGTCACCCAGATGTTCTGCGTGGCGGTGCCGCCGATGGGGGTGGCGTGGCTGACCTTGAGATCAGGCGAGATAAGGTGAACAAGGTCAAGGACGGGCACGAGGCCCAGCAGGTTGTTCACGAGAATGAAAAAGAAGATGGTCCAGAGGAACGGCATGAGCTTGTCGGTGCGATCCCTCAGCATCGGTCGCACGACCTCTTCACGCAGATACGCGCAGATCACCTCGATCATGTGCGCGAACTTATTGGTCGTGACAAACCGAGCCGTGCCCTCGCTCTCCGGGCCGGTCTGCACGCGCTTGGCAACCCACATTCCGACCACAATCAGAATCAATGCACTGAGCACCAGGTTGCCCTGATTGCCCGACCATATCCAATAGCCGTTCTCATTGGTCGCGAACTTATGGTTATACACATGGTCCGCAGGGCTGTCCGCCCCCAGTGTGAGGCTCGCGAGCGCGGTGTGAAGGTTGAGGATGGTGGTTTCCAGCATGGATGACTCGAAAATCGTCAAGGTGGTCAGGATTGCGAAGCAGTGGACGAAGGGCCAGCGGATGAAGGCTTGGTGGACTGAGCGCCAAAAGTCTCGGGCGGCATGGTATTGATGGCCCGCACCGCGATCAGGGCAGACATCATCAGCATCAGGAAACTACCGCAACATGCGCCCATCGCCATCGACTTGCGCTCAACGCCCTCGATCGATGCGGCACCAACGATCAGACCCGCCGCGAACAGGGTCTGAAGCATCGACCCGCCAAGAGCGAACAGTCCAAATCTCGCGGGTGGGAACTGCGAGGCAAAGATCGCTGGGAGGCATCCGATAAGGCCAACCACCATCAGGACGCCACCGCACACCAGCAACGTGCGATCCACACCGCCCATCGCCGCCGCGACACCGACACCCACCAAGAGCCCAACGCACCCCGCCCCAGCGAACTTCGCCAGGGGTTTGAGCATCGGCATGGGCGTGGTGTTGGACAAGCAGGAACCGAGATGACCAAAACAGATCGCTCGCCTTCAAACCAGCGAAGCGCGAGGGGCACAAGCGTAGGTAACTTGGTGCAAAACGTCGACATCCCTCGTGAGCCATGCCCACTATCAATCAAACAGTCTACCAGCGGTCTCTCGCCACTCCGATTCCAACTAGCCCGATTCCGGCTACTTTGATTCAGGTTTGTTGAGGCGGGCCAACAATCGCCACGTCCCCGCGAGAAACCCTAGCCCCATTCCTACCAGAAGCCCAACATGGCCCTGCCCCCGGGCGCGATCCGCCAGCCATCCCAGCCCGGCACCTGCGAGGAGCATCCAGAGAAAATCCAAACCAATCGCCAGGCTTTTACCCAGTTCGGCCATCCCGCCAGAAACGTTGCTGGTCGTGCTATTGGCCTTCGCGGGGCGAACCAGAGGCTTAGAAAGTAACTCTGGAATTGGTGGTGGAGGGGGCGAAGGCGAGGGC
>CAYRPC010000217.1:0-2355 GCA_964425995.1 uncultured Phycisphaeraceae bacterium
CTGCTCGTCTTCAGCGAAGGCCCCTGCACCAGTTGCGGCCAGTAATCAACGATCCCTCATAGCCTCATCAATCACTGCACCCCGTCGTGTTCGCGACGGGGTGTTTCGTTTGGAGCAGAGGGGCACATACTGGGGTGAATGTGCTCAAAGCGTCAGATTCCAACACCATTGGCTCTCGCAAGTGCAGAATGCGATCATCAGGAGTGATGGCCTCACCGATCTTGGAAGAGTGCATCCAAGACGATCTGATCTTGGCCTACGGCTTCATGCTCTTCCGCGATGCTTTCCTAACAGAGTGCGGACGCTTGCTGTGGGGCACCATGCACACATGCGATCTCGCTATCTTCCATAGCAGGTCGCCAGCTATTTCTCGGCTGGGATGACCGCACGAGCGATGTGTTGACAAAAGCTGCCCGCTTGTGCGAGTTCTCTCGCTCTTCTCTATGGACACATTCATCCCGAGTCCAAACTGTCCTGATTCGGTTTGATCTGCTTTGATCTGCTTTGATCAAGGGATGAAGTAGGGCGATCCAAGGAGCATCTGCATCATGTCGAACGTCTCGAACCATCTTGGTCGTCGGTCTTCCTGCGCACACACTCTCGCACGCACGCTCGCACTCGCTGCGGGGTTTGCGGCTGGGCTGGGCACCATCGCCCCGGCCCTGGCACAGAACGACCGCATCAGCGACACGCCCACCGGCTGGTGGTACTGGTATGGCGCGACGCCCGCGTTCATCGACAGCCAGATCGCCAATGGGCGTCGCCCTTTCAACCTCACGCCCACGGGCGGAAACTACGACGTCGTGATGGTCTCGAACACGGGCGAATACGCGGCGAGCGGCGTGGACGTGCTCTATAACCTGACGGCGGCCCAGTTGTCCGCGCAGCTTGGCACCAAGCGCATCATCGACCTCGAACTGACCAACTCGAGCACCTTGACATTCACAGCGACCGTGGTGAGCAACAGCGGAAACTTCGCCGCGCCGGGGTGGAACTGGGCTACGGGCCTGACATACCAGCAGATGCTCAACTGGCAGGACAACAACAACCTGCGTCCCATCGACGTCGACCAGTACAACACGCTTGCGGGCACCCGGTACAGCATTGTTGCAGTGCCCAACACCGGCAGCAACGCCCAGGGCTGGTGGTGGTACTTTGGCGTGAGCGAGGCCCAGGTCACTAGCTTCCTCACCGCCAACGGCGCACGCCTCACCGACATCGACGTCACCAGCAACAACCCGCTCACGTTCAACGCCGTCATGGTCTCGGACAACCCGGGCCTGGGCCTGTGGGACGGCAACATAACCTCGGGCCAGATCCAGAACGTGGTCGACCAATATGGCGTGCGAGTCACCTGCCTCAATCGCTATACCGACAGCGGCGGCAACACCCGCTTCGCCGCGGCGTTTGTGGATAATGCGAACAGCCAGACCCGCCGGATGCGTTCGTACATGGATGCGGGCCTGACAAACGGCACATTCGGCTTCATGTTGAAAGAGGTCGGCGGGTCCACGCTTGCGGCACTCAACGAGGACTTTGAGTATCACCCAGCCAGCATGATCAAGATCTTGTACGCGACGTACGCGATTGATCGCTGTGCGTCCAGCCTGGATAATCTGGGAAACAACTGTCCCACGCCCTCGTGTACGAGCACTTGCCCGGACATCGGGTCGTGCAGCAGCTTCAACCAGACTCTCGACTCGGCGATGCGCGGCATGCTCCGCCAGTCTGACAACCTGGACACCAAGGCAATCGAGAATCGATACTCGAGGACGACGCTGAACTCATATGCCGACAACACCCTGAACCTCGACAGCACCCAGGTCAACACGACCATCGGTTGCTTGTGCGTCACAAGCAGCGTGACAAACGACATGACCGCACGCGACGGCGTCAGCATTTATGAACAGATCGCCAACGGCACACTGTTCAATCAGACCTGGCAGGACACGCTGTATTCGATCATGATCAACCTCGATGAGTATGGCTACAACACCTACGACACGCTCAATGACGTGATCATCGACGAAGCGGCCGACACGGACCTGACCGCCAGCGAAATCGCCGACTTCAAAAACGCCATGCGATTCGCGCACAAGTCCGGTGGTTCCACGTGCGACGACACCGGGCTTTCCTACAGCACCACCGGCGGGTGGGCCAGCGTGCCATTCAAAGTGAACTTTGGAAGCTTCGGTTGGCTCGTACAGCCGCGCGAATACGCGTTTACCGTCTTTGCCCACGCGTTTACTGGTACGAGTCCCGTCGGCGCCGCCAAGGAAGAAATTCTCCGCGAGCAGATTCGCGAAGCGCTCGCGACCTGGGACTTTGCCTGCAGCACCCCAAACATCAACAACA
>CAYRPC010000218.1:0-2319 GCA_964425995.1 uncultured Phycisphaeraceae bacterium
ATCGCCCATTGCCATCGCATAGACCGACGGTCCCCGCGCCGCGGCCTCCACCGCGCGCGACAACCCGCGCCCGTCCCACACCATCGCCCCGCCAAATCCAACGCCGACCAATCCCGCCGCATAGGCAAGTACATCCAGCCGACTGCCGGGATCGACACCAACCTCAATCCGCCCGACGCCCCCACTCTCGCTCAATCGCGCCGCGCCGATTCGTGACGATCCGCTGGCAACCCTCGCCCCAGAGATGCCCGTCAATGCCGCCGCGATCGCTTCATGCACTTTGCCCGCCCCCTCACTCGCACCAATCGCTGCGGGATCGATGCCGCGCACGACCACGCCCGCGCCCGCCTCGCTCCCCGCAAACGCGCTCTTCCACGCATGATCGACAAGGCTCGCGCCCCATCGCTGCCCGAGACTCGCCAACTCCGCGAGCGTGCCCGCATCAAGTTTTTCTGGTAGCACCACGCTCACGCCCGCGCCGCCAACATCCAGGTTCGCTGCACGCAAGTCAGTCGCCAATGACAAGCCCGCGTCGATCGCGCCAATCGCCCGATCCATCCGCGCTGCATCCACAAGATCACTGCTGGGAATGAACAAGTCCAACCCCGCGAGAAACAACCCGCGCCGCGCCAGCGACGACACGATGTCCCTCCGAGCCGAAGCATCAAGGTCTCGCGGCCGCAGCCCCGCCATCGTGATATCCATTTGCACGCCCGAGTACCCGGCTGCCCGGGCCCAATCCATGAATCCGCGCACGTCCACCCACAGCGCTCCCGCATCACCAGGGCGAGGCACGCCCACCATCGCCAGACTAATCGGAGGAAATCGCATGCAGCAGTGTACAGCCACCAGGCGAGAAACGCGACAATCACGCAGTAGTTCGCTCGCTCAGCACAGTTTCCTACGCTTTCGCCTATGCCATCTCTCGACACCATCATGCCCCGCCTCGCCGCCATCAACCAGCAACACCTGCTGCACTTTTCCAACTCGCTCGCGCCCGCCCAGCAGGCCGCGCTGCTCAACCAACTCGCCACCCTTGACCTCGACACACTCCCAAGCCTCATCGCCCAGTACGTGCTCGCCAAGCCGCAACTCAAACTCCCCACCACACTCGCGCCCGCCCGCGTCTATCCCAACGATCCTGCAGATACCGCAAACTCCGGCGAGCGCCGCTGGGATCAATCCGCCGCCCGAGCACGCGGCGAGGCCCTCATCCGCGCTGGCAAGGTCGGTGCGTTCGTGGTTGCGGGGGGCCAGGGCAGCCGCCTGGGCTTTGAAGGCCCCAAGGGCTGCTATCCCGCGGGCAGCGTCACCAACAAGCCGCTCTTCCAGATCTTCGCCGAGCAGATACTCGCGACCCAGCGCCGCTACAGCACCATCGTCCCTTGGTATGTGATGACCAGCCCGCTGAATCACGAGCAGACCGTCAGTTTCTTCCGCCAGCACAACAACTGGGGACTCTCGCCCGAGCATGTGCGGTTCTTCCAGCAGGGCGTCGCCCCCAGCATCGACATGAAGACCGGCAAGGTGCTGCTGACTTCCAAGCACGAAGTCGCCACCAACCCCGATGGACATGGTGGAGCAGTCCGTGCACTGCACGTCTCAGGTTCCCTGACAGACATGCAGCGACGCGGCGTGGAACACCTCTGTTATTTCCAGGTCGACAACCCACTCGTGCGTGTCATCGATCCGATTTTTCTGGGCCTGCACGTCGGCGCTCCCGACCACTCCATCGCCACGTCTGGCGAGATGTCCAGCAAGATGGTTGCCAAGGCTGGCTCCGATGAGAAGGTCGGCGTCTTCGTGCTCGCCGATGGCAGAACGCAGGTGCTCGAATACAGCGACATGCCCGCAGAGTTGCAAAGTGCCCGCAACCCGCGAGGGGATCTACTTTACAACGCGGGCAGCATCGCCATCCACACCATCAGCGTCGAGTTCCTGTCGCGCCTCGCCACCGATGCCCGCTTCGCGCTGCCCTGGCATCGCGCAGAGAAGAAGATTCCTTGCGTTGACATCGCTACTGGCGAGACCATCACCCCGCAGGCAAATAACGGCGTGAAACTCGAGAAGTTCATCTTCGATGCGCTGGCGCTCTGCAAGCAAAGCCTGGTCTACGAAACCCTGCGCGAAGAAGAGTTTGGCCCAATCAAGAACGCCACCGGCGTCGACAGCGTTGTCACCAGCAAGGCCTTGCAATCCTTCCGCGCTGCCAAGTGGCTCGACGGGGCGGGCGTTGCGATTCCCAAAAAGCCGGATGGCACACCGGACTGCACGCTGGAGTTATCGTCGCTGACTGCGTTGTCCGCCGACGAACTGAGG
>CAYRPC010000219.1:0-2307 GCA_964425995.1 uncultured Phycisphaeraceae bacterium
CCCCCGCCCCTTGGTCATCGCGCTGATCGGTCCCACCGGCGTGGGCAAGACCACGACCATCGCCAAACTCGCCGCCACCTACGCCTTGAAGCACGGGGCCAAGGTCGGCTTGATCACCTGTGATACCTATCGAATCGCCGCTGTCGATCAACTCCGAACCTACGCGGGCATCCTCGACATGCCCATGAAAGTTGCCCTGACCCCGCGTGAGGCCATCGAAGCCGCCGAATCACTCGCCGACACGCTCGCTGACAGAGGTGTCATTCTGGTCGATAGCGCCGGTCGCAGTCCCCAGGACAGCGTGCGCCTCGACGAGATGGGTGCCTTCCTCGAAGCCCTGGCCCCCGAGCAGACCCATCTGGTCCTCTCCGCAGGTGCCGCAGAGGATGCGCTGACGCTCGCCGCAACCCGCTTTGGAATTTTGCAACCCACCCACCTGCTGCTGACCAAACTCGATGAAGCAGTGCGGTATGGCGTGCTGCTGAATCTCGCCCATGCCGTTGGCCTCAAGATCAACTATGTGACGACGGGCCAGGAAGTGCCCGCACAAATCGAACTGGCCAACGCAGATCGTCTCGCACGCCTGGTGCTGGAGGGCAAACTCAGGCAATGAGCGCCGCAGCCACCCCCAGAACTGGATTCCCGCACGCTGGTATTTCCGGTGCGGATGATGCAGGCGCATTGCCTCCCAACCACCCTACCCATCAGCCAACCGGGCCGATCGGCACCAGCCCCTCCATGCGCGTCCAGTCGGTTCACCCCGTCCACCCCGTTCACGACCAGGCCTCTCGCCTGCGTCAGATGGTTGCTTCCTTCAATCAAGGGGTTGTCTCGTCGCTGGCCGCATCAAGTCTGCCCGCCGTGGCTGGCTCGCCCAAACCCATCCGCCTGCGCAAGGTGCCCATCATCGCCATCACCAGTGGCAAGGGAGGCGTGGGTAAGACGAGCCTCGCCGTCAATCTCGCCGCCCTGCTCGCTCGTCGTCACCTTCGTGTGACGCTCATGGATGCGGACCTTGGCCTGGCCAACGCCGATGTGCTGTGTGGCATCACCCCCTCGCGCCGCCTCGAAAGCGTGCTGCAACTTGGCGAGTCGCGTCGCAGCATGGCCCAGATCGCGGTCGATGCCCCGGGCGGCTTCAAACTCGTGCCCGGCTCCGCTGGCGTGGGGCGCATGGCCAACCTCGCACCCTTTGAGCGTGCCGCCCTGCTCGACGCGCTGCTCGAACTGGAAGATGCCAACGATCTAATTCTGATTGACACAGGTGCTGGGTTGTCCGAGAGTGTGCTCGCCTTCGTGCGCTACGCGGACATCGCCGCGGTCGTTGTTACGCCCGAGCCAACATCCATGGCCGACGCGTACGCGACTGTCAAGACAATCGCGCGAGGCCCCAAGCCCCCGCAACTGCACCAGGCCCAGGTGCCCACCACCCGCATCGGCATCCTTGTCAATCAAGCCGCCGACGAGGCCGAAGCGATGACAGTCTTTGAACGCATTCGCTCCACCTCCGCGCGGTTTTTGCAGGTTGAGCCAGTCTTGCTCGGTTGGGTCCGCAAGGACAGCGCGATGACCGCCTCGATTCGTGCCCGCGGCCCGGTTGTCATCCATCAACCCAATGCGCCCGTCGTGCAAGATCTCCGCACGGTTTCCGTACACATGGCCCGATTGGCGGGTATCCGACTAGTGGATCAATCCGTACCACCGCCCAAGGGATGGTGGGCTCGGCTCTTCTCTAAGCAGACACCGCAATAGATTGTGCGTTGGCTTGCTTCGCAACACAATCAACACCCACGTTTCGAGCGTGCTTCACTTCTCGTTGCGTTCAGCATGCGCACTTTTTTCGACCTGCGCAGCATGCTCACTTCGCATCGGCCCGCGATTTGCTTTAATTTTTTGACGAATCGCAACAGTCCGGCAAAGTACCCCGCGCTTCGCGTCGATGCATCCGCGCGTTGGTACGCGTGTGTCGATTGCATTGCAGAGAAGTGGAGCAACGTTGATGGACCCCATCCGCGCGATCGCACCCATCCTCGCGCTTGCTAGCTTTGCTCTCGTTGCCGCGCGTGGTCTGCTAATGCAGTCCGGTGCTGCAAATACGCTCAAGGATGCACTCATCGCAATGTTCCTGGGCTTGATCGCGGGCACGATCTGTGCCGCCATCGTCCGGTCCGTCGTTGACGAGCACAACAAGGAATATGCCAGGGCAAATCCAGTGAGGCCCATCGGGTGGGTCGAGCCCGATCAACAGATCACCGAAGCGGATGTGATGGAGCAGTCAGGACTGGTGGGGGCGGGGGCGAGCTCGGG
>CAYRPC010000220.1:0-2247 GCA_964425995.1 uncultured Phycisphaeraceae bacterium
GGCGGGGATGATCCCCACCAGCGTGGCGCACAGGCTGGTCACTATCAGTAGGACGCGTGAAGCGTCACTCTTTCGGGCGGTTGGCATCCATTGACTTATGGGCATAGGCGCATGGTATTGTCCGGGATGCAGGCGTGAGACAGGTACGCGTGCGGTTGGTAATCGCGTGGTTGCCGGTCGCTCACTTGCAGATCACGCCGTGATGGCCTCCTCCCATGGCGTGCAAGGCCAGGCCCCGTCGTTGGGCAGGGCAGAGGATAGTGGCATCGGACCCCTCGCTATGATCGCCCGCGTGCCAAACGTGGGCTCCCATGATGATGAGTCGTTTGCCATGCCAGTTGAGCAAGGCGGGATACTTCCGCGCAAGCCACTCGCTCTTGATGAACTGAGCGAACCCATCGAAGTCATCTCTCCCGGAGGGGACTACGGGGAGTCTTCGCTGCTGCTTCGCCTGCGGGCCAAGGATGCTCGCGCCTATGAGCAGGTGATTCGTGAGATGACGCCGCGGCTTCTGGCAACTGCGATCCGTATGCTGGGCAACGAGGAAGACAGCCGAGATGCCGTGCAGGATGGTTTTTTGTCGGCCTTTCGCAACATCCAGAACTTTGACGGGAAGAGCAAACTCTCAACGTGGCTGCACAGGATCGTGATCAATGCGTCATTGATGAAACTTCGCAGCAAGCGTCGCAAGCCGACGGTGGCTATCGACGACTTGATGCCGCGTCATCGCGACGATGGGCACTTTGAGTTACCAGTGGCGGGTTGGCGCGAGAAGCCCAACGCGGAATATGACCTGGAAGTTCGTCAGCGGGTGCGCGATGAGATTGAGAATCTGCCCGATGAGTATCGCACGGTGGTGATGCTGCGCGATGTCGAGGGTCTTGATACTGCTGAGGCGGGCGTGGTGCTGGGCATTTCCGAGAGCGCGGTCAAGACCCGGTTGCACAGGGCGCGACAGGCGCTGCGCGAGCGTCTGGCACCGATGTTTGCCAGCAGTGATTCAAATGGTACTAGTGATGGCAAAGGCAGGCAGGGCCAGGGCAGCGGGGGAGAGAGGGGGCACGAATGAATTGCCCCATGAACGATCCCAAGCAAAGTTGCAATAGTCCGGATGTCCATGCGCAGAATACTGGCAAGCCCACAGGCATGTCCGGGGGCAAGCCCACCTGTAAGGAGATCTGCGAGTTCCTGTGCGACTATCTTGATGGTGACCTGTCTGAGTCCAAGCATTCCACGTTTGCGGCACACCTGAAGGCGTGCCCGCCTTGCGCTGAGTACTTGCATCAGTACGAGTCGACGATCAAACTGGCTCGCAAGTGTCTGTGCCCGGAGGCCGCGAAGGTCGCCAAGCAGGTGGCAGCCAGCGGCGGCATTGCATCGATCGGCCCGGATTGGAACCCCGACGAGTGTGAACGGATCAAGGCTGAACTTGCCAAGAAGCCGGCACCGCCCGACGATATGGTGCGGGCGATCATGCAGGCAATGGGGCTGGCGGTGCCGCCGAGTTGCGGGGGCGGACATCAGCACTAGATCCAGCACCAGACTCAGCACTAGATGTCAGTACTAGTTGCAATGGGGGGCGTGACGCGGGGCTGGTGGCGAGGTCGAGTACGTGGCGGGCGAAGGTGCTGCTCAGGAATCGGTCGGTCCTTACAATCTTCCCTCATGGCAACCTACTACCAACTCGACTTCGAGAAGCCCATCACGCTGATCGAGCAGCAGATCGAGGCAACCGAGCAGCGTCTTGCTGCTGGGGCCAATGGCGAGGCTGAGGCGTTGCGGAAGGAAGTGGAGACCCTGCGGAGCAAGCAGCAGGGGATGATCGAGGAGACCTATGCCAACTTGTCGCCCTGGCAGACGGTGCGGGTTGCTCGTCATCCCAATCGCCCTCAGACTCGCGATTACGTTCAGATGATCTGCCGGGACTTTGTCGAGTTGCATGGGGATCGGCGCTTTGGCGATGACCCTGCGATTGTGACGGGCTTTGCCCGCATCGGGTCCAGCCCGGGCATGAAGGTGCTCGTGGTGGGGCATCAGAAGGGGAAGCAGACCAGCGAGAAGATCGCGTGCCACTTCGGCTGTGCGCACCCGGAGGGATATCGCAAGGCCTTGCTCAAGATGAAACTGGCGGAGAAGTTTGGCGTGCCAATCGTGACGTTCGTTGATACGCCCGGGGCCTATCCGGGTTTAGGGGCCGAGCAGCGTGGGCAGGCGGAGGCGATCGCGGTGAACCTGCTGGAGATGAGC
>CAYRPC010000221.1:0-2190 GCA_964425995.1 uncultured Phycisphaeraceae bacterium
GGGGTAGGTCAGTTGGTTCAGGTGATTCGGGGCCGGGCCGCATGCATGAGGGTAGCGAGGTTCTCTCAGCGACTTCATCAAAGCCCCCAGACACCAAAGCTCTCGAACTGAGCGAGGCCACGCACTTCGTTGGGAATGGAGTTGCGTTGTTCGAGCGTGAGCAATATTTCGACTTGCTTTCGTGCCGCGCGATCAGTCTCGAATCTCGCAGTACGAGCCTCCGTCAGCGGATGATTGGCGGGAAGATTGGATTGACCGTTGAAACCCATATTGTCATCCTGGAGAGAGCTGCCCATGGCTTTCATGAGTTCGTTGGGTCGCGCCTCAAGCCGCAACATCTCCTCTTCTGGCCCAGTGCCGAGGGACCAGCAGGGGTAACAGCAAGAAGAACAAGCAGCAAGAGCACAACCACACCCCCAACCACACCCCCAGCCACACCCCGAGCCACGGCTCTGAGTGATGCAGCCAAGGGCTTGCGTTTTACATAACATATCTTATCAGACCTTGGACCTGGTTGTGAATGCCGGGCTGATCGTGTGCCGTCATCGCATGCGAGAAACATCCGGTACGCTAAGGCCCATGTACGAATCGCATCCATTGTTTTCACCTGTTGCGGCTTCATCTGAACAGCTGATCCTGAACGCAGGTCCACTTGGCTTGAGCGATGTTGTGAGGGTAGCTCGGCATGGCCAGAGCGTCTGGTTGGGCGAGCGAGCTCGCGGGTTGATTCAGCAGGCTCGCAGCGTTGTTGAAGCGTGCATGTCAGACGGACAACCCCATTACGGCATCAACACAGGGTTTGGTTCGCTGAGCCGTCAGAGGGTCGCGAGTGATCAGTTGCGTGAACTACAGCGCAACCTGGTCCGCTCACACGCGTCGGGAGTCGCCGAACCGCTGGCGCCGGAGATCGTCCGGGCGATGATGCTGTTGCTGGCAGCATCGCTGGCACGCGGACATTCGGGCGTGCGGACGAGCGTGGTTGAACTGCTGATCGGCATGCTGAACAAGGGTGTCACTCCCATGGTGCCCAGTGTGGGGTCTGTGGGTGCATCGGGGGACCTAGCCCCACTCGCGTCCATTGCACTGGTCTTGATTGGCGAAGGACATGCGACTGTGGGCCATGCTGACATGAACGTGATGGGCGGCGGTACGGCACTTGCGCAGGCTGGTCTGGCACCAATCGTTCTTGAAGCCAAAGAAGGACTGGCACTGATCAACGGCACACACCTGATGGCGGCGCTGGGCGTTTTGCTTGTGCATGATGCTGAAGTTCTGTGCGAAGCGGCGGTGGCAGCGTGCGCGATGTCGATCGACGCGGCGCGAGCCTCGCACTCGTTCCTGGATTCGCGTGTGCATGTCGCACGTAATCAGCCGGGGCAGATGACGGTTGCTGCGTCGATTGCCAGGTTGCTCGCGGGCAGTCACATCGTCGAGAGTCACAAGGAGAACGACCCGCGGGTTCAGGACCCGTACTGCCTGCGATGTGCGCCGCAGGTGATGGGCGGGGCCTGGGACTGTTTTGGTTATGTAAAGCGAGCGATGGAGTCGGAACTGGGGGCGGTCACGGATAATCCGCTGGTCTTCGCCAGCACTACGGACACGCCTGGCTCGCATGATTCGCATGATTCCATTATTTCCGCAGGCAACTTTCATGGCATGCCCCTGGCGATTCCGTTGGACGCGGCGACTATTGCGATCTCGCATATCGCGGGGATCAGCGAGCGACGAACGTTCTGGATGCTGTCGGCCTTTGATCCTGAAAGCCATCTTCCCCCTTACCTTGCCAAGGGTGCTGGTTTGTCGAGCGGGCTGATGATCGCTCAGTATGTCGCGGCAGCCTGCTGTAACGAGATCATCACGCTGGCGACGCCGGCGAGCGTCTCGAACATTTCGACCAGCGCCGGCATCGAGGATTACAACAGCTTCGGACCACGGGCAGGGCTGAAGGCTCGGCGCGGGCTGGAACTGGCGCGTCGGGTGGTGGCCATCGAACTGATGTGTGCTGCGGAGGGGCTGGAGTATCACCGGCCTCTCAAGAGCGGGGCGGGAGTGGAGCGGGTGTATGAGATCGTGCGCGGGATCGTGCCAAGGCTTGAGCATGATCGGCCGCCCGGGCCGGATATCGAGGCGATCAGCGCGGCAATTGCGACTGGGGCCATTGCTCAGGTTTGAGTTGGTGCTTGGTTGTGC
>CAYRPC010000222.1:0-2156 GCA_964425995.1 uncultured Phycisphaeraceae bacterium
TTCCAGACCCTTGCGCTCACTGGTTCGACCACGCTATCGGTGGTCGGCTTGGACAGGAGTGCGCCAGCGTCATAGTTGGTCGAGCCGCGATTGACCACGACGACGACTCGTTGGTTGTTGAGGGTGCGTGCGAAGGCGAAGACATCGGGTGAGCCGGAGACGAGGTGCTCGACATCGCCAAAGCGCAAGGCCTCACCAATGACCGGATCCTGGCGCAGGCGAAGCCAGTAGCGATATTGCTCGCGGACTTCGGGCAACAGTTGATCGGTTGGATTCTTATTGGTTTCCTTGTCGGCCCAGGGGACGGGCTTGCGATCGTTGGGATCGTCGGCACCCCACATGCCGTATTCGTCGCCGTAGTAGACCATCGGGGAGCCCAGATATGTCGCCTGGATCGCGACCCCGAGGATGGACGTGCGGTAGACATCCTTGTGGGGCAGGACCTCGATGAAGGGGATGTAGTCCGGGTCGTTTGCGCGTGGCTCGCCATGACCGTTCTGGATTTCCGCGTCGCGGTCGTATTGGCGGCCAGGGTTCTGGAGCAGACTGACATATCGCGCGGTGTCGTGACTGACGAAGAGGTTCTGATGGATCAGGTTGGTCTGGGGCGCATCCTTGAATGCGGTGCGCAGCGCCTGGGATAATTGCGAACTTTCGAAGGGCTCGGGGGGCGTCTTCCAGTTCTGTCTGGGCTGTGTGTTGGTGATCCAATTGAGCACGGGATACGCGAATGGGTAGTTCATCTGCGTGTCAAAGCCGCTGGCTCCGCCCAGCGCGTCGACCTTGCTCCATATTTCCGCGATGATGATGGCGTCGGGATTGATACTTTTGACCAGCCTGCGCCAATCTCGCCAGAACTGCTCACCAACTTCGCCCGCCACATCCACGCGCCAACCGTCGATGCCATCGTCGGCGATGCCATCGCCATTGGGATCCATCCAGCGTCTGGTCACGTCGAAGATGTGCTCCTTGATACCCTGATTAAGATCGCCTCGCTCGATGGTCTCGTCGCGCTCGCGTGTCAGGCCGCCCCGCACCTGTCGAAACTCGGGAAGGTCTCCGTTCTTGCGACCGGGCCAGCCGGTCCAACTTTCGAGCGCGCCGTTGTCGTCAAACTTGCAGAGATACCAATCGGCGTACTTGCTGTTCTTGCCGTTCTTGACAATGTCCTGGAATGCCCAGAACTGCTTGCCGGTGTGGTTCCAGACGCCGTCGAGAATCACGCGGATGCCGCGCTTCTTTGCCTCGGGCAGGAAGATATCAACGAAGTATCGGTCTGCGGGTGTCCATTCCCAGGTCTTAGGATCTTCGGACTCGGGCTTGCCCTTGTGCATGCCGCGGGTTCGTAAGGGGATGGTGTATGTTCCGTCCTGAGTGCGTGCGGGGCCTGCTTCTGCGGGCTTAGCGAGGCGCTCGTCGATGTGGCGATAGTCGCTGGCGTCGTACTTGTGCAGGCTCTCGGCCTCGAAGATCGGGTTCAAGTACAGCGCCGTGATACCCAGGTCCCGCAGTTCGTCCATCTTCTCGACGATGCCCTGGAGATCGCCACCGTACCTGCGATCAAAGATGACGTTATAGAGCGGGCCACCAGGACGCTTGGGCAGGTCCGTGCCTGGCTTGATGCCGCGGCGTGTCTTCCAGGCTTCCATCTCGCCTGGCTGGACCTCGTACCAGTTTGCATTCCAATCGGCGAGGAAGACCGCTGGCCCGGTAGGGTCGTTGGTTAGATTGCCGTTGCGGTATCGCTCGGGAAAAATCTGATACCAGACGGCGCCTTTGGCCCAGTCTGGCGTGTGGGGCGTGGGCGCGACGCGGGTTTCGATGGGCACGGTCGATGTCACGTCGCCGGATGCGCGCGTGCCTCGGAAGAAGTAGGTGAACTTGGGGGCGTCTGCCTTGATCCGCGCATAAAAGTTCGTTGCTTCGTGGCCAGTTCCTTCGTGGTCGGTTGCTTCGCCGTCGGTTGCTTCGCGGCGCATGAGGATCGATGTCTCGCGGTGGGCACCATCCGCCTGAATGACTCGCAGCACAACCTCGACCTTGGTAAAGTCAGCCGCTGCGGTACTGACACGGACATCGGCGATGCCACTTGGGCTGACGATTGCAACAAACTGCTTGAGGGGATCGTGCGTCAGGGTGGGCGTGGGTGTTGGTGG
>CAYRPC010000223.1:0-2083 GCA_964425995.1 uncultured Phycisphaeraceae bacterium
CCACTCGGCGTGTCCGCCATCCTGCCCCGCCCCGGCCATGGCATCAAGGCTGGCGTGCCGGCGGAGCTTCTCGGACCGCAACTTCGAAAGGCACACGTTCATAGTCACCCGGATCATCCAGGTCGATAACTTGCTGCGCCCGTCAAAACTATCGATCCCGCGAATGACCTTGACGAATGAATCCTGCGTGAGGTCCGCAGCCATGTCGCGATCATGGACCATTCGCAAACAGACGCTGAACAGTCGGTCCTGATACAGGGCGATCAACTCAGACCATGCGATCGATTCCCCGCCACGAATGCGTGCCACAAGCGCCAATTCGTGCGCTTCGGGATCATCGGGGGTGCTGTGAGGGGGTGCCTGGGGCAAGTGCTGAATGGTATCGGCGTTCAGAGCAGTTGCTGAATTGCGCCCAGGATCATTTCCGGTTCAGTCATGCGCCCCGCGCCGACAGTTCGGCAGGCCTGCCAGCCCGCGTCTGGGCCGATGAATTGGAAGCCGTCATCGATCAGTTGCTTGAGGTTGCGCTGCGTGCTGGGCTGGGCCCACATGGCGCTGTTCATAGACGGGGCCAGCACGACCGGCGTCTTCTCTCGGTCAATCGCAGACAGGATCAGCGTCACGACATCGTCCGTGCGCCCGTGAGCGAGTTTGGCCAGCGTGTCCATCGAGCAGGGTGCAACGAGGGCAAGCGAGAGGCCTGTCGCCAGAGCGATGTGCTGCGGATCGCTGCTCTCGATGTGGTCCCAGGGACTGGTATAGACGGGGTTGCCCGAGAGTGCTTGGAATGTCAGTGATGTCACAAAGTGCGTCGCGTTGGGCGTCATCGCGACCGTCACCCTCGCCCCAGCCTGCGCAAGCCGAGAGACCACGGTCGCGGTCTTGTACGCCGCGATGCCACCAGTGACGCCAATCAGAACCCGCTTGCCTTTCGCGATACGCGCAAGAGCATCTGCCTCATAGGGCTGGGAGGAAATCGGTTGCATAGTTCCAATTCGTCGGTGGCGAAAAAGCCAGTACCATAATCAGTACCACAACACAATGCGCCTCTGGCCTACGCCCGAGGCTTCACCATCAGTTGCTGACATGATCGAGTTTGCTGGCGTCAAATTCGAGGGTGATCTTGTCCTGCATGATCTCCTCGATCACCACTTCAAGGTCGGTCCGTCCATCGCGGTCCACGAGGGGGCGTGCCCCGTCGATCAACTGTTCCAGGCGGCGCTGCACCAGGGTGCAGAGTTTGAACCGGCCGCCAAGTTTGTTCACAATTTCATCGCTCTTGAGTGCTTCGATCATGTTGTCGGGGTCCTCGGGAAATCCAGTTGTTCGACATCTCGTCGGCACTACCGGCCAGGGTACTCGCCCACCCGCAGCGGACAATCGAGGGCGACTGGCAACAAAGGGGCAAGAGAAACTGGCCAAGTCAATGCCTAACGTTCATTGCTTTGCAATTGAGATAGTAGGCGAGTTTCCGCCCGGGGTCGAACACAAGACTTGAGCGGACCAACTGGTCTATCGCCGTTCTTTCGGTGTCAGGCGTGCGTCGCCAGTGGGCTTCTAACTTTTTTTGTCGCTCGGTCATACAGGCTATTGTGTGGGTGACCGCACAGTCGATCAACGTCACTATGGCGTAGTGCAAGCCCGTAAGCAGTTCGCCGACGCAGGGAACAGGCCTTGTTTGGCTCTGCTCCGCTTTGAGAAATGCAATCGGCAAGCAATGTGCCTGATCACATGCTGCCCAGCCCCTGATGGGTGCATCGTTGGGATTCAAATTGATGGGTTCTCGAACATTCGCCAAGGGCGAGAGTGTCTTTCACGCGGGCAAACCGGAATGGGGCCCGGGGGATGTCATCTCCGCAGAAGGTCATGCCCATGAGGGCAAGCCCTGCCAACGACTCACGATTCGCTTTGCTCGCGCCGGATTGAAGACGATTTCGACCGCGTTTGCCGATCTACGTCCTGCCAGCGAGGCTCCGCTGGCGGCGATGGCCCGAAGGGTTGCCGCGGCTCCCGCCGACAATGTCCATTCTGGGGGTAGCGAGGGGGGGGGCGGGAGTGGAAGTGGGGGCGATTTGGACGAAGC
>CAYRPC010000224.1:0-2016 GCA_964425995.1 uncultured Phycisphaeraceae bacterium
CCCCTTCCCCCACCCGCCGACAGCCATGCTGTCTGCAATGACTTCTGCGACTTTCCTCAGCGAGAGGGGACAAACCAGCGCAACTTCCAGTTGCTCCGCTCCATAACCATATCAAAGCCAGCCAACTTCAGCGATTCCGAACGGCGTCCGTGGACACGCACCCGGAAGACTCCGCCCCCTTGCGCTTCCATCAGGAAGCCGGGCGTGCGTTCGCCCTGAGGCATGACATTGAACAACGCGACGATGTCGTTCTCCTGCTTGAGGATCAGGTCGAATGCTTCGCGCGGATCGCGGCCACGATCGCGAAACTCTTTTTTAGTCATTTCGCTGAGCACTTGATCGGTGAACAACTCCCGGTCATATTCCATGACGGTGTTGTAGATGTGGATCATCAGGTGGCGTCCGTTCTTTGCGAGCAGCGACCTGGACTTGTCGGGATTCTCAACGACGAGTTGGTCTTCTGGCGCTTCGAAGGCAGCGGAACGGAACTCGCCCTCGACACCGATGGCGCGAACATCGCCCTTGACATCTGGCAAACCTGAAAACCAGGGCTTTTCCTTGACCACTCGCGTTTCGGTTGCGCATCCGGCAAGAGCGAGGCAGAGCAACGCGCAGGCGATCGACGGCAACGCTCTGTCGCGGCCCGCTCGTCGCATTCCCTGCTGATTCGCCATGCAACGCATGCTCTTGAACGACTCCTGTCGTCTGTGGTTTCTATGCCAGCAGCACCGGCGCTGTCAGCGGCCTTGGGTGTGCCTGAATTGTCTGGACTGGTTCGGTGATGGGTTGCTGGCGACTGCGCTGCCAGAGGTCATGCACGAGGAATGTATCCAGGGGCGTGGGACAATCCAGGCGAAGATGACATCCGCGGCTCTCTTCTCGCCACGCTGCCGACCGCGCCAGAAGGGCGGCGACGGTCAAAAGATTCTGCACTTCCCATCCGCTGGGGTCATCGAAAATCTTGTCCAGTGTGTACCTGGCCCAGAAGTCGATCATCTCGCAGACGCTCGAGAGTTTCTGGCCTGTGCGTTCGATGCCCACATTCTTCCACATCGCGCTGCGAAGACTGCTTCGAACGTCGGTCAGGTCCAGTTCGCCCAAGTCGCTGGGGCGGATGTCGCTCACGATTGGCACTGGTGCGGGCCTTGCTGGCCCGAAGCCTGATGGGGAGATTGGCGAGGAGGTTGGGTTGCCAATGTGTCCATGGCCATTCGTACCAGTACCATTCGTACCAGAACCAGTCGCAGTGCGTGAACCGTTGCTCTTCATCTCTGCGCAGACCGTTCCGGTAATTTCTCCAAAGACGAGCCCTTCGAGCAGCGAATTGCTCGCAAGGCGATTGGCCCCGTGCAGCCCTGTGCTCGCGACTTCGCCCGCCGCGTACAGGCCTGGCACATCGGTTCGTCCGAAAGCATCGGTTCGTATGCCACCGACCATGTAGTGCATCGCCGGGTGGACGGGAATCAGGTCCTTGCCCGCGTCCAGACCGAACTTCTTCAGAATCGCCGCAATACCTGGGAAAGATTTTTCGAATCCGACGATGTGTCGGCAGTCGAGCGATACGCCCTCGCCCGACTGGCGAGAGATCTGTCGCACGATGGCCTGGCTGACGATATCGCGTGGCGCGAGTTCTGCGAGCGGATGCACGTCGAGCATGAAGCGATGGCCGCGTGCATCCAGCAGGTATGCCCCGGCGCCGCGAATCGCCTCGGTGATCAGGCTTCGGCTTGCGCCGGCGAGATAGAGCGTTGTGGGATGGAACTGCGTAAAGGCCATGTCGGCGAGGGTTGCACCTGCTCGAAACGCCATGGCGCAGCCGTCTGCGGTTGCCTGGGGCGGGTTGGTGGTTTCTCGAAACAACTGACCGGCACCGCCGCTCGCGAGGATGGTGGCCTTGGCCCAGATCATTTGCAGGCCATGTTTGGGATGGTGGGTGATGGCTCCCATGACTGGCGCGCCGGGCTGGTCGTTTGGCGTGATCAGGTCGAGTGCGAAGCACTTGTCAAAGACTCGGAC
>CAYRPC010000225.1:0-2002 GCA_964425995.1 uncultured Phycisphaeraceae bacterium
TCGCGGCGCGCGCTCGATACGACGAACTCACCGCAGGCATTTGCTCGGAAGCAGTTCGGGGCCTACTTTTGTAGGTCACCAGGGATCGCGTCGTACTCGGTTCCGCAAGGAGGCATTTGGCAATGGCGAACGTGGCTCTCAACCATGGTCGGTAACCCAGCGATTCCGAGCTGCGTGGCTTTGTGCCACGCTTTCGGTGCCGTTGGGGCATCTGTCGCCGGTACTCCGCTTTTTGACGAAAGCGGGGGCCGGGAGGTCAGCAAGGCTGCATGATGCGGCGTTGTCGGCCTCGCCCCGGGTAACTACCCGAGGACGCGGAGGCCGGCTTATGGCATTGGATGTCACGATCGCTCGGCATGCGACTTCCAGAGGAAGGAGCGTGGCGGGTTTGTCGTTTTTGGTCTTGTCGTCGGTCTTGATCGCATTGACAACTTGACATTCTGGCTCGTAGAACGGCCAACATTCTGGCCCACGCATTGGCCCCACATTCTGGTTCAGCAACTCGTCGCAGGAAAGGCATCACCCATGGCAGTCAACCCTACAGAAATGATTCGGCTTCTCGATGGCATCGCGCGGGAGCGCAACATCGACAGGACGGTATTGATCCGAGATCTGGAACTGGCCATGGTCTCGGCGGCTCGCAAGTATTACAACACGCTGGACATCGAAGAGTTCACGTGCGTTCTTGACCCCATGTCCGGACAGTTCACCATGACTCGGTTCGGCGAGCCTCTGGACATGGACCCGCAGGCCTTCGGACGCATCGCGGCACAGACCTTCAAGCAGGTGATGATCCAGAAGTTCCGCGACGACGAGCGCAGCAGCATCTTCGAAGAGTTCAGCAAGCGGATGGGCGACATCGTGACCGGGACGGCCCAACGTTACGAGGGCGGCAGCCTGGTCGTGACGATCGACCGGGCCGAGGGGTTTATGCCACGCAGCGAGCAGATTCCAGGCGAGCAGTTCGCGCCGGGCGACCGGGTCCGGTGCCTGATTCTGGACGTTCGGGACGCGGGCAGCCAGGTCAAGATCGTGCTCAGCCGCGGACACCCCGACTTCATCAAGAAACTGTTCGAGGTGGAAGTGCCCGAGGTTGCGGAGCGCGTGATTGAGATCAAGGCCATGGCCAGAGAGCCGGGGTTCCGTACCAAGTTGGCCGTGGTGAGCATCGATAACAAGGTCGATGCTGTGGGCGCATGCGTGGGTGTGCGTGGATCGCGCATCAAGAACATCGTGGATGAACTGAACGGGGAGAAGATCGACATCGTGCGGTGGAACGAGTCGAGCCAGATTCTGATCGCCAATGCCCTCAAGCCCGCGGAAGTCGCGGAAGTGTCGCTGTGCTTTGAGTTGGGTCGGGCCACGGTGGTGGTTCGCGAAGACCAACTCAGCCTGGCGATCGGCAAACGCGGGCAGAACGTGCGCCTGGCTGCTCGCCTGACGGGGTGGGATGTCGACATCCTGACGCAGGAAGAGTTCACCAAGGGCGTGGAAACCATGTATCAGACGGTTCAGAGCGTCGAGGGGCTTACCGAGCAGATGGCAGACAAACTGGCGGCCCTGGGCATGGTCAGCGTCTTTGACATCGAAGAGGTGGGCACAGAAGTGCTCACCAACGAATTGGCCATTGATGAGCAGAAGGCCGCGGCGGTGGTGGAGGCGTGCAGCGTCAAGGCCAAGGTGGTGGCGGAGCAGCAACAGAAGGACAAGGAAGAGAAAGAACGCAAGAACCGAGAGGCGGCAGAAGCCGGCGCTCGCTTGCTGGAGTCTGATGGTGCGGTTGCCGGAAATGCTGGCCTTGCGGAGGCGGGCGCGGCTGGCGAAGCGGCGGCGGACGCGATTCTTGGGGGTGGTGGTGTGAGTGCTGCAATTAGTACTAGTACTAATGACAGTGTTGGTGACAATATTAGTGGAGGTGTGAACGGCGAAATGCCCGCGGCGCAGTAAGGTGTCGCGGGACAGTGTGGGCGAGGTGGGATGTGCTGGGCCGATGGGCCAAGGC
>CAYRPC010000226.1:0-1978 GCA_964425995.1 uncultured Phycisphaeraceae bacterium
GTTGGTGTTGAAGTGGGTCGTTGGATGATGTGATGCTCGAACAGAAGTCCATCATGGATGGGAGCCGCTCCCGGGTGCTGATCGTCGATGATGCCCAAGATCTGCACACGTTGCTGCGCGCGCGGTTGAAGCACGATGAGTTGGAGTTTGAATCGGCCTATGAAGAGCAGCGGGCCTTTGAGATGGCGTGTTCGTGGCAGCCGGAACTTATCCTACTGGACCTGTCGCTGCCCAGCGAGGATGGACTGCAACTGCTGCGTCGGCTCAAGGACGACGCGAAGACGCGGTCGATTCCGGTGATCGTGCTGTCGGCCCATCAGGCACCAAGGTATAAGGTCGCGGCCTTTGACATGGGGGCGGTTGATTACGTCACCAAGCCATTCGAGTTGATCGAGTTGCGGGTGCGCATTCGCAGCGCGCTGCGGATGCATCAGTTGATCCAGATGCTGGCGCAGCGGGCGCAGATCGACGGCATGACGGGGCTGTGGAATCGCACGTTCTTTGACAAACGCTGGAACGAGGAGTTTGCACGCAGCCAGCGGCATGGGCATGCCTTGTCGGTCGCGCTGCTGGACATCGACTACTTCAAGAGCGTCAACGACAACTACGGGCATCCCGTGGGCGACCTGGTCCTCCAGACCATCGCGAGAATCCTCCGCCAGAACGCCGTGCGAGAGAGCGACTTGTGCTGTCGCTATGGGGGCGAGGAGTTTGTGATCGTGATGCCCGACACCAACGCCATTGAGGCGGCGGTCGTGAGCGAACGGATTCGCCAGGCAGTGGCGGAGGCTCGCTGGGCGCGCACGCCTGACTTGCGGATCACATGCAGCATTGGTGTGGTGGGGGCGAGCGGGCCTGTGAAACTGACGGCGGATCAGTGGGTCGAGGTGAGCGATAGGAATCTGTACAACGCCAAGCACAGCGGACGCAACCGCGTGGTGGTGACGGATCTGGCCGGCATGGCGATGCTGTCGGTGCGGCATGCGGCGTGAAGACTTGCACGCAGCCAACGAAGCGAGCTCGGAGTTTGAATAGTTACGCTCTCAGGTTCCTTGCATGAACTCTGTGTCATCTGCGTTCCCGACCGGCGAGTAGAATCGCGCATGCGATATTTCATGCAGCGGGGCGTGATGGTGGCGGGAGTGCTGGCGTTTGTGATCATCTGCGGGGTTGTGCTTCCCGGCTGCATCGTTGGTGAGATTCGCGACGATCTCAAGAGCGCCAACGCGCGGCTGGGGACGGTTGATCAGAATCTGGCCGCGACGACGGCGAAGTTGGATGTTGTGGATCGCAGCCTTGCAGAGACCAACAGCAAACTGTCGCTGGCCAACGATCGGCTCAATGGCGTGGGCAGCGCACTCGACACAACCAATACCTCGCTGAAGACGCTCGACGAGCGGGTGCGATTGCTGGCGTCGATTGACAAGAGCATGACGAATCTGGATGTACACCTGGCGAGCCTCCGGACCACGATCGGGCGGATTGATAGCACGATCCCGTTTCTTGATCTTGGAGGCGACCCGCCAGTGGAGCAGCCAGCGCAGGCCAGCGTGGAGGCAGCGCCTGCTGGGACAGCGGGTGCGATGCTGGAAGCGGGCAGCACAGAGGTCGGTAGCCCCGAAGTGTCCAACTCAGTACCCAGTTCAGCAGTAGGCAGCAGCATTGTCAAGTCTCAAGGCGAGCAGGCGTCATCGCGAGATGCGTGGCTGGGACCTTGGGTCAGCGCGGACTTGCGGCGGACGTGGACGCTGGTATTGCTGGCGGATGGGCGGTATGTGCGGGAGTACTCAACTCAACTGGCAGGGGCGAATGGCCAGATGGAACAGATACGTGGTGAGAAAGGTATGTGGAAGCGCGAGGGTGCGGGGCCGACGCTCGAACTGGTGCTGATGCCAGCAGCGGCGGGCACGACCCAGGAAACCAACTCGCCATCGCGATGGCGAGTGCTGCATCAGAGTGTGCGAACGCTGTCGCTGGA
>CAYRPC010000227.1:0-1956 GCA_964425995.1 uncultured Phycisphaeraceae bacterium
GCACGCCGGTAGCGGCGAGAAGCGGCTAGCCGCAGCGTTTGGTCCGGTTGGCGGCCCAATAAACCGGGGCGGGAATGCTTCGTTTGAAGCAAAGCCATCCCCCGCACCGATTGCAGCCCCCAGCACCGCCCCCATCACCAGCGACGTTGGTGACATTGCCGCTGGCGAGATCGGCGAAGAGGAAGTCGGCGTCACCACGTATAAAGGATGATCCACTTGGTCTGGGAGGTGACCGTGGTGGTGAGTTGCGAAAGATACATGGGATAATTGCATCGGCTTCGCTCGCTCACGGTCAGGGTTCGTCGTGAGGAAGATGGGTATCATTTTGACCTGCGCCCGTTTTCTCTCTTGGGTGAGACGGTGCGAGCCTGGGGTTGGAGGTGCTCATGTCCGACCGCTACAAAACCATTCTCCTCTTTGGCCCTCCAGGAGTGGGCAAAGGCACGCAGGGGAAGATTCTTGCGAAGATTCCCGGGTTTTTCCACAGTTCGACCGGCGACATTTTCCGCAACCTCGACGCAAACGGCGAACTGGGCAAACTCTTCTTCCAGTACTCGAGTCGGGGCGAACTGGTGCCCGACGACGTGACGATGCGTATCTGGAACCAGAACCTGTACGCCGCGACGATTCTGGGACTGTTCAAGCCGTACGCCGATCTGCTTGTGCTCGACGGTTTGCCTCGAAGCGTGAACCAGGCGAAAGTGCTGTACCGCTACGCCGATGTCTTGAAAGTTGTCCACCTGGTATGCAAGGACAAGGAAGCCTTGTTCGAGCGCATGCGCCGCAGGGCTCTCAAAGAGAATCGCGCCGACGATGCCAAGCCCGATGTCATCCGCCGTCGCTTTGAGGTGTATGAGAACGAGACCAAGCCGGTGCTGGACTTCTACCCAAGCGAAGACATCGTGGAGGTTGATGCGATGAACTCACCCGCCGAAGTGCTGCACGACATCCTGGGCGGGCTGGTGCGGATGCAGGACGCGCACTTCAACAAGGGGGAGGAGAGTGAGTAACTGGATTGGACAGCCTATTTGAAGAGTGGATGCGCAAGAACTCTGTGCATGACTTCGACAGGCGAGCAGTTGCCCACTGGAAATAGGCGTAGCAGCATTGGACTACATCACTATGACGCAGCATCTCCTACTGGCTTGATTGTTTCTGTATAAGATTTACAGGGCTCGATGTGGTGGAATCCAGTTGAGAATTTATGGGGACACCATCCTGGTCGCATTGCTGTTCGTCCCGCCACTTGCTTGCGTGGTAGCGTGCCTCGTGGCCGCCTGGCGGGTCAGTTTTGTTGCAAACTTGCTGCAAGAACCAGCAACTTTGCGTCAACTTGACGCGATTCATCGCCTCCGCTGGTGGCTGCGCGCTGTCGCGACAGTTTTCCTTATCGCCTGGGTCGTGTTTGGCTACTACGACCTTGGCTGGCGCGCCACGGGCGGGCAATACATCATGCTCACTCGTGGTCTCATCTATGTCATGCATTATCCAAGCATTTGGGGCATCGGCCCGTTCTGGCAGCATGACTGGGTATTCACTTTCCGCCCGCATTCTGACGGGCCCTCATTGTCGATTGAACCTGATACTTGTACCGATGCCAATGGACTTGGCATCCCGCTGTTGTACTTTGCCTTCCTGCTCGTACTGCTGAGTGAGTTCCCATCGCTGTTGAGTAGGATTCCACATAAGCGACGATTCCCACATGGTCGCTGCCATACTTGCGGATACTCCTTGGATGGCCTGAAGCAATCCAAATGTCCGGAGTGTGGTTCGCAGGACGCAGCCAAGTAGCACGCCAACGCTTGTACCTGGACACTTGATTTATCGTGTTGCCACGCCCAGTACGAAGACACAGACTCTGCAACGTGATACGCCCGACTGCACGACCGCTTCGCGGTTCATTCACGTTTGTCAGCAACCAACCCGCCAGCGATATCCTCCGCCATGCCGCCACCC
>CAYRPC010000228.1:0-1543 GCA_964425995.1 uncultured Phycisphaeraceae bacterium
GTGCCATGTCGCTGCTCGCCCCAACGGAACATTGCACCCAGCAGGATGCCCGGCTCGAGTGTGCCCAGGATCAACGCGTGCGGGCGATCATCTGGTGCGACCAGGGTTGCACCGGCATCTCGGAGGGCGCGTTGGATGATCGGGGCATCATCGCCCTCCTCAACGATTGCCATGCGTGTGCGCCCTTGCGCGACATGTTGCTTGATGGATTCGCGGGCGGATGCGAGGCCGATCAGGCGGTCCCACTGGCTGTCCGAGAGCGGCGGGTTGAAGGGTGCGGGCAGATCGACCAGGCGATCGGCGATGATGCGTTCCCAGCAATCAAAGTCGGCATCGCCAATCCATCGCCCGGCACGCCTAAGCGCGATACGCAGCATCATGGCGATGGCCTGGTGTCGCTGATCGGCGGGAGCATTCGCGTGAACAAAGCGCAGGCGGTCCATGAGCCAGCGCCCGAGGTGACGTGTGTCCTGACGGCGATCTTTGACACGTCGGATGACCAGCAGTCTCGCATCGAACGCGGCGTGCATTCCCTGCCTCATCAGCGCGGCGCTCAAGTCCAACTCACTGGCAAAGCCGTTGAGGTCGGTGGACATGCGGTCGAAGCAGCCCAGGGCTTCTCGGCGGATGGCGTAGGCGCAACTGCGCACCACTTCGGGTAGGCCGCCCCGGCCTCGGCGTGGTTCTTCGCAACTACTCCCACCTTCATCACCTCCATCACCATCGCCCGCGCCTTTACCTTGGAAGGATTCGTAGACATCGGTCGCGACCACACCGACCTGCTGTTCCCAGTCGTCGAGCGCGTCGAGCAGTTGGTCCTTGTGCTCCAGGACGGGCGTGGTGCGATCGTCCAGCACCATGCACCATCGCGAACGCGGGTTGATGAGTTGCGGGACGCGACGCAGGGCAGCGACCAGGTTGGGCTGGGGCAGAAACTCGTACTTGATCGCACAGACTTCTTCTATCTCAGCGGGGAGGATGACCCGTTCCTGGGAGGCCCGATCCAGAATCACAATCTCCAACTCGCGTGAGGCACATAGGCGCGATGCGCAAATTCTGCGCAATTGATGGAGCAGTGCGTGGGGGCGGTTGCGGGTGGGAAGGATGAGGGAGAGCATGGGATGGGCGTGGCTGGGGTTATAGGATCAGAGTCGGACTGACCGCAAATGGGGGGCCATTGTGCAACGCGGCACAGGCGATCGTGCGGATCGGATTGCGGTTGTCACTCTAGAAAAAGTCTGATTGTGAATACTCGC
Organism: uncultured Phycisphaeraceae bacterium; assembly: GCA_964425995.1. Classification (GTDB taxonomy): domain Bacteria; phylum Planctomycetota; class Phycisphaerae; order Phycisphaerales; family UBA1924; genus BJHL01. The sequence continues at coordinate 1,257 of CAYRPC010000228.1, forward strand.
CATCACTTTGGATAGCAACGTCGTCGATAGCACTTGCAACATCCGCTGGGCGTTGGGGCTTGTGGCCCAGCGGGTGTGTTGACCATGACCCCAGCACACGCAGACACGTTGGTCTTGCTTATGCCGCCCGGCACGTCGTTGCGGGCGTGGTCGTTATGCGGACTGCTGTCGCGGGAAGTGTCGTTCGCGTGCGCGATGCTGGGGCACTACAAGCGGCTGGTGATCGTGAGCCACGGGGATGCGTCGGATCGAGAAGTGCTGGCTGTGGCTTGCGCAGGGGCGGGAGT